>NZ_JAMAWN010000001.1:0-472843 GCF_023713305.1 Psychrobacillus sp. MER TA 171 | reverse complement strand
ACAATTGTTCCATTAAGAGTTTCCATTCGTCTAAATCAGTTCTTTTCATATGAAGCACCTCCTGTTGGTTAGTTTTCTATACCAACCTCGAGGGTTTTTATAAACTTCTTAACTTGATAGCTATGCTGCGGGATGAGTGAGACAGATAAGACATCACAACCACGCGCGCTAGCGATGGGTGATGGCTTATCGCTCACCCCGCGGAAAGCGTCCGGTTGGCGCGGAAATCA
Source organism: Psychrobacillus sp. MER TA 171 (assembly GCF_023713305.1). Lineage (NCBI taxonomy): Bacteria > Bacillati > Bacillota > Bacilli > Caryophanales > Bacillaceae > Psychrobacillus > Psychrobacillus sp. MER TA 171. Next base: position 472,613 of record NZ_JAMAWN010000001.1, on the reverse strand, counting down.
ATTCAACTCTCTGATTTATAGATTTCTTTTGTATGCATCATAAATCACCCCTACTCTTTAACATAGCCTTATAGCTCATCCATGAATATAAAACTATGTTATTTATTATTTTTTTGAGCCCTTCAAAAATTTATATTCAATTAATCAATTAAGTGGTTCAAATTACCCTATTTTTAAAAACCTCTTGACGGTTTTGTTTTTATTGTTTAAAGTTTAAAACAATTCTTACAACAATTAAATAGCACATCACTTTCTTATCTAGAGAAACCGAGGGATCAGGCCCTATGACGTTTCGGCAACAGGTTCAAATCTTTGAATACTGTGCCAACTCCTGCAAGCGCACTGCTTGAAAGATGAGAAAAGTTGGCTTTTTCGTAAATTTTGGAGAGCTTTCTTTTTCTTATCGTTTTTAGATAAGAACAAGGAAGCTCTCTTTTTCTCGTGATAGAAAGGTAGATGACTATCCTTTGTCTGTAACGAACCAATGATGTATGAGGAGGTAATTTGAATGATCGAGTTTAAAAATGTTTCCAAGACCTTTCGTCTTGGCAAGCGGGAGGTGCATGCAGTAAAAGATGTTTCTCTAAAAATAAAAGAAGGTGAGATATTTGGCATTATAGGATTTAGTGGTGCAGGAAAGAGTACGCTGCTTCGACTAGTTAATATGCTGGAACGTCCTTCTGCAGGCTCTGTATTTATTCAGAATATCGATGTCAAATCATTGACTTCCAAACAGTTACGAGCAAGACGAAGAAATATTGGAATGATTTTTCAAAACTTTAACTTGTTCCACTCTCGCACAGTTGGCGGAAATATTGCTTACCCTCTAAAGCTAGCAGGCTTGAGTAAAAATGAAATTACAAAAAGGGTGAACGAACTTCTTAGCTTTGTCGGGCTCTCTGATAAGGAGAAAGATTATCCAAGCCAATTGTCTGGTGGACAAAAACAACGTGTTGGTATTGCTCGGGCACTTGCTACCTCACCTGATATTCTCATTTGTGACGAAGCAACTTCTGCATTGGATCCAGAAACTACTGCAGAAATCCTTCGCTTACTTAAAAAGGTGAATAAGGAATTTGGAATTACCATTTTGTTAATCACACATGAAATGCACGTCATTCAGTCCATTTGCGATCGAGTAGCTGTCATGGAAAATGGAGAGGTTATTGAATCAGGAGACGTATTCGATGTATTTACTGATCCACAGCATCTTACCTCTCAGCGCTTTATACGATCGGTGCAACAGGATTTACCTTCTCCTCAAATTTTAGAGGATTGGCGTTCTCGAGGAGGCAACGGCTTTTATCGAGTAATCTTCAAGGGAGACGTAACAAATAAAGCCATTTTATCTCAAGTAACTCAGAAGCATCGCATTCATTTCAATATTGTTTATGGTTCTATACGAGAGTTACAGGAAAGGCTTTTTGGAGATTTAATCGTGTCTTTTGAAGGCGACACCGTGGCAATTCAAAGTGCCATTAATGAGCTAGAGACAATCGTTGACATTCAGGAGGTGGCAAAGCATGAAGGTTGATTGGAGTACTTTCTGGCCAAGAATTGTAGAAGCAACAGGAGAGACCATTATTATGGTTATTGCCACTTTAGTATTTGGTTCTATTTTAGGAATAACGATTGGTCTTCTATTATTCGTAACACGAGAAAGAAACATTTTAGAAAATAAAATTGTTTTTCAAGTGTTGAACATATTAATCAATATTATTCGACCAATCCCCTTTATCATCTTTTTAGTAGCCATCTCTCAGCTCACAAGATTAGTGATGGGTTCAACGATTGGTACTGCGGCCGCCATTTTCCCAATGACGATTGTCGCCAGCTTTTCTATAGCTCGAGTTGTGGAAAATAACTTAGTAAGCATAGATCCAGGGGTGATTGAAGCAGCGCAAGCGATGGGTGCAAGTCCATTACGAATTATATTTACCGTTTTAATACCTGAAGCTTTAGGACCTCTTATTCTCGGCTTAACCTTTATAACTGTTAGCTTAATAGACTTTTCTGCTGTGGCAGGAACAGTCGGTGGAGGCGGACTCGGTCATATAGCAATGACCTATGGATATCAGCGTTTCGACGGAAGCGTTATGCTCGTAACCGTTATAATACTCATCGTTTTAGTTCAGCTTGCCCAGTGGTTAGGAAATGCATTATCTAAAAAATTCATCAGACGATAAGGAGAATAGATATGAAAAAAATTAGTTTATTAGTCATTGCTCTTTTGGCAGCAATAGTCTTAGCAGCTTGTAACGACTCTTCAGCTGCTTCAGACAAGGATACAGTTAAGGTGAAAATTGGTGTGAATGGCTCTGATGGTGCCCAATGGCCAGTTTTAAAAGAGAAAGCAGCTAAAGAAGGAATTGAAATTGAGTTAATCGAGTTTGCAGACTACACTTTACCCAATAATGCCTTAGCACAGGGAGATATCGATTTAAATGCCTTCCAGCATATTTCCTTCCTTTCTCAATATGTAAAAGAAAGTGGAAATGACCTTGTTCCAATTGGTTCAACCATGTTTGCTCCTCTTGGCGTTTATTCGGAAAAGATTAAAGACATCAGTGAAATCAAAAAAGGCGATAAAATTGCTATTCCAGATGATCCATCTAACCAGGCTCGTGCACTTCGTTTGTTAGAGTCTGCTGATTTAATCACCCTTTCAGACAGCTTCGGGCTTTTTGGAGATCCAAGCGGCATTGTAGAAAACCCATTGAACTTAGATATTATTCCTATGGTTGCCCAGCAAACACCACGAGTGCTGCCGGACGTTACTGCTTCTATCATTAATAACGGTGTTGCCGGTCAGGCTGGCTTCTCACCTGGTGAGGACCCTATATATAAAGAAGAAGGAAAGGATGAATCCATCTATCCTTATGTCAACACAATAGTAGCCCGTGGAGAAGATAAAAATAACGAAACATACACACGTATTGTCGAATTATATCAAGAAGAAGATATCCAGAAAGTTATCACCGAGGATACAAAAGGCGGATCCGCTTTAGTAATTTTAACGCAGGAACAACTAGATCAAACATTTGAAGATCTAATCAAATAAAAAATAGGAGGAATACAGATGAGTATTGTAAAAGAACCAAAGGAATTATTGCTAAAGTCAATTGAGGAAAACAAAGAATTATACGTGCAGGTCAGTCAGGAAATCCATAATAACCCTGAAATCGGCAACCAGGAGTTCTTCGCTAGTGCAAAACATGTAAAGCTACTACGTGACGCCGGTTTCGAGGTAACTACTTCCGTTGCAGGCCATGAAACATCCTTCTACGCTATTAAAAAGGGAGTAAAAGAAGGGCCAACCGTAGCTTACCTTGCAGAGTATGATGCCCTTCCTGGACTAGGTCACGCATGCGGACATAATATTATCGGAACAACGAGCGTTGCTGCTGGAATTGCCTTGGCAGAGGCCCTCCCTCTTACAGGAGGAAATGTAGTCGTTCTTGGGACGCCCGCTGAGGAAGGTGGCCCTAATGGAAGTGCTAAAGGAAGCTTCGTCAAGCACGGTTTCCTTAAGGATGTGGATGTTGCACTAATGATTCACCCTTCCGGCAAGACTTCTTTAACTGGTGAAACATTGGCCGTGGATCCATTAGATTTTCATTTTCATGGGAAAGCAGCACATGCATCTGGATCTCCTGAGAAAGGTATAAACGCTTTAGACGCTGTCATTCTTTTATTCAATGGCATTAATGCCCTTCGTCAGCAGCTTCCAAGCACTGTACGTATCCACGGGATCATCACCCACGGTGGAGATGCTCCAAACATTATTCCTGACTACGCGTCTGCCCGCTTCTATATCCGAGCAGAGAGCTGGAAGAAAACAGAGGAAGTAGCAGAAAAAGTCCGTGCTATTGCAAATGGCGCAGCACTTGCAACAGGAGCCTCCGTACGAATTGAGCGATTCCAAAACGAGGTTCAGGACTTTGTATTAAATTCTAAATTAGATGAAATTCTTCATGAAGAGCTTGAAGCAGTCGGAGAGTTTGTCCATACAGAAAAACGAAAAGGCAAAGGATCAACAGACGCTGGCAACATCAGCTATGCTGTCCCTACTGCCCATCCACATATTAAAATTGGCCCAGATGATTTGGTCGGTCACACCATCGAGTTCCGTGAAGCTGCCAAATCCCAGCTTGGCGACGAGGCACTAATTAAGGGAGCCAAGGCTCTAGCCAATACCGGCTACCGCATCCTAACTGATGCTGAACTGCTTCATAACGTACGAAAGGAATATGAAGAAGCGCTAGCCAAGAAGCAAGATTGAGCTGAATCCCTGATTCGATGAATGAAAGCCTTTGGTTAGGTTGTAGCTTTGTCCATTTGGATAAAAGTGTTGCAGTAGCAACTGGAAGTACTGCACATGGGCAAATTGTTGCGGGAATGACTTCAAGTTTTGCGCGTTTTACCCAAAGTGTTGCGCTTATGGCTTAAAGTGTTGCACCTATCCAAGTATCTCACTTTACCAATTGACTTCCTCTTGCCCCCCCTGTTTGAGGAAGTCTACTTCACTATAACTTTCCATCAATTCGATGTATTTAAAAAAATCCGCCCTTTATGGGGCGGATTTTTTGTCGCGCGCTTTCATATAGCTTGCATACCAAAATCCAAATGTCAGAGATGCAGCATCTAATATATAAATCCACCAACGATGAGTATAGCCAGCATACACAGAGGCTGCGAACAGAGCAACTGTTAGTAGCAAGGCGACATATCGATTAAAGGTTATTCGAGTAAATAGCACAACTAACAAAGCAGGTGCAACAATCGCAAGTATAACTTGTGTTGGTATAGATAAAGTTTCCATTGTTTCTCCTACCTCACTAAGATTAATCCTAGTCTGTAATGGTCATGTCTAAACAAAACATGCTGTCTCAATCGAAGCTCTCCATTATGATCCAATACTTCTAATCTACAATGGGCTGCATTGATTTGAACGGCTTCATACAGTTCTTGCTCATCTGTTACTTTTTGTCCGTTTACCTTAACGATACATTCTCCAATTTTTAAGCCCATCTTTTCTGCTGGAGAGTCGGAAAGCACACCAGCAATCATTACCCCATTCGATTGCGGAGATACAGCAAAGGAGCCATTACGCTCTCTTCTATACTCAATAAAGGATATTACTAGTCTTCCTATTACTCCCAACGCCAAAGCTATTAGACTGATAAGTGGTTCTATATAGCCTACCGCTGCTACAACTGTCACGATTATCCCTAATTGCCAAACCTTTTTTCCGTACATAGGGAAAAAATTCTCTGCCAGTGAATGTCTGCTTTTTTGTTGGAAGCCTATTACAAAAGGAAACAATACTAAAGAAAATGTAGACTCTCCTAAAGTAAACTGTGGCCAGAACGGTAGATATGTATGTATAACATCTCCAGGTATGACTAATAGAATCGGTAACAACCAAAGTCGTTTAGTTACATATTCCATTGCCTCGCTGCCTCTTGCCGTTTTAACCAATCTAGGCGAAGCGTTTGTCGCTCCATGCTTTTGGATAATAAAACCCTCTGCTATCAGCAATAAACCTGCTAAAATAGCAATTGGAACAATAACTTGTCCATCTATATCTTGTCCAACAATTTCCCATGAAAATATTTCATAAGACCAATCATAGAAAAACATGATATAAAAAGTAGCTACCGCTAAGGCAATTGCATAAATTGCAGAGCCGACCTGATACATAAAGAGTAGAACAAATAAAATCATCCATACACTATAAACCATTAACCAAGTGGACGGTATAACCAATCCAACCGCTACACTAATTACAGATATAATAATTGCCCATACATAACCATCTAGCAAAAAATGCTTTGCCTCTGTCCAACCCCAAAGTATTCTCGCTCGAAATTGTTTTCTCTCTCTCTTCACCCGAAAGTATCCGATTAATACAGAAAAAAGAAGTGTTATATAAACAGCTGGATGAAGGAAGAAACGTCCAATCCCTTTTGCCAATTCTATTAATATTTCTTGTACCATACGAATCCTCCTCGCTTACAACATAGTCTTCCTATTATTGTAACAAACGAGGAGAACTTCCGTATAGGTTTATTGTCTCAAGTTATTTATTTAAGCTGTGAATTATATAACTTACACCCATTTGAAGCTGCTGATCATTCTCTTTTCGTGCCTTATACTCATTAATTGTGTTCGTTAAGTCCTGAAAGAATGTCTCATCTAGCTTCGAATTAATTTCTAGTTTATTTTGCTCTCTATATTTATCTATAGCTTCAACAGTAGCTTCATCAAAATAACCGTCCTTGCGTGATATATTGTAGCCTAATCCACTAAGAATTTGTTGTACGTACTTAATTTCATCTCCATAATCTCCTTGGTGGAAATCACCATGATAATATTTAATATCTGTGTTGAATAACTCATCCTGCTCTACCTTCAAATCTGCCTCTATCCCCTTATGATGAATCCATTGTTGCTTTGGAGTTAACCACTTATGGGTAGAAATTTTTAACTTTCCGCCATTAGACAAAGGATGTGTTTCTTGAACAGTACCTTTACCAAAGCTTGTTTCACCTACGATCATAGCACGACTATTATCTTTTAACGCCCCAGCCAAAACTTCACTTGCAGATGCACTACCTCCATTTTGCAATAGAACAACTGGTAGCTTGTTCAGGTAAGGGTTATCCTTATTTACCGTATTCAATGGTTCTAAAACACCTTTAGCATCTTGCATGTAAGCAAACGTACTTCCGTTTTGTAGAAGGGTTCCTATAATAGAAGAAACGCTGAATAAATAACCTCCTGGATTACCTCGGACATCCACAACTAGTCCGTTTATTCCACGTTCTACAAGCGCTTTGGTTTGCTTTTCCCACTCTTCAGCAGTTTTTTCTCCAAAAATAGAAATAGTGACTATCCCTAGAGACTTTCCGTCAACCTCTAGTACTTCACTGGAAACAGTATGCAACGCGATTGTCTCTCGTTTCATATGTAACTCTACATGACGATTTTCGCTTGGACGATATATCGTCATTTTAAGACTACTACCTTTGTCGCCACTTAATAATCGAACTAATTCAGCCATAGTTTTACCATCTACTCGTTCACTGTTCACCCGTACGATTTCATCCTGAGGCTTCAAACCTGCTTTGTAAGCTGGAGAGTCTTTAATGGGAGCCACTACAATAAACTTACCGCCAGAATTCATAATTTCTACACCAATACCAACCCGTTCCTCAGCTAAAGAAGATTCTTGCGTCTCCGCTTCCTCTTTCGTTAAATACGAAGAATGTGGATCTTCTAAAGCTTCAGCCATGCCTCTAATTGCACCCTCTACTAATAACTTTTCATTCTTTGAGAAAACTGCCTCTTTTTTTATTAACTGATACGCTTCATCAATCACTTGACTACTACTAACGTTACTTTTCTCTGGCTCTGACGATTTTCCAGACATCCATAAATACCCTAATACCAACACAATGACTAAAATGAATCCAAATAAAATAATCCGATTTTTGCGCAAGTTCAACCTCCTAGTTTTCCACTAATATATGTGAGGAAAACGAAGTTTAATACTTGCCCAAAAATCAGATTCTTATTTTAGTTTATCGACATAATCTATCAGCATTTCCTCATTCATTGGACCAACTATCATATTTTGAATGATGCCATTCGTATCAATCATATAAGTAGTTGGAATAGGGATCACCTTATAGGCGTTTCCTATTTGCCCTTCCTCATCCATAGGTATTGGAAAGGTTAGACCGTAGTCTTCTACAAACGAAGACACCTCATCTACTCCATTATCCTTGTTCGTAAGGTTGACTGCTAAAATTTCCACATTAGCTTCTTCAGACATATCTTCATAGTAGTTTTGCATATGTGGCATCTCTGCTTTACAAGGAGGACACCATGATGTCCAAAAATTTAATACTACTTTTTTTCCTTTATAGTCTGACAACGAGACCTCTTTTCCGTCTAGTGTTGTCAAAGTAAAATCTGGGGCTGCATCACCTTTACCAGTCCCTTGGTTTACTGGGTTTTCAGCCATATCTGTTCCCATTTGCTCCCCTTCAAAAGGATCTTCCTTTTCATCAATATTATTTTTTACAAATGATATAGTAGCAATAGCTATTAAGGAACCTATAATTAGTAATCCAATTATTTTTTTCACACTTAACCTCCACTTTACTTATAAAATATTATTATTTTAATTATATGCATAAATCTAAGTAGATACTATTCACTAGCTTAAGTTTTATACAATTTGTGTACAAAAAAAGACTTCCATCAAATCTCTTATTCTAAAAAAAAAGGCATCCAATTATATAATAATTGAATGCCCCATGTTACTTTTATTTTATAGAGAAATGTATCTCAATGGATTCACTGAGTTACCAGCCATACCTTCCCAATATCCTAAATGGATTTCAAAGTGAAGATGTGGTCCAGTAGAATTACCTGTAGTTCCGATTGCTCCGATACGTTGACCTTTAGAGACAACTTGTCCAACTCCTACACCTATACTGCTTAAATGAGCATATAATGAAGTGAAAGTTTGACCATCAATAGAATGTGTCACCATAATTACATTACCGTATGTGCTTAAAGGTGATGCATACGATACGACTCCATCAGCAGCCGATAATACTGGTGTTCCAGTGCTGTTGGCAATATCTATACCATAATGCATTTTTCCTTTACCGTAGATTGGATGCATTCTGTATCCATAACCAGAAGTAAAGCTTCCGGATGCAGGTTTTGTCCAGTTACCAGCTGAAACGGCAGGAATCGCCGTTGAAGATCCGCTAGCAGCCTGCTGACGTTTACGTTCTGCAGCCGCTTTTTTCTTTTTCTCTTCTGCTGCTTTTCTAGCTATTTCTGCTTGACGCTTTTGCTCTGCAACAATTTTATCTTGAATCGCTTTATCTAAGTTTAAAACTTCTTCATATTCTGTTTCCATCTGTTCTTTATCTTCCAGAAGCTTAGCTTGTTCAACTTCTAGTTGATCTACTAATGTGCTCTTAGATGATTTTTGACCATCTAAATTAGCTTTTAAGGAAACAAGCTGCTCTTTACTTGCTTCTTGCTCTTGACGTTTCTTCTCTAGGCTTGCCGTTTGCTCTTCAAGTTCTTTTTTATCTTCTGCCTGCTCTTTTAGAATTTTACGGTCAGCTTCCATCAATGTATTAACTGCTGAAAAGCGGTCAATAAAATCTACGAAGCTATTAGCTCCAAGTAATACGTCTAAATAATTGACTGATCCACCACTAACTTGAACAGCTCTTATTCTTTCTTTTAGCAATTCATCGCGAGCTGCAATTTTCTGTTCTAACTCAGCGATAGAGGCTTTTAATGCTTCGATTTCGCTTGTAGTTTTTTCAATCTCATTTAAAACCGCTGAAATACTTTTTTCAGTTGCCATAATTTTATTATCCAACTCTTGAATTTGAGCCATAATTTGATCAATTTTAGACTCGTTAGTATCAATTTTTGTTTCAGTTTCTTTAATATTCGATTGAATAGTGCTTTTCTTTTCTTGGATGTTCTGTTTTTCTTTTTTAAGGTCGTCCAATGAATTGGCAAGAGCGCTTGGCGTGTTAAATAGTAGCGCTCCGGATGCAGCGATTGCAACAATACGCAACATCCATTTGGATTGTTTTCTCAAATCTTATTGCTCCTTTCAAGATACCTTCTTATACTCGTAAAAATTTTCTAACTGACATGAAACTACCCCAAATACCGATTAAAACTCCCATTAATAGAATTAATGCGTTTAACTGATAAATGAATGGGGAAAACTCTAGTAAATTAAATAAATTTCCTAGCTCTAATTTAGGCTGTAATGCATTATAAAGATTATAGTAAAGCACCGTAACTAACGTGATTGGTACAATCGCTCCTAAAATACCAAGCCACATACCTTCTAATATGAAGGGGATACGGATAAACCAGTTTGTAGCTCCAACTAGTTTCATAATCTCTATATCTCGTCGTCTAGCAACAATCGTGATTCGAATAGTATTCGAAATTAAGAACATAGCTGTAAATAATAGAGCAAGGATCAACACTACGCCCACGTTTCTACCCATATTAAGTACAGAGAATAATCTTTCTATTTTACCTTCTCCGTAGCTCACCTCAAATGTGTTATCTAACTTATCGATTTCCTTCGCAATCGCTTCAGTCTCTTGAGGATCTACCGCTTTTGCATAAAAAACATTATGTAATGGGTTTTCTTGTTCATATAACTCTAAATCTGATCCAAAATCCATAACAAGTTTCTTTAGTTCTTCTCCCTTAGTCGCATATACTAGCTCTGCAACACCTGGAAGATTTTTAATGTCTTCTTCTAGCTTGGTGATTTCTTCTTCACTTGCTGTCAATTCGACGTAAATTTTTACTTCTACGTCTCTTTCTAGGTCGTCTGCTACTTTATTTAAATTCATCATAATCATGACGAATACGCCTACCAGTAATAATGTAACGGTAACAGCACTGACGGATGCAAATGTCATCCAACCATTTCTGCTGATACTTTTTAAGCTATCTCTGAAGTGTCGTCCTGCTGTTCTAGCCTTCATATCCGTAATCTCCTCCGTACTCGTCTCGAGTGATTAAGCCACCCTCAACTACAATAACACGGTGTCGAATTGTATTTACAATTTCTCTATTATGAGTTGCCATAACAATTGTAGTTCCTCGGGAATTAATTTCTTCAAATGTGTTCATAATTTCCCATGAAGTTTCGGGGTCTAAATTTCCGGTCGGCTCATCTGCAATTACTAGTTTAGGAGTATTCACAATGGAGCGCGCTATAGAAACACGTTGTTGTTCCCCGCCTGATAGTTCTGTCGGGAACATTCTAGCTTTATTTTTTAGTCCCACTAGCTCCAATACATCCATTACTTTTTTCCGGATCACCTTAGGGGATTCCTCTATTACTTCTAAAGCAAAGGCAACGTTTTCATAAACGTTCAGTCGAGGAAGTAGTTTGAAATCTTGAAAGACAACGCCAATCTGTCTTCTTAAGTAAGGAACATTTTTATTTTTTAAGGTTGCTAAATTCATACCATTGACTATGATCGTACCTGACGTTGGGCGTTCTTCTCGATACATCATTTTAATAAATGTCGATTTTCCTGCACCACTGGGTCCAACTACGTATACAAATTCGCCCTGCTTAATATTTACGTCAATCCCGTTAGCTGCAACAATACCATTAGGATATTTTTTATAGACTTTAGTCATTTCTATCATTTTATACCACCTAATTACTTTCTTTTATTAAATACAACAATGCTTATTATAACACTTGATGTCTTTCTTAATGTTACAAATAGATTTCATTTTGTAGGTAAATTTAGTCAGAAAAACTAAAATATTAGCGATTTTTCAGTTTTTTTAGTGTTTTTTACTCAGTTACAAAAGGACTATACCCTTTATTTCTACACTTTCTTTCATAATTCCTGCTATATTTTGTTGCCAGTGAAAATATTAATAACTACAGGTTTATTTCTCCAATATAGTTAACATTCTGTGAAAATCGACAAATAAAGCTATGAGTTTGGGGGAGTTTCTTAGTGCGAATTTAGGGTGTCGTGTGAAGGGTATTGTAATATTATGGGTGGGATTGATTGAGTTGGGTGCATATTGGAGATTTATGGGATAATGAGAGGGGCGGGTTGTGAGGTTGAGTGCGGATTCCTGAGTTTTAGGAGACACTTTGCTCTCTTTACGGGCGATTTGCTGGGATTTAGTTACACCTCTAGAAACTAGTTAGAGTAATTCAACCTTAATGGCGAATACCTCGCATTTATGGGACACCTTCTCTTACTTTATGGGCGCTTTCTACTCACTTATGGGGCACTTCCCTCAACTCTATGGGCACTTTTCAACTTTACGGGCGCATACCTGTGATTTATGGGACACTTCTACATACTTTATGGGCGCTTTCCACTCAGTTATGGGGCACTTCCCTCAACTCTATGGGCGCTTTTCAACTTTACGGGCGGATATCTCACATTTATGGGACACCTTCGCTTTCTTTATGGGCACTTTCCTCTTACTTATGAGACACTTCCCTCAACCCTATGGGCGCTTTTCATCTTTATGGGCGGATATCTCGCATTTATGGGACACCTTCACTTACTTTATGGGCGCTTTCCTCTTACTTATGGGACACTTCCACTCTATGGGCACTGTCTCATTCCAACAAAAAAACAGCTACTTATAAAAGTAGCTGCTTGTCTCACGATTTTATTTTTTCTCCGCTAACCATGCAGCAACTGCTTCTGCATCTGCGCCTTCAATGATTTTACCTGGCATTGCGCCTCTACCATTTAAAATAACATTTAAGATCTCATCTTCTGATAAGCGAGAACCTACATCAGCAAGAGCTGGGTAATTACCTTGTCCTTCTAAGTTTCCGCCATGACAGCTAATACATTTAGAATTCACAATTTTTTCAGCATCTACAGACGCGGTTTCAGATGAACCAGTAGTACCAGTGTCAGTTGTGCCAGTATCTTTTGCTTCGTCGTCTCCACCGCCACAAGCAGCAAGCATAAGACCTGCTCCAAAGATAACAGCTAATAATTTTTTATTCATTTAGTTAACCTCCCTCAACATTATGAATGCACTCATATTATACCAAATTTAGTACCTTTTGAAACCTTCTCCTAATACCTCATAGGCATCAGAAACTATTACAAATGCAGTGGGGTCAATGGTTTGAACCACTTGTTTCATCTTTGTGAACTCAGTCTGATACGCCACCACCATAAGGATAGATTTCTCTTCATTGGTATATCCACCATATGCAGGTAGTTTAGTTACCCCTCGATCAATCTCCTTATAGATAGCATCTCTAATTTCGTCCTGTTTATTCGTAATGATATAAATCATTTTTGATTGGCTAAATCCTAGCTGCACAATATCGATTGTTTTAGTAGTTACAAATAAACCTATTAAAGCGTATAAAGCTTGTTCAATATCAAATACTACGGCAGCACTCAACACAATTAGGCCATCGATTAGTAATACACTTCGCCCCAAAGAAAAGCCAGTATACTTGGTTATGATTTGAGCTGCTAAGTCTGTTCCGCCTGTTGACGCGCCGCCTCTAAAAACAATTCCTAAACCTAGGCCAACCGTAATACCACCGAATAATGCACCTAACAAAGGATTATATGTCCATGGCTCCCAGCTTGCAGTTAGCAAAACTACTGCAGGTAAAACTAAGGTTCCTACAAAAGATTTAATCCCAAATTTTGCACCAAGAAATATTAAGCCTGCGATAAATAAAGGAATGTTAAAAGCATATTGAACAAGCCCAGGCTCCCAACCAAAAACTCCTTTTAAGATGGTACTTATCCCACTAACTCCACCTGATGCAACCTGGTTTGGCAATAAAAACACATTAAAGCCAAGCGCTATAATCGCAGCACCAATGATTACATATAAATAATCTCTAACATTCGCCATCCAAGGAGAAATTTCTTTATGAATTCTATTATTTGTCGTAGTAGTCATTACTATTCCTCTTTCATGTAAATTCTTTTATTCAACCTGAAATAGTATAACAACAGAAGGGATTTTTGTGAACTTTAGCAAGATGGTGTATTAACAGGCTACTTGCACAAAACAAGAAAAGCGCAAGCGCCTATGTCTGCCCCGACAGGCAAATGGGGAAAAGCGAGGAGGCAGCTCTTCAGCCACCACAGCTTTTATCCATTTGACCCCGAGGGGCAAGGCGGTGGAGCTAGACATCAATTTATCCACAGGTTCAGAAGTTTATAATTTCCTAAACAATAAAAAAGCGCATCTAAAATAAATTAGATACACTTTAATTACCAGCAATTATTTACTAATAGATTGTGCTTCCTTATAGGTTTCGTCGATGTAGTCCGAAATAGCAAGCTGATCCTCTGTGATATTGACTAAAGTTGCATTGATTTCCTCGACAGTAGCCGTGCTTTCTTCAATGATTGCAGCAAACTCTGTTGTACTTACATTGATGGATTCGCTGTTTTCTGCAATTGTTTCAATCTCATTTAAATAGCTTGTTAATGATGACTGAAGCGTCTTCATCGTTTCAAACAGACCTTTGAAGGACTCATTGGATTGTTCCGCTGTTTCGGCTTGTGAGTGAGTTTGTGCTAACCCTAATTTCAGCTTTTGAAGAGCAGCCTCATTAAATTTATTGACATTGTTAAGATTGTCATCTATTTTCTCTACTGTTTGATTGGTTACCCCTGCAAGTTTTCGAATCTCTTCAGCTACTACAGAAAATCCTTTGCCATGCTCTCCGGCTCTGGCAGCTTCGATAGAGGCATTCAATGCCAATAGATTTGTTTGCTCTGTAATTTGTCGAATATCTTTAGCAAACTGATTGGTTTCATTAATTTTTTCGAATAAGTTTTGAAATGTTTCATTCAACTCTTCAAAAAAGATTGTAAATTGGGTGATATCTTTTGTCATTTCTGCCATCACTTTTGAGCCCTCTGAAGCATCTTGTCCAGCAGATTCTGCCTTTTGAACGATTAACTCTAAGTTATTTGCCATTTCTTTTACCGAGCTGCTAGTTGCTTCAGTATTTCGTACTATATCAGACACATGATCTGCCTGACGTTGAGCGCCGACACTCACTTCCCCTACTGCATAAAGCATTTCCTGCTGTGCAACATTAGCTGATTGTGTGCTTGTGCGAATCTGTTCTAAATTGGTTGAAATGACATGCACTGCATTTTGTAATTTGTCATTTAAGAGATTGTCTTCTTGAGCTTTAATGGCGGCTTCCTCCATTAACTGCTGCATCTTCCCAAACAAAGACTTACTTTGAATCACTTGTAAATAAACGCCTAAAGCCATTATAAATTGTATAAAGAATACATTAATTGTCTGTCCATCAAATATGTTTAATTCGTCCTTTGAAACATTTAAATACAGTGCAATCACAGATAAGACATATCCATAAATAAAAACAAAACGGTCATTATGTATACTACTTAAAACGAGCACAAAAAACGCCAAAATAATAGTGGCTATACTTATTTTATTGAAGTATGCCGTACTTAATGCAACCATGGTGGTAGCTAAAATAATAATATAAGGAAATAATTTAGCTACTTTCATAGATTTCTTTGCTAAAAAATAAAAAACGATAGAAGCAACAAATGGTACACCTATTGAAACAATAATTTCAGATTTTGCTTGAATAATGATTTGGACTAATAGCCCCAGCCCAGCTGCTAATGCAAATGCCAAATAAAGAATATTATTTTTCTTTAATAAATCCTTCTGCTTTAAATCATCAATGTTCATACTTTTCCCCAATCCCCATATAAAATAGTAAAAATCCCATACTATTTTATTATAGCATGGGATTTTTTACCGTCTATTAATTTATTTTGGAACGTAAGTAGGCATGAATAAATGGGTCAATTTCCCCATCCACTACTGCATGGACATTTCCACTTTCCTCATTGGTACGGTGATCCTTAACCATAGAGTAAGGGTGGAATACGTAGGAACGAATTTGACTTCCCCATCCGATTTCTTTTTGTTCTCCACGAATTTCAGCAAGCTGAGCTTCCTGTTCTTCGATTTTTAATTGGTACAGCTTTGATTTTAAAAGCTTCATTGCGTGCTCACGGTTTTTGATCTGTGAGCGCTCAGATTGGCATGTTACAACCGAGTTAGTTGGTAAGTGAGTGATACGGACAGCTGAGTCCGTTGTATTGATATGCTGACCACCTGCACCAGTTGCACGATACGTATCAATTTTCAAATCTTCTGTACGGATTTCAATTTCAATCTCATCCGTAAATTCAGGCATTACCTCACACGACACGAAGGACGTATGACGACGACCAGACGAATCAAACGGTGAGATACGTACAAGACGATGTACACCTTTTTCTGCTTTTAAGTAACCATAGGCATTGTGTCCTTTGATCAGTAGCGTTACCGATTTAATACCTGCTTCGTCTCCTGGCAAGTAATCGATTGTTTCTACTTTAAAGCCACGTTTGTCAGCCCAACGCTGATACATACGTAAAAGAATTGAACCCCAGTCCTGAGACTCGGTTCCCCCAGCACCTGGATGTAATTCTAAAATAGCATTGTGCTTGTCATATTCCTCACTTAAAAGAAGTTGAAGCTCAAACTCACCAAGCGCTGCAGTAAATTCTTTCAACTCACTGCCAAGCTCTTCTTGTAATTCTTCATCCGGAACTTCTTTTAATAACTCTAACGTCATTTCTAAGTTTTCTTGTGTAGACATCAGGTTGTTGTATTGCTCCACAATGCCTTTTAAAGCGTTTAACTCATTGATGACCTTTTGAGCTCCTTGGGAATCATCCCAAAAGTCAGGGAAAGTCATTAATTCCTCTAGCTCTTGTATACGAACCTCTTTGTTTTCTAAGTCAAAGAGACCCCCTAAAGTCATTTAACTTGCCCGCCGTACGGTCTAATTCATTTCTTACAACTGAAATTTCTATCATTTTTTATTTCCTCCGAATATCTCTATTATCTAATTGCTCCATGGCAATTTTTAAACTTTTCTCCACTACCACATGGGCATGGTTCGTTACGTCCCACTGTTGCTTGCTTGCGAACAGGTTTTTTCTTTACAGGACCGCCTTCTTCTTTTGGATTTACAGCTTGCCCTTTTGCTACCTCTTCACGCTCTAGGTTGTTACGAATTTCTGCTTTCATCGCATATTTAGCAACATCTTCTTGGACTGACTCAACCATTGCCTCGAACATTGCAAAGCCTTCACTTTGATATTCGCGAAGCGGATCTGTTTGACCATATGCACGTAAGTGAATCCCTTGGCGAAGCTGATCCATCGCATCAATATGATCGATCCATTTTGAGTCAATTGAACGAAGCAGTACAACTTTTTCAAATTCGCGCATACGTTCAGCTGTCATTTCTTCTTCTTTTGCATCATAGAAGGAGATTACTTCTTCTTTAATCTTCTCAATAACTTCTTCTTGAGAAAGATTTTCTAAAGTTTCTTGCGTAATAACACCCTCTGGAAGCATATTCGCTTGAATATAATCCTCTATCGCTTTGTAATTCCACTCTGCTTTATTTTCCGCGTTAGTATGCGTAGTTACAAGACGTTCAATAACAGCGAAAATCATGGTTTCCACTAAGTCACGCATGTTTTCTGTTTCCAGAACTTCATTACGCTCTTTGTAGATGATTTCACGTTGCTGACGTAATACATCGTCATATTGCAGCAATCGCTTACGAGAGTCAAAGTTGTTACCCTCTACTCGTTTTTGGGCAGATTCTACCGCACGTGACACCATTTTAGATTGGATTGGTTGTGAATCATCCATACCCATCTTAGACATCATATTACGCATATTATCTGAACCAAATCGACGCATTAGTTCATCTTCCATAGAAAGATAGAATTGTGTTACCCCTGGATCTCCTTGTCGTCCTGAACGACCACGTAGCTGATTATCAATACGTCTAGATTCATGACGCTCTGTACCAATAACAGCTAACCCGCCAACTTCTAGTACCCCATCTCCAAGTTTGATATCTGTACCACGTCCAGCCATGTTAGTGGCAATCGTTACAGAACCAAGATGTCCAGCTGTTGCAATTATTTCTGCCTCATGCTCATGGTTTTTTGCATTTAATACATTATGCTTAATGCCATGCTTTGTTAACAGCTTGGAAATGATTTCAGAAGTTTCAATTGCAACCGTACCAATCAGTACTGGCTGACCTTTTTTATTTCGTTCAGCAATATCTGCAGCAACCGCTTCAAATTTCCCATTCATAGATGCATAGATTAAATCGGCACGATCATCTCTAGCAATTGGCTTATTCGTTGGTATCGCTATAACATTCATATTATAGATGTTACGGAATTCCTCTTCCTCCGTTTTAGCTGTACCAGTCATCCCTGACAGCTTGTCATACATACGGAAAAAGTTTTGGAATGTAATAGTAGCCATGGTCATGGATTCATTTTGAACCTCTAACCCTTCTTTTGCTTCAATAGCTTGGTGCAAGCCATCACTATAGCGACGACCTTTCATCAAACGTCCAGTGAAGGAGTCAACGATTACTACGTCCCCATCTTGCACCACATAATCTACATCTAGATGCATAGAAACATGCGCCTTTAAGGATTGATTAATCGCATGGTTTAAGCGAACATGGGTTAAATCAAACAAGTTATCTATACGGAACGCCTTTTCAACTTTTTCCACACCTACATCAGTCAAAGTAACACCTTTTGTTGATTCTTCGTACGTGTAATCTTCTTCCTTCGTTAACGTACGAACAAAAGCATTGGCTTGCATATATAAAGCTGCAGCTTTGTTAGCCTGTCCTGAGATAATTAAAGGAGTTCTTGCTTCATCAATCAAAATTGAATCGACCTCATCAATTACCGCATAATGAAGCGGACGTTGTACTTTTTCTTCTTTATAAAGCACCATGTTGTCACGAAGATAATCGAAGCCGAGCTCATTATTGGTTGAATAAGTTACATCAGCAGCGTAAGCTTCACGTTTTTCATCTTTAGACAGAGAATTTAAATTTAATCCTACCGTTAAACCTAAGAAATTATATAATTTACCCATCTCTTCAGCATCACGACTAGAAAGATATTCATTGACAGTTACTACGTGTACGCCTTGTCCACTTAACGCATTTAAATAAACAGACATCGTGGAGGTAAGTGTTTTACCTTCCCCAGTTTTCATCTCTGCAATATTACCCTCGTTTAATGCAGCAGCACCCATAATTTGTACTCGGAAAGGATACAGTCCAAGTACTCGTCTAGCGCCTTCTCGCGCAACAGCAAATGCTTCTGGTAGAAGCTGGTCTAGTTTCTCTCCACCGGCAAGTCTTTCACGGAATTCAACTGTTTTTGCACTTAATGCTTCATCAGAAAGAGCTTCCATCTCTCCTGCTAATGCTTCTACTTTATCTGCGATTTTTTCTAATCGTTTTAACTCGCGTTTATTTAAATCGAATACTTTATTCAGAACGTTAAGCATATTATATTCACTTCCCATTTAGTCTTACTCTCCATTTTACCATTCGTTACATACTCACGCAAATGAGTAACACAAGAAAAGCGTAACCGCCTATGTTGCCCCGACAGGCAAATGGGAAAAAGCGAGGAGGCAGTTCTTCAGCCACTGGAGCTTTTACCCATTTGACCCCGAGGGGCAAGACGGTAGAGCTAGACATCAAGAAAAGCACAATCGCCTATCTCTGCCCCGACAGGCAAATGGAGAAAAGCGAGGAGGCAGCTCTTCAGCCACCGGAGCTTTTACCCATTTGACCCCGAGGGGCAAGGCGGAGCAGCTAGACATCAATTTATCCCCAGGTACACTTCCTACCCAATATTAAAAGCTCTTCTCAAGTAACGAGAAGAGCTTTGTCGCTTTTTGTCGATGCCCTATAGACATTAATATGTGGCACAGAAAGCTTCATTGATGTATTTAGTTTGTTTCGATTAAACCGTATTTTCCATCTCTACGCTTATACACAATATGAGTACCCATTGAGTCAGCATCAGTAAAGATGAAGAAGTTGTGACCAAGCATGTTCATTTGTAAAACTGCTTCTTCCTGATCCATTGGTTTTAAATCAAATTGTTTAGTACGGACGATATTGTATTCGTCTTCTTCTAAATTTGAAACTGGAGCATCTGGTGGATCGATTGCAGCGAAGTAAGCTCCAACACCTTCACGCTCACGGCTTTTACGATTTACTTTTGTTTTATATTTACGAATTTGACGTTCTAATTTATCTACTATTAAATCAATAGCGGCATACATATCAGTATGACGTTCTTCCGCTCTTAAAGTTAAATTCTTCATCGGGATTGTCACTTCGACCTTAGTTTGTTTGTCATTGTATACCTTTAAGTTGACATTTGCAGTCGCTTGAATTTCTTCGTTGAAGTATCGACCAACTTTTTCGATCTTACCCTCAACGTAATCACGAATTGCAGGAGTCACCTCAAGGTTTTCTCCACGAATGTTAAAGTTTAGCATGTAAACTCCTCCTTTAATTTAACTCTATATAATATTTCTACAATCCCTATTTAATATCCTTCTTTTTAAGAAATAAAATAATTATTTTTTGTCGAATCTTGTCACAACTTTGGGTTTGTTTTCCACTTCTTTTCGCCGGCGAGCTTTCAGTTCATTAACAATTCTTTGCTCCTTGTCATGATCCCCATCTAATCGTACTCCGTATTCGAAGAAACCATGCACACTCTTCTTACACCAAACAAGCTCACCTATCATATCCAGCGAAGTCTCATCAATAATAAAACTTATCTCGATTCGCTTTATTAGCTCGATAGCAATGGATAGCTCTGTGACCATTCGCAAGCCATTTGGGCTTATATCTACGATTTGACAGTTCCCCTTATTAGAGAATTCAGCAGGCTGGTCACCTCCCGAGTCTTTTATTAGACGAAAAGTTGCTTCAGTAGGTTCACCAAATGTGTAACGAAAATATTCATTTCTCTTATATTGCATAACATGTCCTCCCACAGGAACCAATAATAACCTTCTATTTTTCTTCATTATGCCTAATAAAGAATTTATTTACAAGAAGTTATTCAACTGCCAGAGGTATATGAAAATAATGTTTCTACTACTTTTATACCCTATTTATGGATTTTAAACACTTTGATATTTCATAATATAATTCCGCTTTTATTGGAGTTTTAGTTGGTAATCATAAGTAAGTGAACCTTTAATGTGGGTATAATTTCCATAATCCTATAAAAATTATAAGGCTTAGAAAAGGAAAACCACTGATATATTAAATGCAACCCATCCTAGTGTGATTGAAACTATAAAAAAATACCTTATCGACTAATCCGATAAGGTACCTTGTTATATGTTTATTTATTTGCAGTCATCGTTACATCTGCTACTCGTTTAGCTCCGACAAAACGTTTGCCCCAATAGTATGGATCGCTTAGCTTATCTACCTTTACACCTTTTGAGCTTGAAGAGTGAATAAATTTCCCGTCTCCAATGTAAATGCCAACATGCGATACGCCTTTACCAGATGTATTAAAGAAAACTAAATCCCCTGATGAAAGATCGTCCTTTTCTACTTTTGATCCTTTTGCATACATACCTGCGGATGATCTTGGAAGATTAACTCCTAAATCATCAAATACGTAGCCTACAAACCCTGAACAATCAAATCCAGCAGTAGTAGTGCCGCCTCCGCGATATTTAATGCCTATTAAGTTTTTAGCAGTGGATACTAATTCAGATGAATCTATTGAGCTAGAAGCTTCAGTATTAGCTGCATATGGAATTGTGACTAAAAGCATAGATAAAATAATTATACCAATGACTTTTTGCGATATAGACTTCAAGTTCATGTAGTTCCTCCGACGTCATAAATTTTCTGAAAACTTAACTATATTCATCTTATCACTCTTTAAACCTTTTTTATTTTACAGTTATGTAACATTTTCATTACAAAAGACGTCTAATGTAATCAAGGAAATTTCCTGTTAAATTTGGGACAACCCTTGATACATAAGGTTTTCAACAAAAAACCATCGACAATTGTCGATGGTTTCTACGCTAAATATAGATGTAAAATCTGTGAAATCTTCTCTTAATCTGTTTTTAGGACAAAACGAATAATTTTATCTATCTCTGCATACTAAAAAAATAGGTAGTTATAAAGTAATGAAAATAAAATATTTAACAAACTAAAAACAGCGTATACATCGCTCTTTGGAGGGCTGCTGTTTCATCAAATATTGACGATCAAATCGAAGATAATCATTTACACTGACAAATCTGAATATTAAATGTAAGATATTCTTATAAATAAGAAAAGAAAGGGTTGAGCGCTTAAATGGACTTAGGACTCCAAAATAAACGTGTTATAGTAACGGCATCAAGTAAGGGCTTAGGAAAAGCAACCGCTTTACAGTTTGCACAAGAAGGAGCAAAGGTGCTTATCTCTAGTCGCAATGAAGAAGAATTAAAGGTAACCATGGAGGACATTAAACAACATAGCTCCAATCCAGATATCTTCTACACCGTTTGTGACGTTACGAAGGAAGAGGATATTGCTCAATTATTTAAAGAAGCAGAAACTAAGCTTGGTGGAGTAGACATTTTAGTCAATAATGCTGGTGGCCCATCTCCAGGAGGATTCGGACAAGTAACCGATCAAGACTGGATGGAAGCATTTGAAAAAAATCTGCTTAGCTATATACGTACCATTCGACAAGCTATTCCATTCATGCAAACACAAAAATTCGGCAGAATAGTAAACATTTCTTCGTCTTCTACTAAAGAAGTATTAGATGGTCTAATTTTGTCGAATACCTTCCGATTGGGTATGGTTGGTTTGTCGAAAAGTATTGCAAGAGAATATGGCAAGGATAATATCTTGATTAATACCGTTGGACCAGGGCGCATTCAAACAGATCGCGTAACAGAGCTAGATGAAATTGCAGCTAAAAAGCGTGATATAACCGTAGAAGATGTGCGAGAAGGGTTTAAACAAATCATTCCAATGGGCAGATATGGAGAGCCTGCTGAATTTGCCAAGGTCATTACCTTTTTATGCTCTGAGGCAAATACTTATATGACAGGTCAAAGCCTAGTAATTGATGGTGGAATGTTGAAGGCATTATAAAATGAGGAAGAAGACTGGATGTTGTTCCAGTCTTTTTTTATTGCATTTGGGACATAAAGAAAAATGCCCCAACTACTAATTGGAGGCATTTTCTTTATTTTACTACCATTTTAATTTTGTTTTCTGATGGATCTTTCGTATAAAAAATTTCGTTTTCTTCAAGAACAGAAATATTTTGTTCACGCAAATTTTTTACCGCTGTCTCTCTTTCTTCTATAGAAGGATAAACAATATTAAATGCCTCTAATCCAGTCATGCTTTCTGAGGCTGGATGTGCACCTGCTCCCGCCCAAGTGTTCAAGCCGATATGGTGATGGTACTTTCCAGTAGACATAAATAAAGCGCCAGGATAAGGAGTAACTACTTCAAACCCCAATAACTCATAAAATTGTTTTGCATCTTCTAGATCAACTACCTGTAAATGTATATGTCCCATTACAGTTCCTTCGGGCAATCCGTTCCATTCCGTGTTGGCACCTGCTGCTAGAATAGCTGGTGCATCGATTCCTAAAGTGTCCATAGCAACAGCACCTTTTTCCCATTTCCACTCTGTTTCTGGTCGATCACTATAAATCTCAATCCCATTTCCATCTGGATCATTTAAATACAGCGCTTCACTAACAAGGTGATCCCCCGCTCCAATACGAATACCATTTTCAGCAAAGAATCTTAAAACAGCTCCTAAATCCTCACGTCTTGGTAATAGTAGTGCGAAATGATAAAGCCCTGTTGTTTTAGGCTCTTTTGGCACTACGTTTTCTGGTTGTTCAATGGATAAAAGAGCAGTTTTCCCGTCAGCTGTTAGCCAAATTTTGCTTGCTTGTCTATCTAATACTTTAAAGCCGATTACTTCCTCGTAAAATTTAAGTGATTGCTCTAGGTCAGTTACCTTTAACTCGACAAGCTCGACATATGTAGAAGGTTTTTGGTGAAATTTCATAATTTATTTGCTCCTCTTTTTTAAGTTACTTTTCGTAAGTAATTATATTTTAATTACCTACTAAAGTCAACTACTCTTTATTGTAGGAAAACATTGCACTGATATTAGTTTTGGAGATTGACCTCCACGTTATACTGCTCTTATCTTCCTTACCGGTCATATATTTCTGTAAGCGGTGATAAAATCTTCGTGAACGGTGATATTTTTCTCCGAACGGTTATAAATCCTCCGCGAACGGTGATAAATCTCTCCGAACGGTGATAAAACCCCAACAAGCGGTGATAAATAAAAATGATGCCATGATCTCACTCTTTTTATTATGTACATAGCCCATCGACATTATAAGAGCCACTAATCTCTTTAGATTAGTGGCTCACTATTTATACAGTGGCAAACTTCTTTTCCTCATACGCTTTAATTTGGTCTTCGTATTGGAAAGTTAGCGAGATTTCATCCCAACCGTTTAAAAGCATCTTCTTTTGGTAAGGGTCGATTGGGAATGAATACGAGACACCATCCTCACCCACTATTGTTTGCTCCTCTAAATTTACTTCTATTGAATAATTTTCTTTACTTAAAATGGCTTCTACTTCCTCTACCGATAATTTAATCGGAAGAATGCCGTTTTTCATGCAGTTGTTGTAGAAGATATCCGCAAAGCTTGGTGCGATGACGACACGGAAGCCATAGTCCAGGATCGCCCATGGGGCATGCTCACGTGAGGAGCCGCAGCCAAAGTTTTCATGTGCCACTAGAATAGCGGATTCCTTATAACGCTCGTCATTTAGGATAAAATCTGCACGTTTGTTTCCTTCTGCATCGAAGCGCCAATGGTAGAAAAGATATTTTCCAAATCCTGTGCGCTCGATTCTTTTAAGAAACTCTTTGGAAATAATTTGGTCTGTGTCAACGTTTTTTCTATTTAAAGGTGTAACGATACTTTTGATTTCATTGATGGGCTCCATGTTTTTTCCTCCTTATGCAGGCACTAGTTGAAATTTTCGAACGTCTACGATATGACCCTCGATAGCTGCAGCAGCTGCCATAGCTGGACTCATGAGATGAGTTCGCGCTCCTGCTCCTTGTCGGCCTTCAAAGTTACGATTAGATGTGGATGCACAATGCTCTCCAGCGGGAACAATGTCATCATTCATCGCTAGACACATACTGCAGCCAGATTCACGCCATTCGAAGCCTGCTGCCTTGAAGATTTGGTCAATGCCTTCCTCTTCTGCTTGTTTCTTCACGGTTTGCGAGCCTGGTACTACAATAGCTGTGACGTTTGGATGAACCGTGCGCCCCTCAATTATTTTAGCTGCGTTGCGCAGATCGCTTAAGCGAGCGTTCGTACAAGAACCGATAAAGACAATACTAATTTGAATGTCCGTCAATGGCATACCTTCCTGCAGTCCCATGTACGTAAGTGCTTTTTCATGTGCCTGCTGATCGGAAGCCTCTTGGAAATCTGTTTTATACGGAATGCTTTGGGACACTCCAGAGCCCATCGAAGGGTTTGTTCCCCAAGTGACAAACGGCTCGATTTCCTCTGCATTGATTTCCACTGTTTTGTCGTAAGTAGCTTCTGGATCAGAAGCCAAGGCTAGCCAGCGTGAAGCTTCCTGTTCAAATGCTTCACCTGTTGGGACGTATTCTCTGCCTCGTAAAAACTCGACTGTTGTCTCGTCTGGGCTAATCAAACCTGCTCTCGCTCCTGCTTCAATCGACATATTACAGATGGTCATGCGCTCCTCCATCGTAAGCTTCCGAATAGCTTCTCCGGTATATTCCACAATGTAGCCAGTTCCCATATCAATTCCGAACTTAGCGATGATCGCTAGGATAATATCCTTCGCTGTTACTCCTATACCGAGCTCACCATTCACTTTAATTTGCATCGTTTTTGGTTTAGCCTGCCAGAGAGTTTGAGTCGATAAAACATGCTCTACCTCACTTGTACCGATACCAAATGCGATGGCACCAAAGGCACCGTGTGTGGAGGTATGACTATCTCCACACACAATTGTTTTACCGGGCTGCGTTAAGCCTAGCTCTGGCCCAATAATGTGAACAATTCCTTGGTCTGGATGTCCGATATTTGCTAAAGGAACTCCGAACTCATCACAGTTTTGCTGTAACGTGTTAATTTGTTTACGAGCAATTTCATCTTTAATTTCTTTTTGATTTCTTGTTGGCACATTATGATCCATCGTTGCGAAGCAAAGGTCTGGGCGGCGTACTTTACGATTATTTAAGCGTAAGCCCTCAAACGCCTGGGGAGACGTTACCTCGTGAAGCAAATGAAGGTCGATATAGAGAAGGTCTGGTTTCCCCTCTTCCTCGTATACAATATGTTCATCCCAAATTTTCTCGATAATCGTTTTTGCCATGTAGTCCCTCTCCTTTTATACGTATGAATACATAATGCTTTCTGAAACAAATTCTGAATCTAATTCATCTAACACCTTGTCAGTCCATTCACTTGTGGATAAAACTCGCTTCCCGTTCGTCTGCAAGTCTCCTGTAAAGTAACCATCGTTTAGTACATTAAATACCGCTTCTTCGATGGCTGCAGCCTCTGTTTCCATTTGGAAAGCCTCGCGAATCATCATGGCAGCAGATAGAATGCATGCAGCAGGGTTCGCTTTATTTTGACCTGCAATGTCTGGCGCAGAGCCATGGACCGGTTCATAAAGTCCGAAGCCGTCACCCCGGGTACTAGCAGATGGTAGCATTCCTAGTGAGCCCGTGATCACAGACGCTTCATCGCTTAAAATATCTCCAAACATGTTTTCCGTTACAATGACATCAAAAGCACCTGGCTTAGTGATTAGCTTCATCGCTGTTGAATCGACTAGCATATGCTCTACTTCTACGTCCGGATAGCCTTGTTTTTTCTCTTCTACTATTTCTCTCCACAGCTTGCTGGAATCCAGTACATTTGCTTTGTCTACAGAGGCTAGCTTACCTCTTCGGCTCCGGGCAAGCTGGAATGCCGTGTCTACAATTCGCTCGATCTCAGAGCGAGTATAGACTAGAGTGTCCAATGCGTAATCATTTGTTTTCTTGCGAGGCTCTGCAAAATACAAGCCGCCTGTCAGCTCTCGAACTATTACCATGTCAACATTTTCTGCGATTTCCTTTTTAAGTGGAGAAGATTCTAGTAGAGCTGGAATAGCCTTCACTGGACGAATATTCGCATAAAGTCCGAAGTGCTTGCGAATTGCCAATAAACCTTTTTCAGGGCGTAAATGAGATGGGTTTTGATCCCATTTAGGTCCACCTACCGCACCTAATAGGATGGCATCACTATCACTGCACAAGCTGATCGTTTCTTCTGGCAGTGGATTTTGACAAGCATCAATTGCTGCTCCGCCGATTAACGCAAATTGCAGATTAAATGTATGATTATATCGCTTTGCAATTGTTTGAAGCACCTTTACCGCTGCCTCCGTTACTTCAGGACCGATTCCATCACCAGGTAATACCGTTATTGTTTTTTCCATCCCATTCACTCCCATTGTTTTATTTATTGAATGACTGCTACACGCTCTTTAAAATGTGCATTCATTAGTTGTCGATTGACTGCATTGATGTACGCTCTCGCAGATGCCTTAAGTACATCCTGCGATGCATTTCTTCCAGAAGAGGTTGCTCCGTTGTACGATAGATTGATCACTGCCTCGCCTAGAGCATCTCGCCCTTTGGAAACAGAGGAAACCCGATAATCCAAAATTCTTACCTCTCCATTGACTAGCTTTTCTAATGTGTTAAAGATCGCCTCTACCGCACCAGAACCGTTACCTTTGGCGGTAGTACTCTCACCAGTTGGCATCTTCACTGTGATGGATGCAGTCGGTACATTGTTTTCGTAGTTAATGATTAGTTCCTCTAATTCGTAAACCTCAACTTCTCCACTGCTTACTTGCTGATCTGTCAATAAAACAAATAAATCCTCATCGGATATTTCCTTTTTACGATCCGCAAGCTTCTTAAATGCTGTAAAGGCTGCATTTAACTTTTCATCGCTTAACTGGAAGCCCATTTGCACTGCACGACTAAAGAATGCGTGACGACCGGAATGCTTACCAAGCACTAGCTCGGTTGCGACATCTCCAATTAGCTCTGGAGTAATGATTTCATACGTTTCAGGGTTTTTGAGCATCCCGTCCTGATGAATGCCGGATTCATGTGCAAAGGCATTTTTTCCGACGACTGCTTTGTTCGGCTGAATGACGACTCCTGTAAGCTTACTTACTAGCTGACTCGTACGCTTAGTTTCCTTTAGAACGATGCCGGATTCCGCTTGGTAATAATCGCTTCGAATATGCAACGCGACCGCAACTTCCTCTAGTGCTGCGTTTCCTGCACGTTCACCGATTCCATTGATCGTGCCCTCAACCTGTGTCGCTCCATTTTCAATAGCTGCAAGTGTGTTCGAAACAGCAAGACCTAGATCATCATGACAATGTGCAGAAAGCTTAACCTTCTCAATACCAGTAACATTCTCGGACAAATATCTAAACAAAGCACCATATTCAATCGGTGTTGCATAGCCCACTGTATCTGGAATATTAATCGTTGTAGCTCCGGCTTTAATGACTTCATTGATAATACGAACTAGAAAATCCTTGTCAGATCGTGTTGCATCCTCCGCAGACCATTGCACTAATGGAAAGTATTTACGTGCTAGCTTCACCGATTCTACTGCGATTTCTATAACCTGCTCCGGTGTTTTGTTGAGCTTGTATTGCATATGGATCGGCGATGTAGCGATAAATGTATGAAGGTGAGGCTGAACCCCTCCTCTTAATGCCTCCCAGGACGTTTCGATATCGCTTTTAATCGAACGAGCGAGACCAGTTACGACTGAATTTTTAACGGTGTTCGCTATTTGCTGAACTGCGTTGAAATCACCAGGTGACGAAGCAGGAAAACCCGCCTCAATAATCGATACTCCAAACTTTTCTAGCTGGCGAGCGATTTCTAGCTTTTCCTGGGTGTTTAAGTTAATCCCAGCGGACTGCTCCCCATCTCTTAGTGTCGTGTCGAAAATATCAATTTTGGCCACTCGTCACCACTTCCTTCTTCGCTTTTTTTCCTTCATTGATAAATGGCATCATTTCTCGCAGCTGTGCACCTACCGTTTCGATTGGATGCTCTGCTTCTGCTTGTTTGATAGCATTGTATTTCGGACGTCCTGTTTCGTTCTCCTGAATCCATTCCTTCGCGAACTTACCGTTTTGGATATCCGTTAATACATCCTTCATGCGATCCTTTACCGATGAATCAATGATGCGTGGGCCGGAAACGAAATCTCCCCACTCCGCTGTGTCTGAAATGGAAGAACGCATCGTCGCCATTCCTCCCTCATACATCAGGTCCACGATTAGCTTTAACTCATGTAACGTTTCAAAGTATGCAAGTTCTGGCTGATAGCCTGCTTCTACTAATGTTTCGAAGCCTGCTTTTACGATTGCTGTTGTACTACCGCAAAGCACTGCTTGCTCTCCGAAAAGATCTGTTTCTGTTTCTTCCTTAAACGTTGTTTCTAACACTCCAGCACGAGCCGCCCCAATCCCTTTTGCATAGGCCAATGCCAATTCCTTTGCTTGACCCGTTGCATCTTGGTATACCGCGAACAAGCCAGGTACGCCTGCTCCAGATTCAAATGTACGGCGTACTAAATGCCCTGGTCCCTTTGGAGCTACTAAAAATACATCCACGTCTGATGGAGGAACGATTTGGTCGAAGTGAATATTAAAGCCGTGAGCGAATACTAACGCCTTGCCCGCTGTTAAAGCAGCTTCGATTTCTGCCTCATATACAGCTTTTTGTCGTTCATCAGGCAATAAAATCATAATTACGTCTGCTTTTTCAGCAGCCTCTTGCACCGAGTAAACGTCTTGCCCATCTTCTTTTGCCTGGTCAAATGATTTTCCAGCACGAATTCCTACAATCACGTTAAAGCCTGAATCCTTTAAGTTTTGTGCATGTGCATGACCTTGTGATCCGTATCCGATGATTGCAATTGTTTTTTCCTTTAAAGATCCTTCATTGATATCCCCGTTATAATACATTTTCGCCATTTTCATTTCCTCCTCAGATTGTTTGTTTTGTTATTGCAATATAGAAAGATAAGGTGCATTTGCGGCCTTTTGCGTTTCTCTTACAAAGGCAGTAACACCAGTTCTTGTTAATTCTTTAATGCCATAAGGCTTGACGAGCTCGATAAACGCATCTATTTTTTCTGGGTTTCCAGTGACCTGGAATGTAACAACATTTTTTCCTGTATCAATCGTTGAAGCTCGGAAAGGCTCTACTAAACTATTGATCTCCACTCTTACAGAAGGTGGAGACACTACTTTTACTAATGCGAGCTCCCTAACTACTATTGATTTTTCTGTAATATCATTTACCTTCAGCACGTCTACTTGTTTTTGGAGCTGCTTTAACAGCTGTTCAAGCTTCTGTTCATCCTCTACGTTAACGACAAAGGTCATTTTAGAAATTTGAGGCTGCTCGGTGTGACCTACTGTGATGCTCTCAATATTGAATTGACGCTTCATCAGGAGACCAGTCACGCGATTAAGCACTCCACTTTGATTGATGACCGTGACAGTAATGATTCGTTTCATTCTGGCTTCACCCCAATCATTTCGTGTAATGCTGTGCCTGGGACAACCATTGGAAGGACACTTTCCTTTTGGACTACTCGGCAATCGATCAGCACTGGCTCATCCGACTCGAGTGCTTCTTTTAATTGCACCTTTGCCTCTTCATATGTCTCGATTTTATATCCCTTAATATCGTAAGCAGCTGCCAGCTTGATAAAATCTGGCTGTACCGGTATTAAGGATTGAGAATAACGTTCTCCGTGGAAGGTTTCCTGCCACTGACGAACCATACCGAGTGCCTGATTGTTTAAAATAATGACCTTTACCGGTATACGCATTTCTTGGAGTAAGGAGAGCTCCTGAAGTGTCATCTGAAATCCAGCATCTCCAACGATGGAAACCACCCTCTCATCTGGCTTAGCTATTTGAGCTCCAATTGCTGCTGGGAAGCCAAATCCCATCGTCCCTAGACCACCTGAGGTCACCCAATTGTGTGGCTTACGGAACTTGTAATACTGCGCTGTCCACATTTGATGCTGTCCGACATCGGTTGTCACAACAGCCTCTCCATTTGTGTATTCCTGCACTAGTTCTAAAACCTGCTGAGGAAGTAGTCCCCTATCTCCACTTGCATCATAGTGTAATGGGTATTGCTCTTGATTGACCTTTAAGCTCTCTAGCCAAGCTGCTGTGTTGCCATTTGGTGCATTTTGATGGAGTAGGGCCTCTAATGCCTCTTTTGCGTCCGCAACAATCGGTATTTCGGTTGGTACGTTTTTACCGATTTCAGCTGGATCTATATCGATATGAATCACTTTCGCGTTTGGAGCAAAGTAATTTAAATTCCCTGTTAAACGGTCATCGAATCTTGCTCCTATGTTAATGAGTAGGTCGCATGTTTGGATGGCCATATTCGCTGTGTATGTCCCGTGCATACCGGCCATTCCTAGAAACAAAGGATGTGTTCCCTCGATACTACCTAGCCCTAGTAGCGTATTTGTAATCGGTATTTGGTATTTTTCTGCTAGCTCCTTTAGTTGTTCTGAGGCGTTTGCAAACAAAACTCCTGCTCCCGCTAATATTAATGGTTGCTTTGCTGTAGAGATTGCCTGAGCCGCCTTCTGAATTTGCAGGAAGTTCGGCGTAGTAGTTGGCTGATAGCCTGGTAAATTAACTGCTTCCGTTTCCCCTTCCCTTGGGGTGAAAATACCTGTTGCTATATTTTTAGGTATATCGACGACTACTGGTCCTGGACGACCTGTGGAAGCAATGTGAAATGCTTCGTTCATAATTCTTGGGAAATCTGCTACATCCTTTACTTGGTAATTGTGCTTCGTAATTGGCTGTGTGATTCCAATGATGTCTGCCTCCTGGAAGGCATCTGTTCCGATAACGGTTGTGGCGACCTGGCCAGTAAATACGACTAATGGAATCGAATCCATCATTGCATCTGCAATCCCCGTCACCACATTTGTAGCACCAGGGCCCGATGTTGCAATCACCACTCCGACTTTCCCAGACACTCGTGCATATCCTTCTGCTGCATGTATTGCTCCTTGCTCATGACGGGCAAGAATATGCTTAATCGGGTTTTTATGCAGTGCATCATAAATCGG
The DNA here is from genome assembly GCF_023713305.1 of Psychrobacillus sp. MER TA 171. NCBI lineage: Bacteria > Bacillati > Bacillota > Bacilli > Caryophanales > Bacillaceae > Psychrobacillus > Psychrobacillus sp. MER TA 171. Next base: position 440,774 of record NZ_JAMAWN010000001.1, on the reverse strand, counting down.
TAAGACTGCACCACCTGGATATCCAAATACTACTTCCACCTGGTGCCTTTTTAGCGTCTCGATAAACACGTCTGCACCATTCTTTTCCGGGACAGCTATACTGGTCGCCGGCTCCTCTAACAATTGCTCCGCTTCTACAGTTAACTTCATCATCATTCCTCCTCTTCCTCAAATCGTCCAGTTTTTATCTAATAAAAAAGAAAAGAATTTCCTCCCACACAAAGAAACCATCGTTCTTTTGTATAGGGATGAAATTCTTTTCATGGTACCACCCTAATTCGTAGCGCAACCGCTACCTCGCAGACAAACGACATAGCATCGAACGTCCATTTTTAACGAGAGTAGCTTATTACTACACCCGGAAGTATCTAAAAGGGATAATCCCGTTCAACACCTCACTCCGAGGGGATGTCGCTAAAGGTTGTATTGCCGGCTCCCAGCACTACCGGCTCTCTGTGAATACAAAATTCCTTTAACTTTTGCCTCATCATAGATTTACAGCAATATTTATATTTTCATCACGCCACCTGTACTTGCAGATGTAACGAGCTTGGAATACCTTGCTAAATATCCTTTTTTAATCTTTGGTTCAAATGGTTGTAAATCTGCTCTTCTTCTAACGAGCTCTTCCTCACTCACCTGTAACTCTATCGTTCTATTAATAAGATCAATCGCGATTATGTCGCCATTTTCTACTAAAGCAATCGGTCCTCCGTCAGCAGCCTCTGGAGAGATATGCCCGATAGAAATTCCTCGGGAAGCACCTGAGAACCTTCCATCTGTAATCAGTGCCACCTTTGTTCCTAATCCACGACCTTGAATCGCCGATGTCGGTGCCAGCATTTCTGGCATTCCTGGACCACCTCTTGGACCCTCGTAGCGAATAACGACTACGTGACCTTCTCTGACCGTTCCATTATCAATAGCTTCTTGTGAAGCCTCCTGCGAATCAAAGACGATTGCCTCACCAGTGAATTCCTTAATAGAAGGATCGACCGCACCAACCTTGATGACTCCGCCCTCTGGTGCAATGTTTCCGAATAAGACGGATAACCCACCTACTGGACTATAAGGATTTTCTTTTCTTCTAATCACCTGCTCATTTTTAATCTCGCAGTCTTTCACATTTTCATAGAGTGACTTACCAGTAATCGTTAGTCGATCCGGGTGAACCGCTCCAGGTATTTCACAAAGCTCTTTTATAATGGCGCTGACTCCTCCAGCTAAGTGAACATCATGCATGGAGTAATCAGATGCTGGCATAATTTTAGATAAATAAGGAATTCGCTTAGCTACTTCATTTATTTCACTGACGTTATACTCAATTTCTGCCTCGTGAGCGATTGCTAACGTATGTAACACTGTATTGGTCGATCCGCCCATTGCCATATCAAGTGCAAATGCATCATCGATTGTTTCCTTCGTAATCAAATCTCGAGGCTTCACATCCTCCTTGACCATTCGGACAAGATGCTTTGCCGCCTCTCGAATCAGTTGGTGTCTCTCATCCGATGTAGCAACGATCGTACCATTACCAGGTAACGTAACACCTAGCATTTCCATTAAAGAGTTCATGGAGTTTGCCGTGAACATCCCGGAGCATGAGCCACAGGTCGGACAGGCGTTTTGTTCGATGTCTAAAAGCTGTTCTGCAGTCATCGAGCCCGACTTATACGATCCGACCCCTTCAAAAACGGAAGTAAGGGAAAGCTGCTTACCATCTGCAGAAACTCCCGCCTCCATTGGTCCGCCTGATACGAAAACCGATGGGACATTCGTTCTTACAGCGGCCATTAGCATTCCTGGAGTTATCTTGTCACAGTTCGGAATATAAAAGACTCCGTCAAACCAGTGTGCATTGATAACCGTTTCTGCTGAATCTGCAATTAGCTCTCGACTTGGAAGCGAATATCGCATTCCAATATGCCCCATTGCGATTCCATCATCTACACCAATTGTGTTGAATTCGAATGGTATACCTCCTGCTTCTCTAATGGCATCCTTTACAACCTCTGCAAACTTATTTAGATGCATATGGCCAGGAATAATATCGATATACGAGTTACAGACACCGATAAACGGCTTATCCAAGTCTCTTGTTTTTACCCCAGTAGCGTAAAGTAAGCTACGATGTGGGGCTCGATCTACACCCTTTTTAATCATGTCACTTCTCATATTTATCGCCCCTATACTTTACCGCTTCAACGCGTTTGCCTATGCAAAATTCGTAAATACCTGTTTAACTTACTTTGTGAATTTTCTTGCAATATTTAATATATTGAAGATATCATAACCCCTATAAACCTTAGAGTCAACCGTATTTCTTTAAATTTTCTGTTAGTTTCGAATATTCATTTATATTGTAATCGCTTACAATAGCGATATATCGCATTTTGTATAAGGAAAAATTATTTTAAAATTTGTTTATACATAACATGATTGTGAGAGGCATATGTGTGGGGATTTGGTAAAAGAAGAGGGGATTCAAAAAAATATTTTTCCTATTAAGTAACACTGCAATTACTTTACTTCTAGGGAACACTCCTCCTACTTGCCAGTGGCTCTTTTATTTCTCGCAATACTTCCTCCCTTTAGCGCAACACTTTGACCAATTTCTGCAATACTTCACTGATTTGCGCAACACTTTCTCTATTTCCCGCAACTCTTTTATTTCCCGCAATTCTTTCTCCCGTTAGCGCAACACTTTGCCACGTCTCTGCAACACTTCCCTTGTTTCCCACAACACTTCATCTGATAACTGTAGAACTTCCGCCATAGACCCCTACACTTTGCCACTTCTCTATATCACTCCTACAAAAAAAGACATCGTCACAATATGTGACAATGCCTTTTTAAGGGTTACCCCAAATATTAGATTTTAAAGTGGCTTACTTCACTTTGCAGTTTTTCTGCAAGTGTCGCCAAGGTTTGTGCATTTGTTGAAATTTCTTCGGTTGCTGCTAATTGCTGCTCGGTAGCTGCACTCGTATCACTTGCTCCCTCTGCTGCGTGGTTTGCCAAGTTTTCTACTTCTTGAGCACTTTCAGTCACAGAGTTAGTCATTTCCTTAATATGTTCAATTGCTGTAGTAACTGTTGCAACTTTCACTGCAACTTCTTCTACACTGGACTCAATTTCATTGAACACGTCTAATGATTCGGTTGTCTTAGAAAGACCATCCTCAACCTTGTCTCCACCTGTTGTAATAGCTTTGACTGCCTCAGAAGATGCGGACTGGATTAGTTTTACCATGGATTCAATTTCAGAAGCAGAGTTTTTGGATTGCTCAGCAAGCTTGCGTACTTCTTCTGCAACTACTGCGAAGCCTTTTCCATATTCGCCTGCACGCGCTGCTTCAATCGCAGCATTCAGCGCAAGTAGATTCGTTTGCTCTGAAATATCCGTGATTAAAGCTGTAATGGACTGTATTTCATTGGAATGCTTAGCCATGTTATTCATAATTTCTGTTGTTTCTTTGAATGTTTCATGAATGGTGTTCATTTGACTTGCTACTCCAGATACTACTGTAGAGCCTTTGGTAACGAGCTTTTTCACGCCATCTGTTGCTTCCAGCATTTCTTTGTTGTTTTGTGAAATGTCTGATACGCCTTGTTGCATTTCAGCCATAGATTGCACAGAGTTTTCAACATGCTTCACTTGCTCTTCACTTGCTGCCATTTGATCCTCTGCAGATTTTGCCACCATTTGAGAGGATGCTAGGCTTTCCTCTGAGCTTGCAGACAGTTCTTCTGCATTAGCGGCAAGCTGCATAGAGGAATCGCGAACGTTAGAGACGATACGTTGTAAATCACTTGTCATTTTATTAAACGTAGTTGCCATTGCCCCAACTTCGTCTTTATTTTTAATAACGATTGGTTCTACTTTCAGGTTACCTTTTGCAATTTCCTCTAGTCCCTCTGTCACCTTGCGTATTGGAGCAGAAATACCTTTACTGATGAAATGAGAAACGAGTATACCTATAATAATACTTGAGATTACTAATATGATTATAAATAGGTTAACTTTATCATTATATGTATCTAATTCTTCTCTAGTCTGTAGCATATTTTTTTCTTGAATTTGTTTTAACTCACCTAAAATCGCCAAAGCATTGCCGTTAAGCTCGCTTGACTTTGCTGCATATTGTTCAAAGGGTTGATTGCTTTTTTTCAACGTGATTATTTTATCATTTGATTCAAAAAGCTGTACAGTCTCTGTTTGAAGGTCCTTTAATAACTTTTGTGACTCTTCATCCTTTACCGATTCTATTAAAGCACGAGCTGCAACTGATCCCTTTTCTATTTCTTGATCAAATTTTTGGATAGCATCATCTGAACCAAACATAACGAACTCTAGTATAGCAGTCGCCATATCCTTTTGAATTACTTCAATTTCTGATACTAGATTAATCTTTTCAATATCCTTATCAATAATATCTTTATACTTATTTGCAAGGTCATAGGAAGTAAAAATAGAAGTAACACTTATAAAAACTAATAAAAGTAAAACAAATGAAAACCCGAACCACATTTTTTTGGAAATTGATAATTTCATTTTGGAACTCCTTTTCCGTAATTATTTTCATACATGAGTAAAATGCGCCTCTATAATTATACTCTTTATAAGGTATTTTGACATAGATAAATGTACATATTTATTCCTAATGGCATAAAAAAGTTCTACACTTTTTAAATTAAGTATAGAACCTTTATACCTACATTTTAAAATGACTTATATTATCTTGTAATTTTTCTGCTAAATTTGCTAGAGATTGAGCATTAGACGTAATTTCACTATTGGAAGCAAGCTGTTGTTCTGTTGCTGCGCTAGTATCAGTAGCCCCTTGTGCTACAATCTCTGCGAGTCTTTGAACATCCCTTGAGCCTTCCGTGACAGTTTGGGCAATCATCTGAATTTGCTTAATTGCACTAGAAACAGATTCTACTTTAAAGCCTACTTCTACTACTGCGGTTTCAATATGCTCAAATACATCTAAGGATTCTTTTGTTTTCGCTAATCCTTCTTTAACCTTGCCTTCTCCTACTGTAATTGCACCCACCGCATTCTCGGTAGCCCCTTGGATCACTTTTACCATGTCCGCTATTTCAGAAGCAGCATTTTTGGATTGCTCTGCAAGCTTTCGTACCTCATCTGCAACGACCGCGAATCCTTTTCCATATTCTCCAGCTCGAGCTGCTTCAATGGCAGCGTTTAATGCAAGCAGATTCGTTTGCTCTGAGATTTGTGTAATAAGAGTAGTAATGCCTTGAATATCACTAGAATGCTTCTCCATATCTCTCATATTGGTTGCTGTTTCATTAAACGTCTCATGAATAGTGCTCATCTGTTGTGCCACCGCCTCGATGACATCTGAGCCCTGTTTAACAAGCTTTCCGACATTATTAGCAGAATTAAGCATCTCACCATTACTAGAGGCAATTTCATTCACTCCTTGTGAAAGCTCCGACATCCCTTCCATAGAAGTAGTCATATGGAGTACCTGCTGTTCACTGCTAGCCATTTGCTCATGAGCTGAGCTTGCTACCATTTGTGAGCTCGCTAAACTTTCCTCCGAACTGGCTGATAATTCTTCCGCATTAGCTGCAAGCTGCATAGACGTTTCCTGTACATTCGAAACAATCATACGGAGGTCGGCTGACATTTTGTTAAATGCTGAGGCCATTTCCCCAGCCTCGTCTTTGTTCTTAATCAGAATTGGCTCTACAAGCAGATTGCCCCCTGCAATTTGTGTAAGACCAGAAGTCACACGTTTAATCGGACGTGCTATACTTCTACCTATATAAAATGCAATCACTGCTCCGAGTATTGCCCCTGCAATCGTAATGCCCATTACAAGTAGGGTAGTATTACGCTCGTAATTTCGCAGCTCTTCTACTGTAGATGCCATATCTTTTTGAAGCTGCTCCTCTATCTTGTCTAGCAAAGACACCATATTATCATTAACCGTTTTAACATCTTTTGTTAATGTATTTATTTGAGTTGGATCAACAAGAATTTGATTGGATATAAGCTTCTCATTAGCTTCTACAAACATCACATATTTTCTTTCATAATCTTCAATGAACGGCAGAGACTCCTCTGAATTTATCCCTTTTTTTAGTTCCTCCATTAGTGTTCCAGTGGAATCTATGTTAGTTCTAACAGCTTTTCTAGAAGCATCCATTTTCGTCAGTAAAAAATCATACAGGTTTTCGGTAGTTTCATTTTGAGCCATTTGAATCTCTTGAATCAGACTCACATTCTTACTATCCACCTCTAAAATTTCCCTGTACTGACTATTGATCCCTTTTGATGCTAGAGTAGTAACATAGGAAACAATCATCATCAATAGGATAATTGCAGAGAAGCCCAACCACATTTTTTTTGTAATGGTCCACTTCATAATCATTCTCCTGTCTTAATTACTTTTGAACAAATCGATTAAAGGATACAAAGTGCTCATTCCAGTACACATTATCGAGCATAGTAATCTCTACTCCCTTAGATCCTGCATGGATGAATTGATTGTCCCCTAAAAAGATTCCCATATGAGAGATTCCTTCTTTATATGTATTTTGAAAAAACACTAAATCCCCAGGGACCGGATTAGTCACCACAACACTATCCAAATAATAAGACTCACTGCTCTTACGTTCCATTTTTACACCAGCCTGATTATGTAGGAAGTAAATAAACCCACTGCAATCAAACCCAGCCATCGTATTTCCCGCATACAAATAAGGAATACCTTCCAAACGTTTAGCAAAATCAATGATTAGTGGGTAATAGGCATGTCCTTCACCTGAAATAATAGGTGCTGGAGCTGGTGTCGCTACTGGAGCAGCTACCGTTTGAACAGGCTTTGTCACAACAGGTGCCGCCTTAGCTGGGACAACCTTTGTGACACTTTTAACTGTGGCTGGTTTTTGTACTACAAGCTTTTGCTTAATATAAATATTATCCTTTGTCAGCTTGTTCCAAGTACGTAAATCAGCTACCGTTACTTTATGTAATTTAGCAATCTTTGTAAGGCTATCTCCCTTTTTCACCTCATAAAGCGTACTTGCACTTGCATTTTCTGTAATAAAAAACAGCATAAAAGCTATAATCAGCACTTTCTTTCTCATACTTTAAACCCCCTTTCTGTTTATATCGGTAAAACTTTCGTAACATCCACAACTTTCAACAAAATATTACCTGGGAAATAAACGCTCGTAAGTTATCAGAAAATATGTCATAATCATAAATGAATAACCATTCATTTAGACAAAGGGGATATGACTATGAATGAAACATGGGCACAAATCGAAAACACAATGAACAACAAACCAGCACCAATCCAAAACCAAAATGTCCGCTACGAATTCCACCTATCCGGCGACGAGCCATCCGTTAAACAATTAGTCATCGCAGACGGTAGAGCATTTGTAACAGACGATACTTCTACTAAGGCTGATTGCACATTAAAATTAAGCTCAAAGGATTTTGTAAAGCTGATTAATGGAGATTTGAACAGTACTTCTGCCTTTATGTTCGGGAAGCTGAATGTGGATGGGAGTATTGGTCTTGCTTTGAAGCTTGAGGGGTTGTTGAAGGAGTATAGTTTTCAAGCGTAAATAAATAAGGATGTTCCTCGGAGAACATCCTTTTTAAATCTTTTTTTGTTAAGCTAGCTGATAGCCTCTGAGTAGTGGCTCTATTTTAGAATGCCATGCTTGGTAAGCAGGAAAAATATCTTCATTTACTATTGTTTGCTTCGCATTTGTTTTATCAAATAAACCAGCCAATTTTTCAGAAGCCACAACTACCTGTTGGAATTCCTGAAGAGCTAGAATAATTTCCCTTTGTTCAGCAAACACCTTTTCTAAATCCTCATTTGACGATATAATTTGCACAAAAGCACTGAAAATGTCACTTAGAATAAGATCTGCCTCAGTCTTTGAATAGTCCTCATAGCTTGCAATAACGTACTCAAACCCTTCCTTTATCGAGGATAGTAGGTCCAGGTACTCCCGGATTAAATGTACTTGTTCTTCTGTTAAATGTTCCATTGTATAATCTCCAATTCTATGTAAAAACCGGCATAAGCATAGTTGCTTCATGCCGGTTTCTTATTTTTTCTTATCGTAAAAGGTACCATCACGGTAAACATTGCTATAGGGATCCATATACGCATGCACAGAGACTTTTTTCTTCTGCTGATCAGATATAGCAATTCTAATATCCTTCATATAGACGCTAAGCTTACTTCGTAGTTCTTCCTCTAGAGGCAGAAGCTCTTTTCCAAATTCCATTTCCTCATCCGTATAGGGAGCCTGTATCGAATTTTGTAAACCTTCCCGCTCCATAATAAGCTTGTCCACTTGTTCGATGACTTTATCTCTTTTTTCTTCTTCCCGAACATCTAATAAACGAACCAAAAGCTCTGTTTTAGTTCTCCAAACCTTTAAGCTTTCACGAATCATATTTCACCAGTAGATCCATATTGTTTTTGGCGGTTCATTTGAATAACCTGCTTCCAAGTATCACGGAACTCCGTCGTATACCCAACGACTTCGTCTACCTTAGAAGCATCATTATGGATATTGGCTTCCACTAAACAATTAATCATATATTCATATAAGGAAAGCATAGATTTTGAGACTGGTACAGACATATCTAACGTAACCATAAGCTCACGTAAAATATTCTGAGCCTTTTGGATATTTGTATTCTTTAATTCGATATCTTTATTTTCAATACCTTTTTTCGCTTGATTTAAAAACTTTATACAGCCATTATATAGCATAAGCGTCAATTCACCGGGTGACGATTGGGTAACACTATTTTGCTGATAGGCTTGATATGGATTATTCACAGCCATACTAACACTCCTTTTTCCGTAAAGCTTTTAACAGATTTATTATTGTCCGCCACCAAATGCATTCATTAAGTATGAAGATTGGTTATTTGCGCGGAGTATTACTGATTCCATGGCTGAGAATTGTTTAAAGTAACGAGTTTCAATATTTTGCAAACGAAGTTCAAATCGACTAATCTGGTCATCATAGCCCTTTAATGTACGTCCAAGTGAGAAAGTGGTATTAACAGCACTATCCGTACCAGCTTTTTCGATTACTTTCTTACGGGTTTCGTCTAAAGTTGCTACTAACCTTCTAGCTAACCCTTTTTCTGAATCTGTAGCGCCATCAGCAGCAAAAAGTTCATATACTTGGTTAGGATCATCTGAAATTGCTTTACGTAATTTCGTTTCATCAATGACCAGTTTACCATTTTCCATGTAATTGCTAGATGTGGAGATACCAATTTCGCTCAAACGGTCAGCACCAGCGACTCCACTAACTGCTGAGTTTAAAGCGGAGCGCAGTTGGCCTAAAGCATTGGATAAGACACTATCATTTCGAAGTGTACCACTTTTCGCTTTTTCTTCCCATAGTTCTATTTCTTTTTCCTTCATATCCGCTTTTTGTTCTGTAGACAGCGGGTGGAAATCTCTATATTTTTTCTCACGAATCTCACTGTTTAAGTTTTCGATCAGTTTGTTATATTCATCTACAAATTTAGTTACCGATGCTAGAATTTTGTCGGTGTCTGGTGCAGAACTGAATGTGATGTCTGTATTACTGGCTTTTTTTAGAGAAACTTCAAATCCGTTGATTTGGAATGTGTTTGATTGGCGTTGTGTTTCTAGACCGTTATATATAAAAATAGCATTCTTACCATCTGTTGCTACTGCATCTTCAAGTTTTAAGAAGTTATTAGTATCTCCTTCGATAATAATCTCGGATGGATTATTATTTGTAATGGTTCCATCAGCAGCAATCGTTTTAGCTAGTTCCCCACTATTCTTTGCTGTAAATGCCATCTTTCCTGTAAAAGAATCATAGAAAGCGTTGACTCCTGAGTTTTTATTAATATCATCCAATACACTCTGCATTGTTGAATTTTCATCTAATTTTACAATGTAACCATCTTTATCTAAGGTTCCATCTGCTTTGATTGTTTTAATAGTAAAAGAAGTAGGCACGGTAACATTTAAATCTTTTAGTTTTTTTGTCAAGTCAGCATCAGATGCTAAAACTCGTTCTGTACTTTGCATTGTAGCAGCTTCAGCTAATTGTTTTACGTTAATCTTTCCTGTAAAGTCACTAGTCGAATTTACATTTTTAACACTTATATCGTCTGGTGCCGAACTAGTTACCGTTTTTTGAATATACGTAGATTGACGTATCATCGTGTCACTTGTTAATGTACGAAAATCAAATAATTTTTTATTAGCTGAACGATAATCATCTCGTTGCCATTCCATGTATTGTTTCTTTTGCATAATTTTATCTAAAGGAATACGTTGCGCCTTCATTAAATCTTTAATGATCGACTCAGTATCCATACCGCTTGCTAATCCTGTAATACGCATGAAACCACCAACCTTTTATATTTTCTTGTCCACGAAAATTCCAACAAATTCACACATAGCCGCATACATATCCATCAATTTCTTAGAAGGAATCTCTCTCACAACTTCATCTGTCTTGGAATTTACTAATGTCACATAATACATTTCCAACTCATCGTGATATTTGAACCGTAGTTCGGTATTGGTTGATTCTAAAAATTTATTCATACTATCTGTCATTTTTTTTGCTTTTTCCGCCGGTAATTGTTCTAAATTACCCATCCCTATTGAAAGAGGAACGTCATTAGTAGACACGGCTACAACTGGTTCTACCTCAGTTGTTTTATTGGACGAATAAGGAACATTTATAACAGAATCAGAAATTCGATTGACCACTTGGTTCTTGCCCCCTCTGTATATATTTATATCTCTTATATATTATATCGGTCTGGGAGATTTTATATAAAGGGGACTCATTAAATTAAAGGGGAAACTTTACTAGCTTTTCTAGTGCTTAATAGAACTTTTTCAACGTCTTTAGGGCAACTGGTATCTCTATTGATTTTGTGCACCTGGAGCTCTTGAAAACTGACCATAAATATAAATGTTTTAAAGGAAATGTTAATAGGTTTCCTAATGTAAATAAAATAGCTAAATTGGGGGAAATAGCTCTACTTGAACAAAGTTCGGTACGCAAAGAAAGTACTCAAATAAATTAGGTAACAAGCCACCTACTCTCTTTCCTTTAACAAATAAGAAAAAATAAGAACACGATCATATATGAATACTATCATAGTAAAATCAAAGAGGGAGCGGAGAGAAGGAAGAAGAAACAAACCTTGTCTAAGTAGAAAGAAGGTTAGTAAACGTAGTATTTAGTATTCTGAAGGATAAAACTCCATACAGACAGCCTCTATTAAAGAATGAGTGTGCATAATAAATAGAGACCCTAGGAATATCGAATATCCCTAGAGTCTCTTTCTTTTTAGCTAATCTAAGCCGTGGGGCGAAGATTAACGAAGTAATTGAAGTACGCCTTGTGGTTGTTGGTTAGCTTGAGCCAACATAGCTTGTGCTGCTTGAGATAAAATAGAATTTTTAGTTTGCTCCATCATTTCTTTCGCCATGTCTACGTCACGGATACGAGATTCCGCAGCAGTTAAGTTTTCAGAAGATGTGCTCAAATTGTTAATTGTATGCTCTAAACGGTTTTGGTTTGCACCAAGTTTAGAACGTTCGGCAGAAACTTTATCAATTGCCGTTTGAATCTTAGTCACTGCTGAAGCTGCATTTTCATGTGTTGAAACGTCAAGAGCCGCTTCTGTTACAGCTGAATCAGTACCATTTGTTACTGAATCTGCTTTTGTAAAACCAGCAGTATCAGCTGTTCCTGTAATTCCTAAGCTCGATGCACGCATATCACCAATTTCAAGTGTTAGGCTTTGCTTTTCATTAGCACCAATTTGGAATTGTAGACCAGCACCTGCATCAGCACCACCAGCAACGGCTGCTGAAGTAGCGCCAGTTGTTGTAGTTACAGCAGTACCAGCTACTTGAACAGTTTGTGTAATACCTTCTGCTTCTAGCGCATCATTTATAGCAGTTGCAAGATCAGCATTAGTCACTGCAGGGGTTCCAGAAAAATCTCCATTAATAGTGACTGTTTTATTTGCAGTATCGATTACTGCCGCTTCAGGAGTTGCAGCTGCTACAGTACCTAATTTAAAAGTATATCCTTCAAGAGCTCCTCCAGTAGTATCAAATGTTAATCCACCAACTGTAACTTGTCCTGCAGCAACAGCTGCTTTATTAGAGTCTTTTCCGCCATTAAGAAGTTTTTGAGTATTAAACTCTGTTGTATTACCAATTCTGTTAATTTCAGAAGTTAAAGAGTTGATTTCTTTTTGTATTTCGCCACGATCACTTGTTGTATTAGTATCATTAGCTGATTGAGTAGCTAATTCACGCATACGTTGAAGAATGTCATGAGTTTCATTTAACGCACCTTCAGCAGTTTGTATTAAAGAAATAGCGTCTTGAGAGTTACGAGAAGCTTGATCTAATCCACGGATTTGACCACGCATTTTTTCGGAAATCGCTAGACCTGCTGCATCATCTCCAGCTTTATTAATACGCATTCCTGAAGCTAATTTTTCCATTGATTTAGATTGTGCATTTGTTGCACTACCTAATTGACGGTGTGTGTTAAGTGCTGCGATATTGTGATTGATAATCATTATAAGTTCCTCCTTGGAATGTGTTGCTCACTTCCTTGTGAGCAGTTTTTAGTATGTGGGCAAGAGAACCGAGCCGGCCGGACCCCGTTTTTCTTGCTTACATAGATAATATCGGAATCGAGAGATAATGTTTAATAGTTTTTAAATTTATTTTTTGAATAAATTTCTAATTAGTCATTAAGTCTTTTTAAAAGGTCTAAATTAATGATTACGGCCTCTGTATTAGACTCTGATACATCTTGTCTTAACTCCCCTCGTATGACTTCAATACTTCTAGGGGCTCGTATACCGATTTTCACTTGCTCTCCTTTTATTTCCGAGATCACAAGTTCTACATCTTCGCCAATCCAGATTGTTTCTCCTACTTTTCGAGATAATACTAGCATTTGCTCACCCCTTTTGACTTTCTGAAGAAATAAGGTGACGAATAGCGTATTCTTCGTTGTTTAAAATCACTTGCTTAGCTTTTTTGTTTGTTGTATTTAAAACGATAGGTGCTTTTAGATTAAGCGTAGATTGTGCAAGTGTTTCTTTTAAGGAAACAATTGCAAAGACTGCCACATCTTTTTCGTCTTTTATTTGTAGAGCGTTGACGGTTGCTTCGTCTAGTTCAAAGTTATAGTTAGTGGTAATTGTATATGGATTAGTTACAATGAATGCTAATGCTTCGGTCTGAATGGATTGCAACACTTGAAATGCATCATTGTCTTCAATTGCAATTAAAGCAAACTCTCTTTCGTTTTCAAAACCTGGGATACCGTGTTCAAATGTCATAAGACTAGATTGTTCAATTTCTATTTCACCCATATAAGCAGTGTTTATTTTCATTTATTTACTCCTTCTATCGATTATACAAGCCAATCGATTGTTAATGATGCATGTTGAAACATTTCTATTTTTACTTTTCCTGGTGTGTAGTTATGAATTGGTTTATTAATTGTCGTATTATTTATAACTTTTTGTGGTTCAGTTTGTATGTCTACGCTACCTGGCTCAAAATTTACTTTTACACTACCGTAAGACGGTACAAATTTAATACCTAGTGAAGTATATGGTTGTCTGCCTGATTGTTTAGCTTGTGCTTGTATTGGATTTCCACCGTTTTCAATCTTCATCAGCTCGTTTCCTTGTTGGGCACGCCTGGCGATTCCTTCTGAAACACCTTGTTTACCTTCAGCAGCAAACTCTTCTATTCTTCTTTTAACACTTTTTAAGTCTATATCTGCACGAGCTTGCTCCGTGTCAATTGTAAGCTGTGGTTTGGTTGTTTTCATTGTTTGTATAGCTTTTGGTTGTTGGATATCTAGGTTGGCTACTGGCTGCTCAATTTGTTGTACAGGTTTTTGAGTAGTTAAGCCAATTATTGCTTTTGTTGACTGTACTTGAAGCTTTGGGATGTTCACTTATTCTCCCCCTCTAAAGAAAGCGCTTGGAACAAGTTGTCCAAACGCTTTTGTTATTGTTTAATTTACATTATCGTAAAAAGTCTACTAAGCTTGGTTGAATAATTCGCGCGCCTACAGATAGTGCTGCTCGGTGAATCGATTCTTGGGTAATCATTTCAGTAATCGCTTTTTCCATATCAACGTCTTCATTTTCCGACATTTGTTTAGTAGCTATTACTTCTTGGGATTGTAAACGATCATCCATGAGTTCTACGCGGTTTTGTCTTGCGCCAATGTCTGCACGTGTAGTTAAAATATCATTCATTTGCTTATCAATTTTTCCAATTGCTTCTGAAAATTCAACTGTTCCATCTTTTATATCCTGGAACATTTGATCAATATTTTTAAATACATCTATTGCGTTTGTATTAACTTTAAGATTTATCCCATCAAATACTTCGATTTCAACATCCTTTATAAAACCTTGGTTTATTGGATTTCCAGCAGCATCGTTAAGTTCTACATAAGCAGGTGGATTAGCAGAAGTATCAAATGGCGCTGTAGTTGTTTTCGTGCCACTAAAAATGTATTTGTCCCCTACTTTTGTGTTCGCTATGTTTTGAATATGTTGTCTTAGCTGATCTAGTTCACTTTTAATCTTTTCTTGGTCGTCTACTGTTGTCGTTCCATTTGCAGCCTTAACTGCTAATTCGTTAGCTCTTTGTAACGCTGAACCAACTTTATCAAAAGCATCATCTGAGCTATCTAACCAGTTGTTTACTTCTCCGATGTTCCGCTGGAATTGCTCTACCTTGTCTAATGCAGTTCGGTAGCCAATTCCTTTCATTGCTACTACGGGATCATCAGAAGGACGAGTTACTTTTTTGCCTGTTTCTATTTGATTTTGTACTTTTCCCATTTTATTATAGCTATTCGATAAGTTACGTAGCATATTGTTTGATAGCATTGACTGGGTTACGCGCATGTTTAGTACCCCCTATTATAATCCTACACGGCCCATGCCGTTGATAATTTTGTCTAATGTTTCGTCTACAACTGTAATCATACGTGCGGATGCATTGTATGCTTGTTGGAAAATAATCATGTTTGTCATTTCTTCATCAAGTGATACAGAACTAACGGATGCACGACGTTCTGTTACTGCTTGCTGAAGTGTTGCTGAATTGAACTCTAGACGTGCAGCTTGCTGACCGTCTACACCCAATTGTCCGATAAGACCTTCGAAGTAGGTTTGAGCACTGACTTTACCTAGATCATCAAGGCTAGCGAACTTCATGTTTGCTAAGGCTAAGGCTTGTTTCCCGTTTCCAGGTTCCCCTTCACCTATTGCAGAATTTGAGGCAGCCAATAAATTAGGGTCATCTATTAAATTTTTCGAAACATAAATATTTTCGGCTGTGATGTCTGTTCCATTTAAAATATCTTTTTGGACGAAAAAGTTACCACCTTGATCACCTGTTAAATCAGTTCCTTCTGCATGTAGCTTATTAAACTCCTTTGCGAATGCTTTTGCCATATCATTTAACTTTGTAATCATTTCAGGATATAGACCTTTTTCTGGTTTAGTCACATCCCCTGTAGCGTATCCATAAGAGTTGACCAACGACTTCAGTTTCCCAAGGTCACTGAAGTTAGTAATTGTTTGTTGTACCGGATTAACTGGTGTTGGATCTGTCCATTCATTTGCTAGATTAATATCATTCCCATTAGCATCCACTTTAACAATATAAAAGCCTTCTATGGTACCGGTTGGAGTAATTCCATCAGTTTCTTTATTCGGTCCAAAAGTACGCAGTTCAGCAGAATCTTTTCCATCAACCAATTTTAAGGAGGTACCGTCTTTTAATTTCAAAAAAACATTAACTGAACCTTCCGCTATCGCTAAGGCATTCCCACCTGATTTAGTATTACTAGTTTCAATAGGGAGATATGTGGACAACTCATCTAAAAGAGTGTCCCGAGCGTCATACAAATCATTAGGCATATAACCGTTTGGTTCAATAGCTTTGATTTGCTCATTTAGACTTGCTACTTGCTGCAAAATAGAGTTTACATCCTTTAGGGATATTCCTATTTCTTTACCAGCATTTTCTTTAATTTGTGTGATTGATTTGTGCATGTAATTAAAGGAGTCAGCTACTGCTATTCCTCGTTGAACTACCACTGCACGTGCTCCACCGTTTTCTGGATTTACGCTTAAATCTTGTAGGGATCTCCAGAACTCGTCCATTGATTTTGCTAAACCGTAATCCGAAGGTTCATTTAATACATCTTCCAATTGTGTAATGGCCGATGATCTCGATTCCCAGTAGCCTAATTTGTTTGCTTCTTGGCGATATTGCGTATCGATAAAGCCGTCTCTTATTCTTTGAACCGATTGCGCTTGAACACCTGTCCCAAGGTGACCAGGTATTTTTGGTGCATTTAAGCCTGTTCCTGGATAGCCTATAGTAGCTTCCATATTCACTCGTTGGCGAGAATAGCCGAGCGTGTTGGCGTTTGAGATATTATGTCCTGTTGTATATAAAGCGGATTGTTGTGTGTGTAGCCCGCGCTTGCTTGTTTCTAGTCCCATAAATGTAGAGCCCATTGGTCAGCCTCCTATGCTTGTGAGTCGAAGTATGTTTTGTCTTTTGAGGGACCTTTTACAACGTTCTTCGAGTAGTTTATTTGGTCTGGTTTTGGTCGTAGCATATCTAATGTTATGTTGACGAATTGCAGTGATTGGAATGTTAGCTTTTGGTTTAGGTCGTTTTGGTCTTTAAGTGTTCCTAATGTGAGAAGAAGCTGGTTGCGTGCAGCGCTTAGCTGCTCCTTTTCTTTCTCGGTGTTGGTGTTTTCTAAGACATGGGCTACAGTTGGGTTGTCGATCGGAGCAATTCCTTTTGCTCGAAGGTAATCCGTTACCCCTAATTGACGCTGTTGCTCTAGCTGAGAAATACCGGCTACGTGCGCCTGCTCGTCCTTGAGCAGTTGGTTAAGACTGTCCATGTCCCCCGTTTTGATGGCTTCTGTTTTTTTGTATGCAATTTCTAACAAACTTTTGTGAAGCATATTTAAGTTCATTAGAGAGTGCAGAATATTTTCGATGGACATGCTCGGTCTCCTTTAGATTTGATAATATTTTAAAATATTTGTCGCTAGCTGCTTCGCATCCACTTTGTAAGTGCCTGCTTCAATATCTGCTTTAAGAGCTGCAACGCGCTCTGCTTGATTCACCTCTATCGGTGATTTCGTCTGCATGCTTTTTGCTGCGGATGAGATTTCAAGTTGGTCAGCGGCTTGCTTGATCGTATTTTGAGTTTTCCCTACTTGCATTTGATTACGTTGGTATGGATTGATTTGATTAACACCATGGTTGGTGATTTTCATATACATTCCCCTTTCGTTCATAAAATTGTCTATTGTTTATTTCGGTTTATTTTCGCGAGTGTTTAGAGTTCTTTTGAAGGAAATGATTGGAATAGTAAATGTGCCTTATTATAAGACACTTAGATTTATTAACTGAGTAATTTGACCTAAACATAAAACTCCCACACAAGGTGAGAGTTATTTCTGGTCCTTATAATAGACTGCTTCTTGGTTATTTACTTTATCTCGGAATTCTTTTGCAGCATCAAACTGGCGTAAACCTGACTTTAGCTCCTCTGTGCATTTCCCACAGAGCTTCCCTACTTGAGTCAATTTACCACAGCTATCACATGGATACCCAAGATTCGGGAACATCGCTGGCTGTAGTCTCCCTTTACGAACCCATTTATGTAAAAGCGACTCCTCCACTCCGGTTGCTTCTACGATTCGTTCCACGGTAGCTGCACGATTTTCTCGTTTTCTTAAAAATCGATAGACGATTTCGTATTGCTTTTCTTCATTCATTGCACAAGGATTACATACTTCTCTTAACCCAGTATAGTTAAAAAACTCGCCACATGTCGGGCAATTCTTTAGCTCTCCCATGACCATACCTCCACTATTTCTGCTCGTTATGTATTATATCGGCAGATTAGCCTTTTATTAAAGTGATAGCCTCCACACTCGTTGCACCAGCATCTTTCAATAACTTGGCTGCCTGGTGGACCGTTGCACCAGTCGTGTATATATCATCGAATAAAATATAGTGTGTGGCTTCTACCTCGTGGATTAGTTCGAATAAAGTCTCAGCCTCCAAGCGTTCCTTCTTAGATTTTTTTCCTTGCTCACTGGAATTAACTTTCGTAAGGAGATTTTGGAATGGTATTTCTGCATGATTTAATAACTCCTCCACTTGAGAAAAGGTTCTGATTTTTAATTTCTCTGGGTGCATTGGAATCGGGACAACTACCCCCTGTAATGGCAGTGTTTTTAATTCACCCGCAAATACGTTCGCAAGTGCAACGTCCTGTAAAAACTTATACTGGTGAAGAAAGTCTTTCATCGCTTCATTGTACGTGTAAAGTGATTTGACTTGATCGAGGGCTCCCTCGTACTTCGTTCCAATAAAATCGGAGAAATCAAATACAGTATCGGCTTTTTCAAATTTTCGCTGGCATCGATCACAGCAAGCACTCTCCGTTTCATAGAGGAATAACCTTCTCCAAGTGGTAGGAACCGTAAACTTACTGCCACAAATTAAACAAATGATAGCTCATTCCACCTCTCAATCTCTTCTTTTGCCTCATCCATTGCGTGACTAATCCCGTGATGAAAGAAGACAATGTCCCCGTCAGGATAGGAGCTAGAACGCCCTACTCTTCCGCTTATTTGAATTAGTGCGCTAGCAGTGAAAATGGTCTGTTCTGCTCCCACTACCGCAACATGAACATTTTCTATCGTGATTCCTCTTTCTAGAATCGTCGTTGTTAATAGACCCGGCACTTTCTTTTCCCGAAGCTGCATGACCCGTTCCTTTCGCTCAGGATGCTCAGCATGTACGCGAGGTAGATCGCCAGGGAAATGATCGAGCATTTCTATTGTCGGTAGGAATACGAGAAATGGGATGTTGTTTTGTATTTTATCATCCATCCATTGCTGCAGTTTTTTTGGTACGATTCCTTTTTTTAATTGTCTCGTGTAGCCCCAAAGGCTGTCGAATCGCGGAACTGGTAAAGGATGACCATGATATCGTCTGGAAAGAATGGATTGATTGGTTGTTTGTAGGGAATCTGTGGGTGTGGCTGTCACATAATGTATAGTGGCTTCTGGCTTTGCTGCTTTAACAACGGCCTGCTGAAGCGTTTTGTCTGCGTAGTAAGGAAAGGCATCCGCTTCATCTACAAAAACTACGTCAAAGGCCCGCTCGAAGCGATATAGCTGATGAGTTGTTGCTAAAATTAATGTGGCAAAGCCTTCCTGGTCTGGTGCTCCTCCATAAAGGGCATGAATAATTGTTTTAGGGAATACCTTTTGAAATCGGGGGAACAGCTCTAAAATGACATCTGTTCTTGGCGCAGCAACACATACGCGTTTACCAGCCTGTAGAGAGGCATAGATCGATGGGAAGAGTAGCTCTGTTTTTCCTGCTCCGCATACCGCGTGCAATAGGTGAGATTGGTTGTTTTGGACACTGCGTAGAAGTTCCTCGCTCGCCTTTTGCTGGAGTGGTGTCAGCTGACCATTCCAATTAAAAATGTCTTTAGTTGTTCGGATTGCTGGCTCTTTTGCCCACGTCATTAGCTCAGAACAGCTACTAACTCGTCCCATGCGGATGCAATGGCGACAATAGGTACAGATTTGATTACAACGGGAACATGGAAATGAATAAAATAGGGATGGGTTTGTGTTGTGGCATCGATTGCAGATGTGCTTGTTTGATTGGAAAATTGAGTGGGATTGTACTGTTTCTATTCCTGGCTTGAGGTGAATATGACCGGCGCGGATATGGTCGTCAATGACCTCGCGCGGAAATGGTGTGTGTGCGCGAAGCCAAATTCGTCCAGTGAGAAATTGTTGTAATTGCTCGTTCATCATTACGACTCGATGTGGTACCAGCCTAGCCCCATGGATCCTTCTCCAAGGTGCGTACCGATAACCGGTCCAAAGTAGCTAATCGTAAATTCAACGTTTGGCATGATTGCCTCGAGAAGTATCTTCCATGCATTAGCCTCTTCTTCGTTGTTTGCATGAATGATAGTTGCCTTTATTTTATCGTATTTTTTAGCGTCTTCTTCTAGCATGTCTGCAATTCGCTTCATCGCTTTTTTGCGCGTACGAACTTTTTCAAAAGGAACGATGACTTTATTTTCAAAATGAAGGATTGGTTTCACTTGAAGAACTGAACCAATAACACGCTCAAAGCCATTTAGACGACCTCCGCGGTGAAGATGATCCAGGTTATCTACCATGAAATACGCACGCATGGATTGCTTCATTTTGTTCAGCTCTTGAAGAATTGCTTCAGGCGTTTCTCCTGCCTGTGCCATTTCGGCAGCACGTATTACGTAGAAGCCTTGTACCATACAGGAAATCTCTGTATCGAATGTGTGGACATCGATTCCTTCTACCATTCCACCCGCTTGTTCTGCTCCAGCTAATGTCCCGCTGATACCACTAGATAGATGAACCGAAATGATGGAGTCATAATCTTTCTCCAAATTTTCGAACGTGGTTACGAAGTTTCCTAGAGACGGTTGTGAGGTTTTTGGAAGTGCTTTTTCATTTCTGATTTTATCGTAAAATTCGGTTGTATTAATATCTATTTCTTCTCTATAAGTCTCGTTTCCAATTACGACACTAAGAGGAACCATTTGAATATTCAAGCTTGCTCGTATTTCTTCAGGGATATACGCTGTGCTATCCGTTACTACTACCGTTTTCGTCATATAAGAAATCACTCTCCTAACTCTAGTTTACTTAATCTGGATAGGAAAAGAAAGCATAAAAAGACCCCAACCATGATATTTATCATATACGTTGGGGAAGTAGTTCATTATTCAGATGTTTCGCCTATGAAATAGACACTTGTTACCAACCATTTGCCTTCTTCCTTCGCAAAAACAGTCACCTGGCGACCATTTCGATCAAGCTTTGCGCCTGACCCTGGCTCATGAAGGGCAATATGAAGATTAGAGTAAACCTGCGCTTCTTTATCATTATATTCGATAATCGTCACATCTTCGGCTGTACGCACCGTATCATAATTTTCGAAGGTTTCGATTACCATCTTTTTATCGTCCTCATAGTTGAAGCCCTCTGGTTTTTTAGAGATTACACTCAAATAACGGTCGATATCCTCTTCGTTAAATGCTTCTATATATTCGTTGAATGCATTTAATACTGCAGTTTTTTCCTTTTCAGGGACATTCGTTGCTTCTTCCACATTGCCGTCAGAAGACATTTCGAAGCCTACGTCTGATTTGTCCTTAACACCATGATCTAGTGCTGATTCTGACTGTGATGGAGCACCATCATTTACAGATCCCGCCTCTGAATTTACTTCTTCTTTATCGTTACATGCAGCAAGTACTAGTGTAAGTGCCGCAAGAGTAAGTCCTTGTATTATAAGTCTCATCTGTTTCCCTCCTGCTGTTGGTTATTTTGTCATAGTTAGGACGAAAACTCAACGAATAAGTTTCGATATTCAAAATAATGAAATTTTCAGACGTTTGAAGTAAGATATATGTAGAATGGAGGTGAATAAGTTTATTGTACCCAACACAGAAGATTTTATTAAAAAGATTGTCATTTGAGCATGAGCAATTTATGTTCGTCACCGAAGATATAAGACGAAGTGAAGCCGGTGAGCGCGGTGAAGATCGGTTACTTGGTAAGCTCGAGGAATTAAGATTAATCGGGAACTATCATGTATTTTCGAATGTTGGTTTACTGTTGGATGAATGGAAAATACAGATTGATTGCTTAATAGTGAGCGACCGCTGTTGTATGGTGATTGAATCCAAAAACATGAACGGCAATTTGTATTTTAAAGACGAAGAGTTTTATAAAGAAGTAGATGGAATTGAAACTCCCTTCCCCAATCCCTATTTTCAATTAACGCGTAATATCCGCTTCCTAAAAGAATTTCTACGAAATGTGTGTCCCACCATGAAAGTGACCGGCGCCATCATCATGACCGCCAAGTCCAGTCGCATCCGCGAAAAGCCCTCCAACTATCCAATTTTCAAACTAGAAAGCATGATCGAGAGAATCTATCAAATGCATAGCAACGGCTTGAGCGAGCCAATTAAACTGGGTAAGTTTAATGAGATTGTTTCTTTAATCGAGAGAAGTCTATCACCATATGTCATGCCTCCGTTATGCGAATATTATCGAATTGATCCGGGAGATTTGGTGCGTGGAGTCGAGTGTCCAAGGTGTGGGGTTTTGGGGATGCAGCGACAATACTCTACCTGGAAATGTGGGAAGTGTGGGAAGACTGATCGAGGGGCTCATAAGGCTGCAATTAGAGAATACTTTTTACTAGTGAAATCCAGAATGACCGTTAAAGATTTCCAACATTTTTGTTTAGTAAACTCTCCCTATACAGCATCGAGGTTATTAAATAGTTTTACAAATATAGAAGGCCATGAAAATGGTCGGAAAAGATATTTTGTTTGGAAAGAATAAGATGGGGAGCGAGCAATTATTAGGGCATCACCTAGGTTTTGTGTTTGTGCAAGGTTTGTACTTGTCTCTGCAAGGTTTGGCGTCATCTCTGCAAGGTTCCCACTCATCTCCGCAAGGTTCTAACCCGTCTTCGCAAGGTTTTTTCGTTTGTGCAAGGTTTGTGCTCGTCTCTGCAAGGTTTGACTCCATCTCTGCAAGGTTCTCACTCATCTCCGCAAGGTTCTCACTCATCTCTGCAAGGTTGTCTCCCGTTTCCGCAAGGTTCTTACCTGTGCCCTATAAATTCTGTTTCCCCAAAACCAAAAACCCCTCCAAAAAATAACTGGAGGGGCATACATATTACACACTATATTAATCTATTATAGTATTATCGAACTTCAACCCAACCGTTTTTAATGCCGGTTACTACGGCTTGGGTACGGTCGTTTACGTTCATTTTTTGAAGAATGCTGGATACATGGTTTTTAACTGTTTTTTCGGAGATGAATAGTGTTTCTCCAATTGTACGGTTGCTTTGTCCGTCAGTTAGTAATTGTAGTACTTCGCATTCGCGCTTCGTTAATAAGTGGAATGGGCGACGGATTTCCGTTTGGTGGAAGTTTCCTTTGTTTTCGCGTTCACTTAGACGACGGAATTCTGATACTAGATTACGAGTTACTTTTGGATGTAAGTAAGAGCCGCCTTTAGCTACTACTTTAATCGCTGAAACGATTGCCACAGCATCCATTTCTTTTAACATATAGCCTAATGCACCAGTTTTCAATGCGTGAGATACGTAAGATTCATCATCATGGATAGAAAGCATGATTACTTTTGCTTCAGGGAATTTTTCGATTAGTTCTTCTGTAGCGTCTACGCCGTTTTTGGTTGGCATGTTGATGTCCATTAACACTACGTCTGGTAAGTTTTGCTCATATAAGCGTAGAACGTCGTTGCCGTCGCTACCTTCTGCTACTACTTCAAATGAATCTTCAAAGTCTAGTATTCTCTTTACTCCCTCACGGAAAAGTTGGTGATCATCTATAATGATAATTTTTGTCATTGGTCATTTCCTCCTATTAAAAAAACAGCTATAGTTTCTATTCCTCATTTATTGGAATACTAAACAAAATAGTAGTTCCATTTCCTGGGGTCGATAAAATTTTCATCGAACCCTCTAGTAAATCGACTCTCTCTTGCATACCGATCAAGCCGAATGATTTTTCTTTTACCACTTTTGGATCAAAACCGATTCCATTATCCTTTACGATAATGTTCATCTTATGTTTCACCCATTCTACCTTCACCCATGCTTCGGAAAACTGACCGTGTTTTAGTCCGTTCGTCAGACATTCTTGGATTAAACGGAAAATGGCTACTTCAAATTTAGGCTGAATTCGTATTTCTTCTCCATATGTTTGAAAATGTATTTTCTTTGTGGGATTGTATTCTCCCGTAGTGGCAATGTATTTTCGGAGCGTCGGGATTAAACCTAGGTCATCTAGGGCCATTGGGCGTAAGTCATAAATAATGCGACGTACCTCCGAAAGTGCTTCGCGCACAGTGCTCTTCAATTCGATAATTTCCTTCATGGCCTCTTCTCCACCACGCTGCTGATACGTAAGATTGATTAAATCAGTTCTTAGTAACACGTTTGCTAGCATTTGGGCAGGACCATCATGGATTTCTCGTGAAAGGCGTTTTCTTTCTTCTTCTTGTGCTTCAATAATTTTCAGTGTAAAATCCTGTTTAATTTTTGCGTTTTCAAGTGCTTCTCCCACTTCCTTTAAATCTGAAGTAAGATAGTTGATGACAATGTTGACTTGATTGACAAGCTGGTCTGCACGTTCTATCATTTCTAATAGTCCTTGCAACCTTCTTTCTAGTTCATCTCTACGCTGTCTCAGTTGTTTTTCTTCATTACGTTTGATTAAAAGATTAATTTGAAGCTCATTTGCATTTTCGTAAGCGCTACGTACTTGCGGTTCATCGTATGAGTTAAAATTCTTCGAAACCTCTGCTAATCTATTACGAGCAAGTCTCGACTTTGCCTCAAGCGAGTCTCCTTCCAGAATGACAGCCTCAATGCTTCCGCGAATTATTTCTAACTCAACTTTCATTTCCTCGAAGCTTTGACGACTTTGTTCGCTTATAATAAATATATCCTTTTTCGAATGATCCATTACTTCGACCATTCGATCGAAAATAACATCTAACGATTGCAATTCAAGATTCTTGTTCGTCATCTGTTTTTTCTCCTTTAGACATTTAACATGAGTCTTCATTCATTTTTACTGACAAATTCTATTATAGCACTAATTAACTAAAATTAAATTAAAATTAGTTTACAAGTATGTTTCAAAGCATTTAGGAGGGAAATTTATTATGAGAAACAATTATCAAACAATTAAGGGATACGCACAAAGTGAAATTATTATTCAAAAGTCCCGATTTATAACTTATATACAACGAGCTGAGACAGAAGAAGAAGCACAAGATTTTATTAATAGTATCAAACAAAAGCATAAAGATGCTAATCATAACTGTTCTGCATACATAATTGGCGAGCATGATCACATTCAAAAAGCGAATGATGATGGCGAACCAAGTGGTACTGCTGGGGTTCCGATGCTTGAAGTCCTTAAGAAAAGAGCACTTAAAGATACTGTCGTAGTAGTTACACGGTACTTTGGAGGCATTAAGCTTGGGGGTGGCGGGCTAATTCGGGCATATAGTAAAGCGACTACGGAAGGCATCGAGGCAGCGGGAGAAGTAGAATGTCAGCTCCATCATTTAATGAAAATTTCTATAGATTATACATGGCTAGGAAAAGTTGAAAATGAAATTAGAAACTCAGCCTATCCTCTAAAGGATATTGCTTACGCAGATTTAGTGGAAATATATGTATACACCAAAGCCGAAGATGAGTTAAAATTTTTAGAGTGGGTAACAGAAATAACAAACGGCCAAGCAAAAATCGACATTGTCGAAAAAGTATTTTTGGAGTTTGATGTCGTTTGATTTATAATTAGGTAGAGGAGTGATGGAAAAAGATGAAAAAATTTTCAATTTTACTCGTGTTACTATTCGGCTTAAGTATTGCTCCTGCAATTACTTTTGCAGCTGATTGTCCAGATAAAGTCACTTGGGATGGCGTTGAGCTGAAAAAAGGACAGATTGGTAGAGTGCTTATCCAACAGCCGACAACGATTTATAAAAACAATAATGGCAACTTTGAACCATTCCGAACAGTAAAGCCTGGAGATAATTATCGAGTCTATGCTAACAAGTCAACATATTATCACCTTGGTGGCGGATTAGTGATTAAGGACGATGCATCGATTATTTATCAAACACCATCTAAATCTAAACTTAGTCAATTAAATTGCACACCTGCTCCGACCACTTCTTTTATGATTGGCGATTCCATTTCAACAGTCACTAATAAGCTCGGTGCTGCGAAGAAAACTGTCGCTAACGAATTTGGAGCAATTACTGGGATATACCATAACAATTACGACAAATTTTATGCGATCAGTACACTTAGCAATAAAATATCTTCTTTATATACAAAGGATAAAAGCTTTCAAGTTAACGGAATTTCCGTTTCCAATACAATCAGTCAGCTCGAGAATAAATTTGGTAAAAGCTATGAAACAAGTGGAAATACGTACCCAGTAGAGATTATTACTTACTCTACACCAAAATATGAAGCAAACTTCTTCATAGACGTCCATAACGACAATAAAATCTCAGCTATTTACTTAGTAGACTACCAACTAATAAACAATAATCCAAATTTATATCCCAAAAAGTCTACAACACTAGAAACAGGCTACGAGAATCTTTTATTTGATTTAATCAATGCAGAAAGAAAAGCTCATGGCGTTCAAGTTTTACAATCGGCTCCAAAGGCAGCAGATGTAGCGCGCAAGCATAGTGCGGATATGGGCAAGAACGATTATTTTAATCATAATAATCTTAAAGGTGAGTCACCTTTTGACCGTTTAGAAAAAGGCGGCGTACAATTTAGAAATGCCGGAGAAAATATTGCGATGGGATACACGGATCCATATTTTGCTCATGAAGCATTAATGAATTCACTAGGTCATCGAAAAAATGTAATAAACACTGCCTACACCCATGTAGGAGTGGGTGTCTACTTTGTGAAATGGACACATGGCTCCATTCCTTATTACACTCAAAATTTTATAAAGCCTTAATAGCTAGTAGAGTGTAGACAAAGTCTCGTATTTTGGCTTTGTCTACACTCTTTTTAAATGACATCACGAATAACGAGGGAAATTATATGAAAAAAAATTTAGGAACCGCATTTGGTATATTAATAGTAATAGTTGGTGTTCTTGGCACACTTATTGTCTCTATGGCAGCAGAAATTGGAGTCCTATTGCTAGTTGGCATTCAATATGATCATTGGTCGAATCTAATTTGGTTGATTATCATATATGGAGTTATTGAGTTCGTCATAATTATGTTTGTGGATGCTTTGATTGAAGGTAAATCTGAAAATCATCAGAAGTTCCATAAATTTTTTAGTTATACGATTGTATCATTTATACTCATTATGGCCGTTTCGTTTTTCCTAGATTCCATCTACTTGCCCGTAACGGGAGCTGTAATTTTCGCTATTGCTACAGCTGCAATATATTTATTGTTTAGCTTGTGGGATAAAAAGGATGTAAGCGAAGACTAGTAGAACTCTTATCATATTTCTTGTCCGAAACAGTAGGATAATTTATAGAATCACAAATTAGAAATAGCCGATTTTCGCTTTAGGCGGACGCTTTCCACGGGGTGAGCGATAAGCCATCACCCATCGCTAACGCGCGTGGTTGTGATGTCTTATCTGTCTCACTCATCCCGTTGGAGTCGCCGCCTGCCGCTACAATCGAAGAATAAGTAAATTCTTAAAGATAATAATACTTTTATGTTAGAGATTACAAAATCTAAAGTTGTCATATCAGGGGTAAACTCTATATAATATGGCAAATTAGCATAGTATTGTCCCCCACATTGAAGTTTAATCAACCCCTAAGCGTTGCATAGTCTCATTCTTATTCATTTTGAAATAAAAAAGCAAGAACGTTGATTCCTCTACGTTCTTGCTTTTTTCGTTTTTAATATTTTTCAATCGTTACGCCCTGATAGTAATGCTTGAGTATGCGATCGTATGTCCAGCCAGCCTCTGCTCGTGCTTTGGCACCATATTGACTCATACCGATACGATGTCCGTAGCCTTTCCCGTTGACTGTCACCGATTGAATGCCCGTTTGTACAGTATCTGTGTTCACAGTACCGCTGCTAGTTTGGATGCTTACTGATCCTTCTGGAATCGTTACAATACCGTTAGCTGTTTGAACCGAAACACCAGTTAGTGAATCCACAGGAACTGTACCATTAGCCTGTTGAACAGTAATATCATTTACTCCCCCACCAGTTGGTTTTGTAAATGCAACGTCAAACCAGCTTGACTTCAAGGATTTGTTGCTTGCATCTAAGAAAACATTACGCATTACTGTTTCATTTCCTGTAATAGTTTTCTCTCCTGCCGAGGTTACAGCTGTTACGGCTGTTACTTCACCATTTGCTCCACCTTTTGTCAGCTTAATATCCAATAGCTGATCAGTCGGTCTAAAACCAAACTTCGTCAAAATATTAGATACTGGAATTTGTACAGACCAGTTTTTGTAAGGAGATTGTTCAATCGAATCATCGACTGATACAAATTGTGGTACCTGTGTAGAATTCCAGACATCACCAATATTCGCTGTTCTTCCACCACTAGTAGAATAATAGTAAGCCTGTACAAGTTTACCTTTATATTTAACTACTAAATCACTCGTAGCATCTACTGCTGCATTTGAGTTTTTGTGCTCGGATGAATAGCCTTTATACATTTGATCCTTCGTCGTGCTACTTAAGATACCAGCTTTGCTTAGCGTGTAGCTACGAGCTGCTACCGTTTGAGCTTTTAGCGCTTCTAAATGCCACGAGGCAGGAGACTCATTTGGAATAACTCCCTTTAAGTAGTTTTCTAAATCCAGTCTATTCACAATTTGTACATTGGATCCGGATTTCACTACATTGAAGCTTCCTCTATATTGCGTGCCGTTTGGTGTCTTACCAAGTGGCTGAGAGACAACAGATGATAAAGTTGCATCTTTAGCAGGGACCCAAGAGGATACCCCTTGTTCGTCCGTAATGGAGTACCAAAGCTCTCCATTCCCATTAGTAAACTCCGTTACATATTTTGCCCCTTGGAACGGTTGATAGGATTTTACAACCGCATAATCAGCCGTTGCACCCTTTCTGCCTTCAACAGGAGCTCTAAAAACAACTATTTTTTCATTTCCTGTCACAGCATGTAAGGCATAGCCTTGGGAGGAGTACATAGTTGCCCCCATTTGATAAATGGAAACCTCTCCATTGACTTGGGAAAATGTTATAGGTGTATTGGGCATTGCAAAGAACATTTCTTTAGTTGTAAGATTTTCTAACTTATATACACCATTTAAAGTCAAAGAAGTTGTAAAGGTATTGTGTACCTCGACCTGGATTTGCTTCGAATAGGTCTCTTGCTTGTATGCAAGTGCTGTATTAGCTGACGCAAAGCTCAAAGAAACAGCCGCTAATACTGCTACAAATTTTTTATTCAATTATCTCACCTCAGTTAACGTACTTAGTACCCAACCTTTGTTTCCTTTTGGGGATTGAACATTGTACCACGTTTCACCTTTTGCATTTTTAAAAGAACTTATGTATTTTAAAGAAGTTCCTTTTACTACTAGTTCGATAGAAGCATAGCTAGTTGTAGCGCCTTTACGAATGTTTACTGCTTCTTTTGCAATGACAGCGCTTGGTGTTACATTACTTGGCTTTGTTGTTGTAACGTCTCCAGAATGTACCCACCCTTTTACAGTTGAAGATACTTCTACTCGGTACCAAAGATTTGCGCCTGTACCATGCTGATCAATTACATTTAATGATTTGTTAGCTGTAAATGTTGCAAGCACCTTGTAGTTACGTGTAGCTCCGCTATGAACCTTCACGCTGCCAGTATTTGTATATACAACTGAAGGTAATGTCCCAGGTGTAGGTGTGTCAGGCGTTGATGGAATTGGCGGAATTACTGTGCCACCCTCTGAAACTGCTTTTTGCAGTTGCTTAATCATAGCGTCCTGTTCAGCAACCTTCTTTTCTAAAGTTGTTACTTTTGAATTTAACGGATTCAATTGAGATTGCACCCAATCAACCGAAGCTAATAGTAGATTAGAATTTGCCTTTGTAGAGGCTGGTGTATTAATTGCAATTAGAAAGCTTAAGCCTAATACAACACCAATCGTTGTTAGTATTTTCTTTTTCATTTTTTTCTTCCTTCCTATCTTTTATTGTTTTATCGCTAGAAATGACTAATGACTAATGACCCAATATTTCGACAAAGAATTTATCCAAAAAAATGGCCGATATGTCCTAGGAATCACTCCTAGGATATTTATCGGCATAATTCCCTATTACTTAACAATTATTGATTAAAGAAGTCTTGTAATCCTTTACGAATACCTACTGCTGCTTTTTTACGGAAAGCATCGGAAGCTAATAATGCCTCTTCAGAAGGGTTAGAGATAAAAGCTAGCTCCACTAACACGGAAGGAATCTCATTCATTCGGTTAACATAGAATGTTTGCTGCTTCACGCCTCGATTATATGTTCCAACTTCTTTCACTAGATTTGCTTGGACGCTCTTCGCTAGTGTAAAACTCTTTGGACCGTTAAAGTTAACTGACGTATTGTAATAAGTAGTAGTTCCTTTAGATGTAGATGAGAATGAATCCGAATGGATACTGATAAATGCATCATAATCTGAAGCATTAGCAATATCAGTTCTTTCTTTTAGCTCTAAAAATACATCCGTACTACGTGTTAAAGTTACTATTGCTCCAGCAGCCTCTAGCTCTGCCTTCAAGAATTTAGCTGTACCAAGGTTAACATCCTTCTCGCGAGTACCTTTAGGACCCACTGCTCCCGGGTCTTTCGCTCCGTGACCAGCATCAATAATTATTTTCTTCCCAGCTAAGCCCTTTGCAACTACCTTAATCGTTAACTCTTTATCGTAATCTCTTATTGTATAAGTATAGTTAGGATCAAAGGTAACAGTTAATACAGAGGTACCGCCAGATACTTGATCTACCTTCATACTTTTTACTCCCTTTAATCCGGAAGCAATTGTATTAATACTAGATAGATTACCGTTAATTTTTAATACATTTGCAGATGGCATTGTATAAGTTATCTTAAAATTAGTAGGTTTAGTCCATACTAAATAATTTTGTCCGTTACGTACTTCAGTTCTTCCATTAATAAGGGATACTGGTGATGCATCGGATACTAAAGATGCTTGAATCCAACCACGTTTACCACTTTGTGTTTCAACGTTCAACCAGCTATTTAAAGAACGTAAAATTCTTAAAGGCGAGCTTGCTGTGACAGACTCTACCTTTTTAGACGTTGCACTTGCACTGCTGAATACAGTAGACGCTTTTGTTGCGTATTTTGTAGGAATATTATCACTTACCTCAAAGTCAGGAATCCAACCCTCTACTGCTCCTGCTTTAATATGTAACCAATTAGTCCCATCTGTACCGTTCACTTTATTTAGCACAGTAAAAGCTGTATTTATAGGGAGCCCCTTTAATACGGCGGAATTGAACTTACTGTCTGCATAAACTAAAGCATTAAATCGTTTAATAGTTCCAGTTTCTCCATTGCCAGGAGTGACTACTGGGGGCTCTATCGTGCTATCTACAACGTTTACTACAGATTCATGAAGCCAAGCTTCCCCACTAGTTGTGCCAACCTTGTACCACTTTTCATTGTTTGTATCTAATGCATAATGGGTAGAGATAAAAGAGTCGTTTAATCTAGATTGAGTAACAACGTCATAAGACATATTAGGGCCTGAACGCATATTCGCTACAGAAACAGAAACTACTAGATTCGTATTTTGTTCTATAACTTGTCCATTGCCCGGTGTTTCAGTTGGTGGTGCTTCTGGTGAAGTAGAAACACTATCGAATGCTGCCCCAGATATCCAGCCTTTTTTGCCCGTTGCATAAGTTACTTGATACCATTTTTCTTTTGCAGCATTTGTAAATTCCTGATGGACTGCTAGCTTTGTTCCTACGTTAATAGTTGCCACAACTTTATAACTTTTAGTTGCCCCTGAATGTACAGTAGAAGCTTTCACAACTGTCTTAGAGTCACTTGTTGCTTCTTCAAAAGCAGTAGCTTGGATCCACCCTTTTTTCCCTGTTGCATAAGTTACTTGCATCCATTTTTCTTTGGCGGCATTTGTAAACTCTTGATGAACAGTTAATGTAGTGCCTGCTTTGACAGTAGCAACTGTGGCATAGCTTTTAGTTGCCCCTTTATGGACTGTCGATTGATTTACTACCTTCATAGAGGTACCAGTTTCTCCGTTAGTGGCACTAAGTAAAAATAATTCCGAAAGAACCCAGCCCTTTTTCCCTTGATATTCTACGTTAAACCAAACCTCTTTTTGAGCATTTGTAAAGCTGCCCAAAATTTTCAAAGAAGTACCAGTTGGAATAGTAGATAATAGTTTATAGGAAGTAGTGGCTCCACTTCTCATATTAGCTGCGGATTTCCCTATTTTTTGTGAAGAACCGACATAAGAATTTCCATTAACAGTCGAATTCCCCCCTACTGCACTTGAAACCTCTTTTACATAATCACTAATAACCCAACCGGTCATAGAATCGGCTTTCACTTTATACCATAATTCACCGCTAGCATTTGTAAAGCGGTCAATTATAGTAACTAGCTGTCCATTTTGGACTTTTCCAATGCTATTGTAGCTAGTTGTAGCACCTTTTCTTATATTGACGTTGTTGTTTGTAATTAAAGCTTTCGTAGATTGTTGAGTAGACGCAATTGCTGTGTTCGAGGCAGCATACGTATGAACTGTATCACTTGTCAGAAGATTAATGGGCAAAAGGACAGAAGTTGCTAAAACAGATGATGCGATTACTTTTTTCATTTTTTCCTCCCTGAAAACGTGTATTTTCTACATTTTAATCCAGAAAATGATAGAAAACAATCCAACAAATGTATTAATAGATGTGAAATTTCCTCTGGGAATAGAAAAAAGAGTAAAATGAGGAGTCCATATGGACTCCTCATTTTACTCTCCAATTGTTAAATCAGTTACTTTAGTTGATTTTTTGGAATCAGTTTGGGCATTATTACCGAAATCTTTTAAGTTTAGTTTTAGTTGCTCACTAAGTTCCTCTAAACCTTCTTCATCTGGAATGAAATAATAGACGCCTCTACGTGTATCATCTACCCCTTTAAGCTGAAGCTGCTCGATTGGTGAAGACTTAATCTTTTGGTATGTCTTAATTAGACCAAGATATTCGGAAGAAGGAATATTCGTTTTCACGTTATTTCCTATATCTTCAATCATATCATCTATTTTAGTAATGTTTGATATGCTCGTGCCTTTATCAATTATTTCTTTAATTACTTGCTTTTGTCTATTATTACGACCAATGTCACCTTGCGGATCACTTTTTCTCATACGTACATAAGCAAGAGCTTCGTTACCGTTAAGTTCCATAGGACCTTCTGTGTATGTTTTCCACTTTAAGCTACCTGTTAACTGTGCTTTAAATGTAAACGGTACCTCTACATCGATTCCGCCTACCGTATCAACGATATCTTCAAAGCCTTGGAAGTCTGTGGAAACATAGTAATCTATCGGAATATCTAACATTTCTTCAATTGTATTGATCGTATAGTTAATACCACCATTCGCGTAGGAATGGTTAATCTTATCGTTATACCCTAGGTCAGGAATATAAACTCTTGTATCACGTGGAATACTTACCATGGATATCTTATTTGTCTTAGGATTTACTGTTGCAACTAAAAGCACATCTGAACGGCCGTATTTAGCTTTTTCTTCATTCTCAATACCGGCCAATAAAATAGTAAACGCTGAATCTTCTGCCTTCGCATTGTCGAACTTCTCTATTGCCTCGTTTTGTTCTTCCTTTTCACGATCTAGTGGCTCATAGATTTTGTTAACAGCGTTCTTTGTCTGAAACGACAAATTAGTAGCAAATACGATAACTCCAGACAATAACACCATCGCAACGATCAGTACAGTATATAAAATTTTTCTTCTCGTCTTGTTTTTTCTCTTGTTTTGACGTGAAGTAGTCATAATAATTCCCTACTTTACTTTTAAATTTTATCTTACCAATTATACATAATTTAACGGATGGTGTATATCGTAAAGAATATTACTTTTGAGTAATATTTTGTAACAAGTCATTTACAATTGTAGTCCAGCTATATTCGTCTTCTGCTAATCGTCTACCGTTTTCTTCCATAGCTTTTCTATCATTTACCTTCATTTCTACAAATTCAAACATTTTTTCAGACATTGAGTCAACATTTTCTGGTTGAGCTACTAATCCTATATTATTTTCAGTAATGATTTTTGCACTTTCCCCTTTACCACAATATAGCACTGGTACTCCAGATGCTGCTGCAGGGAAAATTTTCGATGGACGTGCGCCCTCAAATAATTGTATGTCACGAAGTGGAACTATACTTACATCTGTTACTGAAAATAGTTTTGGCATTTCCTTCAAAGGAAGATGTCCTAAAAATGTAGTGTTTTGTAAACCAAGCTCCTCTTTTAGCTTATGAAGCTTTTCTTCTTCTGGTCCTGCTCCTGCAATAAGAAAGTGAGCATGTGGAACAGTTTCCTGCATTTTTTTCGCTGCATACAAAATAAACTCAAGCCCTTGAGCGTATCCAAGGTTTCCTCCGTAGGCAAAAACAAACTTACCCTGTAGGCCAAACTTTTCTACATACTCTTCATTCTTTTCCTGAGGATAGAAAAATTTTGTATTAACCCCATTAGGTAATACAAATACTTTTTCCTCTGGCTGAGAGTGGTTAATGATGTACGATTTAATACCATCCGTGGCAGTTGCGATTTTCCAGGAATGCTTATAAAGAAAGGATTCAAGAATTTCTGCAAGCTTAATAAACATTTTATTTTTTACAAGCCCAAGCTTAACAGCCGACTCTGGCCAAACATCCGCTACGTTGAAAACGAACTTGGCTCCTTTTAGTTTTGCCCCAATTAACCCAGTCAATCCTAGAAAGATCGGAGGAGAATTGACAATAATAACGTCCACTTTACCTGTTTTCATTAACCCAAAGAACGAACTAAAGGTAAATGAAAAATAGGAAATAAGGCGTTTCCAAAACGAGCCCTTTTTAGATGGATAAATCCAAGTTCGGTGAACCGGGATGTCATCCCACTTTTCAAATTCATATTTTTTCCCTTTGTATTCATCTGGAATAATTCCATGTGGATGATGAGGAAACGCGGTTACTACCTGAATATCATGTCCTTGAGCAAGTAATTCCTTACTTACTTCATACACACGAATTTGAGGTGCACCTGTTTCTGGTGGAAAATGTTGACATAAATATACAATACGCATCGCAATCACCGTTTAATCTTTCAATTTATTCTTCAAGTAAGCAAGTAATGGTTCTTTTAAATCGTCACGCTTTAATGCAAAGTCAAATGTTGCTTGCAAAAATCCAAACTTGTCTCCAACATCGTAACGCTTGCCTTCGAACATATAAGAATAGATGGATTCTTTTTTCAGTAAGGCATCAATAGCATCTGTAAGCTGAATTTCACCTTTTGCATCCGGCTGTACTTTTTCAAGTTCTTCAAATATGCCAGGAGTTAAGATATAGCGACCAACTATAGCCTGATTGGAAGGAGCATCTTCAACAGCAGGCTTCTCTACTAGTCGTTTAACTGAGTATAAGTTGTTTTCCGCTGCACTATAATCGACAATTCCATATTTGTTTACATCTTCACTTGGAACTTCATTTACGCCTAAAATACTGCTATGTACTTCCTCATACTTGGCAATCATTTGTTGAAGCGCTGGAACTTCTGAGTCGATGATGTCATCTGGAAGCAATACTGCGAATGGCTCGTTACCAATAAACTTTTTAGTACAAAGAATCGCATGTCCTAGTCCAAGTGGCTCTTTTTGTCTCATGTAATGAATATCCACTAAGTTAGAGATGTTTTCTACTTGTTCTAATAACTCAAGCTTGCCTGTATTTTTAAGCAATAGCTCCAACTCAATAGATTTATCAAAATGGTCTTCCATAGATTTTTTGTTTCGTCCAGTGACGATAATTATATCCTCAATACCAGAAGCAATAGCCTCTTCGATTATATATTGTAAATTTGGTTTGTCTACAATAGGAAGCATTTCTTTTGGCAATGCTTTTGTAGCTGGTAAAAACCGTGTACCAAAGCCCGCTGCAGGAATGACTGCTTTCTTAATCATATAATTCACCTTTTCTTCTATTAGAGGCAATTTAAACTTTTAAGCCTCTGTATATTTTTCGTACAATGATAGCATGTAGTTGGCGTTATCAACCCAGCTGTAATTCTCTTTCACATGAGCTACTCCTGCTTTTCCCATACCCATTCGCAAATCATTGTTTTGAGCTAGTTTGATAAACGCAGCTGCCAGCTGATCTGGGCTTTCCTTATCAGTGACAATCCCAGTAACGTCCTTTACAACTACTTCCGGTAATCCTCCAATATTCGACACGACAACCGGCACGCCACAAGCCATCGCTTCTACTGCAGCTACTCCAAAGCTTTCGCTATCCTCCGTGGAAGGAACTGCAAAAATAGACATGCTACGAATAATAGCAGGAACCTCAGTATTCGGAACCTTTCCGGTAAATGTAGTGACATTAGAAACACCTAGCTGTACTGCTAACTCTTCATATTCTTTTCTTTGAGGGCCATCCCCAGTAATGAGTAGCTCTGAATTTGGATACTCTTTATGAAACTTAGCGAAGCCTTTTACCAAATCAGCGATTCCATACTTGTCCTCTAATGCTTTTACCGTTCCAACAATGATTTTGTCATTACTTTCATTCGTTTCTATCGGATAAAATTTCTCCAAATCCACTCCAAACGGTGTCACATACACAGGACGATTCGTATAAAGATTCGTTTCCTTAGCCATGATATGACTTGTTGAACAGATAGCCGTTGCTTTACTTAACGTAAATCTCACAAGCTTCTCATTTAGCTTGTTCTTCTTTGGAAAATCAAAGATATCCTTGCCCCATACGGAAACAAAATGTACTTTATAATCCACAATCGCACCTAGCAATCCATAGCTGGAGATAAAATGAGAATGCAAAATGTCTGGATTCCACTCTTTTAGCATTTTCTTTAAAGCAGGCGCTGCTGCAATATAAGATGCTTTACCAGGTAACACTTTTGGTAATATTTCCGTAGGTACTTGATTTGCATTGTCTTCAGAATAATGGTCCTTAAATGTAAAAACCTTCACATCTATACCTTTTGATTGGTAAAATAATGCCCATTTATGTGTATGAATAGACTTACTTGGAGCTAATACAGCTATTTTCATTTTTTATTACCTCCTATAAGTGCTTGTGCAGCCTGCTCAGCACGTGCATTCCAAGAATGTTGCTGTAAAAAGCTTTTATTAATATTTTGTTTGAACTGTAAATATTCAGGTTCAATAGCTAGCATACCTTTCACAAGTCCCTCAGCATCATCCTCGGCTATTACGCCGTATGGTCCCGACAATATAAAGTCTTCTTGTGCAGAGCAATTCGTTGCAACAATAGGCAAGCTAGCCGTTAAGTATTCTACTAATTTAATCGGAACTGCAAAGTCGTTGTAGGTGGATCTTTTACGAGGGATAAAAGCAAAGTCTACTTCCTCGTATAATGACTGAAGCTCAGCTCCACTCACATGCTTTAGCTCAATATATGGCTGTTTAATCTTATCTTTTTCCTCGTTACTAAGCTGAGTGTACTCTTCTTCTCGACATACAATAACTAATTTACCTAGCACCTCGTTTTTATTTAGCAGGGCATAAGCATCCACGAGTGTCGGCAAGCCGTAGTCCTCGTTATTAATGCCTCCTACATAAATACCTTTAAACGGTTTTTGCATTTCCCGATTGTTGTCATTCAACTCGGTAAAGCGACCTCCCGGTGGAAGAGCCATTTTGTTAGTTTTGATAGCTACATATTTACCCATAGCATCACTTGGAAGAAACAGTGTATGAACATACTTCTCATAGAATCTTTCTTCCATCCTATAAATAGTCTTCATAACCGTTTTTTTAATACCCTTTAAAGGATATAATTCATCGAACTTCCAATACACATCTCGGTAAAAAACACCTATTGGCACTTGAAGTCTCTTTAATGTTTTAAAAACATCCTTATCAATAATCCAGTCTTTTGGAATATGTCCCGGATCTGTTAACCATAAAGGAATCGTTTGATTTTCTGAATAACAAAACAATGTTTGCTCTTGTTTCTTTTCAGCCAGCATCTTATTCCATAATTGACGTCTCTCTGTAGAGGTACCTGAAATAACAATAGTTTCTAAATTATTTTCAGTTGCATATTTTTCTATTGCCTTAATCATTTCAACGGGGCGAATTGCTGAACCACTCTTCGGATTAGTAGCAAGAGTAAAAGGATAATAAATTAAAATATTTTTCATTGTGGTGCTCCTTTTTTTCGTACTTTGCTTAATAGGAACGTCCATATAATATGGAAGTACTGTTCTAGAATAAACAATCCACCCAATACTACCGTCATTAATATCCACACTGGGTTAAAGAAAAAGTCAGCTACTCCTCCAACAAGTGTTCTTGGAAGGTTAATCGTAAAGTAAACAAACAATGCTATAACCACTGGTGTTTTCGGTAAGCGTAAAAAGATGATATATAACACCTGTATAACGACTGCAATATAAATAATAGATATAATAACACCTAGATATCCAAACGAAGCAAAGGCTTCACCTAGGAAAATGGTATTAAGAACACCACCAGTACCCTTATCTACGTTTTCAGGAAATACATTTTCCATTACCATTCGTGCTGATCGTACTTGCTCGATATCGAAAATTCCAGCAATAAAGGAAGGCAAGCCTTTTGCTTCTAAGAAGCTTAGAGAATGTGAGTACGTATCCAAATGTAAAAAGAATGGTGAAATTTGCGCCAGTATAATCCTGCCAATTGGGCCAGAGTTATGAGACAAGAAGCTTTCAATCTCTGTAACCCCTTGAATAGCCACATACATAACGATTAACAAGGCACTCCCCGCCAAAATATAACCGCTTATTCTCTTCCAATTGAGCTTTAACTTTTGTGTATATACACCAGCTAGAAGCAGCATGATGATATAAAAGAAAATGGGAGACTTAGCTAAGTCATAGGTAGAGATTAGGACGGATGAAATGAATAAAACAAAGAACAATACTTTCCAATATAATGCTCTCGATTTCGTAGTATATACAAATGCAATAATAGAAAGGACTGGAGTCAATGCGATACCGAATATATTCCGAATATACACATTCCCGCTGAAGCCTCTACTCGCATCAATTCTAAGCTTTGCAAGCTCTGATGTATTCCCCTTTAAAAGCTCCAATAAAGGAACATTCGCTGTCTTCAATAAGGTATAAGCAACTGCTAAAACAGATATAGCGGATAAAGCACCAAAAGCCAATCTAAAGATACGCTCATTCTTATCTACACTTGTACGAACGGGTTTTTGTAGATAGTTATTAAATTCTAGCTCCCCATTAAACCCAAAAATTCTACCTACAACTAACTGAGTTAGTGGGAATAAAATCATTAATAGTGTCAATAAAATAAAACCAATAATTCGATATTCCTCATGGTCCATTCTTTTGATCATATAGTAATCATCTATTCCTAA
This sequence comes from Psychrobacillus sp. MER TA 171, assembly GCF_023713305.1. Taxonomy (NCBI): domain Bacteria; kingdom Bacillati; phylum Bacillota; class Bacilli; order Caryophanales; family Bacillaceae; genus Psychrobacillus; species Psychrobacillus sp. MER TA 171. The sequence goes on along the minus strand of NZ_JAMAWN010000001.1, from coordinate 401,322 downwards.
AGCTATTAACAATCCGCCAATATAACTGGAGATAAGGAAAGAATAATAATAAACAATAGAAATCATATTTGGCTTTACAAGAGAAAGGCTTCCAGAAACCTTTTTAAAAAGGTATGTGGAAGCCACCACAGTAAAGAGCCATATGCTAAATATTAACAATGCTCACACCTACTTTATTTACTTGAATATTCCTTTAGTAAAGCTAACACTTTTTCCGATGTTTTTCCATCACCGAAAACAGGAGTATAAGAAGGAGTTACTTCTTTTTTAACTGCGTCTACGATTTTGTTTGTATCTGTTCCAGTTAAGATATTTGCATCCTCTATTAATGTCTCTACCCATTCCGTTTGATCACGAACAGTAACACAAGGTACTTCTGCAAAGTATGCTTCTTTTTGAACGCCACCAGAATCTGTTACGATTTTTTTTGCGTTTGTTTCTAAGGAAAGCATATCTAAATAACCAACTGGATCTATAACTTGTAAATTAGGAATTTCATCTAGCTTAAAGCCGTAATCCTCTAATTTTTTCTTAGTTCTTGGATGGATTGGCCAAACCTTTTTATCTTCGATTTGACGGAATGCATCTAAAATGGACTTCATACGGTCCACATCATCTGTATTTTCCGCACGGTGAATCGTTATTAGTAAGTAATCCTTTGGAGCGATCTTTTCAGTCTCTAAAATAGTAGATGTAGACTTAGCTAGTTCCTTATTGTATAGAACTGCATCATACATTACGTCTCCAATATTATACACGCCTGCGCTAATATTTTCGTTCGTTAAATTCTGGATAGCTGTCTCCGTTGGACAAAGTAACAACGTGGAAACATGGTCCGTTAAAATACGGTTAACTTCTTCAGGCATTCTCATATTGAAGCTGCGAAGACCTGCTTCGATATGAACAATAGGAATATGCAGTTTAGCAGCTGCAAGTGCTCCTGCTAATGTTGAGTTTGTATCACCATATACTAATAAGAAATCAGGATTTTCTTTTAAAATTATTTCTTCGATCTTAGCTAGCATTTCACCAGTTTGTTTACCATGGTTTCCTGAACCGATTCCTAAATGATAGTCAGGCTTTGGAATGTTTAATTCCTCGAAGAATATATCAGACATATTGGCATCATAATGCTGTCCAGTATGAACGATAAGCTCTGTTACTTCTTCACGAATTACACGTGAAACTGCTGCTGCTTTAATAAACTGAGGTCTTGCTCCTAAAATAGTTAGAACCTTCATTTTGTAATCTCCTTCATCATTTCAATCATGTCTTTTACGATAAACGAATTGATATTGTACGGATGCTCATACTTTTGTCCATTTCTTTTAAAAGTAAGAGACTGTACATACTGCTTGTAAGTCGGATAGATTCCGTACCACTCCATTGGCTCATCAAAATATTTACGATATAGATTTTTCTTTCTATATATTTTGCGTAGTAAAGGATAGAGAATACCATATTTATTTTTAAGTGAATTTTCTGGTCCTGGCTTTTGAGGCAATGGATAGAATTCCGGATACATTTGATGCAATGTATAATCATATAAATATTTTTTATATTTTAAATCCGCAGGGATTTTACTGAAAAAGTGGATTAAACGATCATCCCATAACGGAATGGACCAGCCTTGTCCAAAATATTCGTATACACGAACAGAATTAATGATAAATTTCGCTTGTCGTTCTCGCCAATTCCATTCATCAATTAAAGAAGTGACGCGTTCATTTGTATAATTGGAATACGCTTCAATATCCTGATACAATCCTTTACCGATGTCTGTTTCTGCATAGCTGTCTTTACCGGCTAGCTCCCATAATCGAAAATGCTTGTTCATTATAAAGGTTTGAATTTCACTCTTTTCAAATTGCTTGTCAACAATAGACTCATAAGGTAAATGTCCACCTGCCAGATAATCTAAGGAATGACCTGGTAAAAACACTGCGTCTTGTAACCCTTCTTCCTCAACCAGCAGCTTGGTGCTTGGGAAATCTTGAAGATGTGCTACCGAAACAGCATTACTAGAATACACGACATAGTCCTTCCATTCGTCAGACTTGTACATATCCTCCCACATCTTTTTATCATAGGCAAAGTATTTCCATTTTAAGCCCAGCTTATCAGCAATCTGTTTACTAACAGTTGACTCTCCGTTCCCTGGTCTTCCGTATGTAAATGCAATAATATTATCCTTCAACCCACGCTCCACCAATGCTAATGCGATTAATCGAGAGTCATACCCACCACTAAGTGGAATGACGATTTGACGATCCTTTAAACGACTTGCAAGATCATCAAATAAATCATGAAATACTGTCTTTAACTCGGCTGCAAATGTATCGATTGGCTCTGTTTCTTTTGGAAGAACATACGAATAGTAGTAGGCCTGGACAGCCTTTTCCTGCAATGTAACATAAGAAACTGCAGGAACCTGGCTCCATTCCTTAAATAACGTCTTCTCTCTAAAAACAAATCCTGTGATTAGGAACTCTTCCTCTGCCTCTGGATTCATATTTAAGCCTTCCTGAGGCTGTATATAATCTTGGACAAGCCAGTTTCCTGACTGATCCTCCATATAAAATAATGGAATAGAACGCTTCATATCAGTTACCAGTTTTGTTTCTACTGGAGTTGTATAGATTAACGCATATTCCCCATTCCATTTGGCAAAGTCATTAGATGTTAAAATTTCTTCATTTATAATGCTAGCGAAGTTTTCATGGGTGACATATTGATTTTCATAATAGAAGTATCCTCTGAAAAACCCTTCATACCCGACACCTTTTATAGTATGAAAATCTTTATGCCTAAGGTTTGTTATACATTTTTTTGACATGCCTATCCCCCATTACTTTCTTTTTACAAAATACTTATCCATACGAACTAGTAGGACTAGAAGAATGAAAACAAGCCATACTCCTAAGATTAGCCAGCTATTTAAATCGTGTAATTGAATATATACAATTCCAAGAGTTGCAGCTATTAGCCATAAGATTGTCCAACCCATTTTTATACCTGAGAAGGGTACATAATATAGCTTTTGACTTTTACGGAATACCATAAATAAAGCGATACAATAGGCTGCTATATACGAAATAACTGTTCCCCATATATTGAGATACGGCACAAAAACAAAATTCAATGCAACTGATACAATTGCAGCTATCCCAAATGCTATAGAAATATGTTTTGTTTGTTTAGAATAAAATATTCCAGTAGAAACAATCATATAGTAAAAGCTTAAAAATGTTGCGATTGAAATGGGTGCAACATATTGAAATGCAATTCTAAAGTTATCTGGCATTACTAAAATAATCCATGGCATAAATGTCGCTAAAGCTAAAACTCCAAAGCTGCCAATGATTAAAAATGCCGCATATAATGTTGCAAATAATTGGGGACTATCTTTTTTGTCCTTTAAAGACATAGAAAATGGTCTCCATGCTAGTTGTATACCGCTCGTCAATAGAGTTATAAAGGTTGCAAACTTAATAGCGGTCCCATAAATACCTACATCATCTAATGTCCCATATGCCCGTATAAAAAAGTTATTGGCATTCGCTATGATCCAAAAAGCTAAAGAGGCAGGCACTAGGGGAGCAGCGTAAACTAAGATTTTCTTTAAAATAGCTTTATCGTACAGTGGCTTTAAATACACTCGAACAGGCTTTATTAACACTAAGACGATAATAGCCACGCTGACTAAGCGAGCTACTAGTATCCCTTCTAATGAAGTCCATACAAACATTAAGAAAAGGACAGAAACTACTGCTATTAATAGCATTTTACCTATCGTCGTAAAGACTACTCTCTTCGTATGGAACTCATATCTTAAAATAGTTAAAACTAGTGTAATAATGGTATCTAAGCATAACGTACCTAATGCAATATAAAATAGCTGAGAATAGCCCGCTGATTCTAATATAAGAGCAGACAGCCAATCTCCCCCGATTAAAAATACTGCAAATAACAAGACAACTATTGATAAACGGAACGTCATAACCGAGCGAACGTACTTTTCCCGTGTGTCTTTATCTTTATACTCAAAGTAATAATAAGCTAACGCGGAGTCAGTACCAAATATTACGAGGAAAGTAAGCATAGATACCGTAGTATCTACCATCTGTAGCATTCCCACTAGCGATTCTTTTTCAAGATAATGTGCATATAAAGGGAATAGTATAAATGCGATTAGTTTAGTACCTACGTTCATAAATGCATAAAGGAGCGAATCCGCTCCTAAACGTTTTAACTGAGAGAACACTTAAAGAAGCTCCTCCTCAGGTACATTTTTCAAGAATTTTGCTGGGAAACCTTTTATAACAGTTTTTTCTTCTGTATCCTTTGTTACTATTGCTCCAGCTGCTACAAATGTTTCTTCTGCTATTGTTATACCAGGTAGAATAATAGACGCTCCACCTACACGAGCTCCACGTTTAACAATAGCTCCTTTAATCTTGTCGAAGCGTGCTTCCGTTCTTCCCATATAGTTATCATTTGTAGTTGTCACACATGGTGCGATAAATACATGATCTTCTAGAGTAGAATGAGCGGTGATATATGAATTCGATTGGATTTTAGTACGGTTACCGATCGTTACAAAGTTCTCAACTGTAACATTGCGACCAATGATAACAAAAGAACCAATTTCAACATCTTCTCGAACCGTTGCTAAATCAGCAATTAACGTACTCTCTCCGACTTTTGCTCCTCTATACACAATTGTATTAGCTCCAATTGTACATTCCTTGCCAAGCTCTAAAGGAGGAATTTCTTTCGTAATTTTCATTGTGCTTGTTTTGGCAGGCTTAGGCTGTTTGCCTACTACGGCACCATCATCGATGGTGGTACCATCACCAATGATGGTACCAGCGTGAATTGTTACACGATTGCCTATGCGAACGTTATCGCCAATCTTTGCTCCTTCTTCTATAACAGAAAAGTGTCCAACTGTCGTATTCTCGCCTAACTCAGCAGTTTCATGTATAAAATTCATCTTGTATCCCGCCCTTATAATTTAATATAGCGATTTGGAGTGTCAATTCCTTTAAACGCGTTACGAGTATCAAAAATAACTTTTGATTTTTGTGCAATATGAGCATAGTCAAAGCCAGTATGATCAGTAGCTAGGATAACTAGGTCAGCTGAATCTAACAACTCGTCTGTTAATTCCACAGTTTCATGTGTTTCTCCAGCAACTCTAAATGTAGTTACATGAGGATCAACTGTTTTGAAGTTAGCCCCTTGTTGTATTAATAGTTCTACTAATTTTAAAGATGGAGATTCGCGCATATCATCGATATCTTTTTTGTAAGCTACACCTAAAAGTACAACATTTGCATTTCTTAACGCTTTACCTTCATCATTTAAAATTTGCATTGCACGAGTAATTACATACTCAGGCATCGTATTGTTAATCTCACCAGCAAGCTCGATTAAGCGAGTGTGGTAGTTGTATTCTCTTGCTTTCCAAGTTAAGTAGAATGGGTCGATTGGAATACAGTGACCGCCTAATCCTGGGCCTGGGTAGAATGCCATAAAGCCGTATGGTTTTGTTTTAGCAGCATCGATTACTTCCCACACGTCAATTCCCATTTTCTCACAAAGAATAGCCATTTCGTTAGCTAGAGCGATGTTAATGTGACGGAATGTGTTTTCGAAAATTTTCTCCATCTCAGCGATAGCCGGACTAGAAACCTTATGCACGTCACCCTCTAATACATTGCTGTACATTGCAGCAGCTACTGTTGTACATTTTTCTGTAATACCACCAACTACCTTTGGTGTATTTTTTGTATTGAAGCTTTTATTACCTGGATCAATTCGTTCAGGTGAGTAAGCGATGAAAATATCTTCTCCTGTTACAAATCCTTTATCTTCTAATGCTTTTTTAATAATTTCTTCTGTTGTACCTGGATAAGTTGTTGACTCAAGAACTACTAGTGTACCTTTTTTAGCATATTTAGCAATTTCATTTACTGAGCTTTCAACATAAGAAGTATCAGGCTGTTGATAAATGTCTAATGGAGTCGGTACACAGATAGCAACTGCATCTACTGCACTAATTGAACCATAATCTGTAGAAGCAGTTAAATGACCTGATTCAACCATTTGTTTTAAGTCAACATCTACTACGTCACCAATATAGTTAATTCCTTCATTTACTTGTTGAACTTTAGATTCTTGTACATCAAATCCAATTACTTTATAGCCAGCTTTAGCTTTTTCAACCGCAAGTGGTAAACCAACATAACCTAAACCAACTACCCCAATAACTGCAGTGTGGTTTTCAATTTTCGCTAATAATTCTTCATAATATGTAGACATTTTATACTCTCCTTTTAATTGGTGCTGTTTTACTCTAGTAAAGACACCATCTTATCAATAAATGTTTCATGTTTTGGTACTTCAATTTTCTTTCCCCCGAGCGCAAATGGGACAAGCGGTATCTGAGGAGCTGCCTCCTCACTCTTCTCCATTTGCCTGTCGGGGCAGACATAGGTGCTTACGCTTTTCTTGTCTAGCTCCTGCACCTTGCCCCTCGGGTCAAATGGATAAAAGCTCCGGTGGCTGAAGAACTGCCTCCTCACTCTTCTCCATTTGCCTGTCGGGGCAGACATAGGTGCTTACGCTTTTCTTGTCTAGCTCCTGCACCTTGCCCCTCGGGTCAAATGGATAAAAGCTCCGGTGGCTGAAGGACTGCCTCCTCGCTTTTCTCCATTTGCCTGTCGGGGCAGACATAGGTGCTTACGCTTTTCTATAGTTTCTTGCATCGATTAGATACTTCCACATAGATAGCGAAAGGATTGCTAATAAGATTCCTAGGATGAACCCTGCAATAGCACCTTCTGTTCCATATGTTTCTGTTTGTCCTACTCTGGTTTCTCCAGCAATGCTTGGTTTTTCATAAGAAATGACGTCATTTCTTACTCTTTGTTCCGTAGCTAAAGCATTTGTTAAATCCATTTCAGCTGCAGATAATAAGGTAGTAAAGTTGTTAATTACCGTTACATTATCAGATTCAATTAATAATTTTTTATAATCTTCTATTGTGGTTTTTAATGTTTCAATACGCTCTGCTTGAATGCTTGCATATTTTTCAGTACCACCGATTACTTTGTCATGTTGGTTCATTAATCCAGCTAATAATTGCTCATTAAACTGATTTAATTCATTCTTTACTTGTTCTTCAGTATCTCCATAGGTCTCTGTTTTTATGTAACTTCTAGTTGGGACAAAGACTTCTGTTTTCCCTGTAAAATGTTTGCCATACTGAGTCATGATATGATCGGGATTAGTTAGAGCCTCTAACTTTACAGATCCAGTAAAGACTGTGCTTTTTGCTACATACTTACCGTTGGATGGTACTAGGAAAGACGCACCGTAGCCTATTAATGCAGCGATGACTGGTATGATGATGAACCAAATCTTTTTCCTCCAGAAAAATTCTAGAGAATCATATAATCGAAACGATTTATTTTCTGACATATCTATTCTCCTTTAAACCCATTCATAAGGTAGTTAAAGGGAAACGTAACAAAACGTCTCCCTTTACTTTTTAATCATTATTTTCCAGAAAAGAAAGCAGCAATCTTTTCAACAACAAATTGCTGTTGCTCTTCTTTTAACTCAGGGAACATTGGTAAAGAAAGTGCCTCGTTTGCAGCTTTTTCTGCATTCGGGAAATCTCCTAGTTTATACCCTAAGCTTTCAAATACCGGTTGGATATGTAATGGTAGTGGATAATAAATCATTGTATCTACTCCATTTTCTTTTAAATAAGCTTGAAGCTCATCTCGACGCTCTGTCAAAATAGTATATTGGTGGAATACATGATGGAAACCTTCTACCTTTACAGGTGTCTTAATGTATTCTCCAACCTTTTCATTCAACAATTGAGTGTAAAAATCTGCATGAGCTCTACGTTGCTCACTCCAAGTGTCTAAATGAGGGAACTTAACATTTAATACTGCTGCTTGAAGCTCGTCCAGACGGCTATTATAACCAAGCACAGCATGATAATATTTTGGTTTACTACCGTGTACACGAATAACACGAGATTTCTCTGCGATATCATCATTATTGGTAACAACCATACCGCCATCACCGTAAGCTCCAAGATTTTTAGTCGGGAAGAAGCTATAAGTTGCTGCATCTCCTAATTCACCAACAGTAAAGTCACCTTGTTTAGCTCCAATTGCTTGTGCAGCATCCTCAATCACAATTAGGTTATGCTTGTCTGCAATTTTACGAATGCTCACCATATCAGCCATTTGACCATATAAGTGAACCGGAATAATAGCCTTCGTTTTGTCCGTAATATGCTTTTCTATCTCAGCTGGATCTATATTGAAAGAAACAGGGTCGATATCACAATAAACAGGTGTTGCACCGGCTCTGACGATTGCTCCACCAGTAGCAAAGAATGTAAATGGAGTTGTAATTACTTCATCTCCAGCACCTATACCTGCTGCTTGTAATGCAATATGAATTGCATCACTACCATTCCCACAACCAATCCCATGTGCCACATGGCTATATTCGGCAATATCCGCTTCTAGTTTTTTAACATTGCTTCCTAGAATGAAAACAGAGCTACTCATAACTCCGTCTAACGCTTCTAAAACTTCTGTTTTTAGCGATGCATATTGTTCCGATAAATCTAACATTGGTACTTTCATTTGTTTACACCAACCCTATATGAATTATTTAATATATGAAAAGCGCAACCCACCTTTTAAAGTGGTCTAGATAGTTTTTATCTACCTACTAGAGGGCTAATTACGCTTATACCCAACAACTTTTTGAAAAACAGAAATAATTGGTCGATATTCATCATTCACTAACCCAATTTTCTCAGCAACAATTTCAAATGCAATTAATATAAATAAAATAATAAAAATTGCCCAACGTAAAGTTAGTGTCTCAAATGTAATCGCTGATATACTAAATATCAAACCGAAACCATATATTACTAATACGGTATCACGATGAGACAAGCCAAGTGCAAGCAATCTATGATGCAAATGAGACTTATCTGCCACCGATATCGGCTTACGATTAACTAACCGTCGAATTATAGCGAAGGAAGTATCAAAAATTGGTACTCCTAAGATTAAAATAGGAACAACAAAACTAAATAATGTAACGCTTTTGAAAAGTCCTAATAACGAAAGGACAGCAATAGCGTATCCAAGGAACATGGAACCTGTATCACCCATAAAGATTTTTGCTGGGTGGAAATTATGAAATAAAAACCCAAGCGTACTCCCTAGTAAGATAAGAGACAATGTAAGTATTAACATTTTATCAGCAGAAAATGCTAAAAATGCAATACTTGCAAATACGATTGATGATATTCCAGCTGATAAGCCATCTAATCCGTCAATTAAGTTGATAGCGTTCGTAATAGCTAGAATCCAAAACAGTGTTACTATATAAGAGAAAATACCAAGTTCAAATACACCTAAAAAAGGAATATTTAAAACTTCAATTGTTAACCCACTACCCATAACAGCGCAAGCTGCTAATATTTGACCTAATAACTTAATTTTTGCAGAGATTTCATATTTATCGTCTATAATACCAAGCACGATAATAATCAGAGCACCTACAATAATTCCAGTAATCTTTGCTTCATACAATCCCGCAACGAAATAACCAACTGTTACTGCTATAAAAATTGCAAGTCCGCCTAAGCGAGGCATCACTTTTTGATGAACTTTTCTTTCAGAAGGTTTATCCACAGCCCCAATTATATGTGCAAACTTAATTACTAAAGGGGTAACTGCGATTGCCGTGGCCATAGATATGATAAAAGCAAGAAGTAATTTTATATCCAAAAATATCATCCTTGTTTTTTTATTTTCTTTTTAGCCGCTAGGTTCTACAAAATAGACGAACTAACGACATGAAAGTTTCTTCAATTAATGATTATACTATAAAACTAGCTTTGTAACCAAATTTAATATAAAGAAAGAAAAGACTGACTTTTCGCTTTAGTATGAGCAAAAATCAGTCCTTTCTATTCTTGTAAAAAGCTTTATTTTTTCTAGTACTATATTACGAGAACTCAGGCCAGTTTACTTGTAAACTGTCTCCCTCAATCTTTTCTAAAGTACGGTACTTAAAGGGAAGCATTTCTTGCATCTCTGGTTCCTCTAACAAGATCTCTAAAGGTAATAGACTAAAGCTATCTTCTTCCTCTTGAATCATATAAGCCCCTACTACCTTACCATTTTCCTTGATGTTAATTCGCATAAAAGCTGGAAAATATAAATTGTTATTTGATTGAATTATAGAGGATGCTAGTACAATATCTTTGCCGTCTTGAACTATGGAATCCTGTTCAATTTTTTCAAAAACCTTTGCTGCCCAAGCCTGTCTTTTATAGAATCCTACTATTTTCTGAGCATTTCCTACAATATTGTTCTCTTTCCCTTTTTCCTCTGCAGCCATGTACTTCCCTCCAAAGTTTACCAAAATCCATACTTAATACGTTATCACACATTAAAATGCTTCGCAACACCTACTACTATATACTCATTTTAGTCTTTATATATAGCTTGAATGTCATCAATGATGATTTCACCATTTGCTTTTTTAGCATTTTCTGTTTGCATATAACGGACAGGAAGATCCATTTTCAATGGATAAGAAAGTCCAGCAGGAACATTCGCTGTAACAAATCTCCAATCGGTCCAAGTTACATTTTTATCAAAGTCCAATTGAACCGTTTTACCAGTAGCATCAACTACTTGAGATCTTAACCAGTTACCTTTACCATCACCTTTAACCCACATTCCTATTTTCTTTAACGGTGTGCTAATTGTAAGGTTCGTTTTAGCATTAATATAAGCTCCTGAAGTACCAGTCGTGTCTTTAAAATCATAGGTTAACTTGATAGCCTTTGACCCATCTCTATCATTAGCAACGGACGTCACGGAAACACTTTTAGCTTTGTCACTAGTAGCTTCATAGTTAAAGATACCTTTGTTAAATGACTCTAAAATAGTTGGTGCGACCTCACCTACAATGACAGGAATAGTTAAAGACTTATTTCCGTATTTTACATTAATCGTTCCAATTCCATCTTTGTTTGGTGCTGTGTACTTACCATTCGCTTGAACAGTCCCTACAGTACTACTAAATGTAAATGCACTAGCATCCGTTAAAACTGCTTGTCCATTTTTAATCCCACTTACGGAAAGCTGAACGGATTGCCCTTTCGCTAATTGCAAATAATTTTCGGATGCTTTAATACTGTCTATCGTGTTTGTGACTCTCAACTGTATATTAGTAGTCTTACCTTCATAAGTAACCATTCCTGCATAAGTCCCTGGTTTTGCATTGACAACCTGCTTACCATTTACAGAAGACAATATAGTAGAAGTAACTTTTCCATTTCCTGAAATTGCAACTGGGTTCATATACTGGTCAAGCCCTTTTACAGGAACTGATAGATTCGTATAGGTCGCCCCTTGAAATACTTCAAGTACGTTAGATGCTGGAGAAATAGTTACCGCAGGACCTGTTTTATACGTACTCACAAAGAGTAGTGAGTTGGCTACCGAGCGCTCGTATCCATCGGAAGGAGTATTGGCTACCGTCACTTTTGTGTTACCAAGCTCTCTTACTACTACCGTAGAGGAACCACCACCATCAAAGGTCATCGCATAGTTAGCTCCAAGATCTTTCATCAGCTTTGCAGTATTTTGTAAGGAAAGCCCCTTACTTTGAGTAGTTCTTCCATCAATTACAGCAGTGAATAGACTACCATCTTTTCGAACTCCAACAGCTGTTCTTGGTGCAACACCTGCTACTTTAATCGTTTGTAGTACTCCATTTTTTACTAAATGATATCTACCACTTACAGCCTCTCGAACATCATTCCATTCGGCTGGAGTAAATTTAGTAGATATTTCAATTTGGTCACCTACATTAATTCCCTTTAGGAAATCGCTAGCAAAATGATGACCTGACAAAATAATTTCATTCGTATTTAAAGCAGCATTTCCAACACCAGATATCACTTCGGTAACCGTACCAGCAAGTGTTTCACCACCGTTTAGCTTACCTGATTCTATTTTCACACGTACTTCTGTGCCAAGCTCGTTAGTGCTTGTTGTTGGAGCAAAGTCTCTAGTATAGACAACGAGATGATCTGCTAATCTCTTTCTATTAACGGAATTAATAGGATAGGATGTCCCATTTACAGAAAGGTTCATAGAAACTTGAGGTGCACCAATAATAGCTTTCTTATTAGAAGTAATCCCAAGTACAGCTAAGTCGCTTAACGCAGTTTGCGGTGTAGCTACAATAGATCCATCAATCATCATTAAATCTACTGGCTGACCTGTTTTATCAAAATAATCGCCGTTAACGCCTGCTACAACATGATAAGAATCATTTTGCGGAACACTATTTGCTTGTGAGGAAGTTGTTTCAAACCCAACTACTTGATCCTTCGCAAGCTCTGCCTTCATTTGAATATTGGAAGTTTTTCCATCATAGTCAATGACAAAAAGCTTTTGAGCCCCTAGTGCCCCATCAATGTCTATCAGTTTTTTTCTTACTCCGGGAGCAATTTGAGTAATAGCCTGAGCAGCTACTTTACCAATGGATAGAGTAGGGATAGCTTCTTTTGGAAATAAGTTAGAAGCAGGAGTACCTACAGGGGGGGTAACTGTTGACCCACCCTGAGCATTCTCCAATTCTCGAAGCTTAGCTTTAGACGGTGTTTTATAATCGACATACCCCGCCATTTTAGTAATATACATTCCGCCACCAAGCCCATATTGTCCACCATAAAGATTGTCATAGCGATAGACACGGTATTGCTCTCCTGGTTTTAGAATTCTCTCAAATACTAAACCATCTGATGTTCGTTTCCATAGGTTGATCGGTTTTACTACTTTAATTTTTCCCACTTGACCTGGAACCATTAAAATACCGTCCCAATACACTTTCGTTGCTTGCGCTTCTACTTGACTTGGTTGGAATAGTGAACTCGTGACCACTGCAAAAACGACAACAAGGTATAGCAATTTTCGTTTCATTTAATTAAATCTCCTTCATTTCCCAGCTGATTCAGCTTGTTTTCCACGATTTTTCTCAATCGTGTATCTCCATAGATTACTTCCATCGTAGTAATAGAGGTTACCGTTTAAGTCCTGTTCTAGTCCATAAACTCCATTATCCTTTAACCATTCAACTTGTAAGCTATCTTTTGTTACACGGAACAACTTACCTTCTACACTTCCATAAATGTAGCCATCTACACCCTCTAATATTTGTGCATTACGGAATCGACCTGATATTAATGGTAATAACTCAACTGATTTGATATCAGTCCATTCATCCTTATATTTAAAGAGCTTTCCATCAGCCATTCCCCACACATAATTCTCTTTATCTACTATTAAACTAGTAATCATACTTGAACTAAATGGTAGGTGAATATATTTTTTTGCCTCTGGATTAAAGCGATCAAAATAGAACAGTCTTGCTCCTCTAGGATTTACTTGTTGGTTGGCATGGATCGATGTACCACCGAATACTTGAGTTCCTCTGCTTACTAAAGAAACAATGCTTTGGTTATAAATATAATCCTCATAAATCTCTGTTTTTTTAGTAGAAGTATCATAAAAAACTAATGCCCCTCCACCAACGCTAGTATCAGGTAGAGTACCAAGAACAATCTCTTTTCCTTTATTATAAGGCGCAACTGCTGTAGAACGTTCTTGCCCATGTGAGCTCATTCTAATTACTTCAGCAGGATTTCCAACTCCCCACGGAATCGAACGATCATATACTAATAATCTAGCTAGAGGATAGGCTCCAATATAAAGCTTGTTATTTATCTCAAACATAGACTCCACTTGGCTTATGTTACGATATAATTCCTTGTTCCCCGTTGCTACGTTGTATACGCCAAGGCCACCTGACATATAACCATTTGCATAAATATGTTTACCATCTGAGCTAGATGCTAAAGTGTAAAGCTCAACCGGCTGCTCCGGCAAGTTAAAGTTATGATATTGTAACTCTCCTGTTTGTGGATTGTATTCAAAAATTTGACCTAGGTTATCAACCATACCTGATAAAATCCATTCCTTTGGCTCCTCCAAAGGTTCTTCTGAAGGATTATTACCATTAGGATTTTCTTTCAAAGGCGGTACTATTATTGGCAAGGCAGGGTTTGGAACGATAATCTCTGTATTTTTTACACCCGATTCTACTTTAGGTGCAGTAACTGCGCCTGGAACAGTATTTTCACTTTGACCCTCTGTTCCTTCCTCGTTCGGAAGCTTAGGATTCTTTACGATAAAGTCTAGATTAATAGCTTCTGTTCCTTTAGGCAGATAAACACCTAGTTCGGTATGCATCTTTGTCTCGAACTCATACTTAATCAATTGTTGCCCTTTTGTATAATAGATGCCCTCTCCATTTGGAGAAACTGCTGATACAGTTTTAGAGCTCAATTCGAATTCATCCACTATTTTAAGTGTTTTACGGTCAAAAATAACAGCCATATTTGAAGGATGTAATCTAGCAATAATATAATTATCCGTTAAAACTAAGTCCTGTGCATACTTTTCAGACATGTATTTTGCTGGCAAAAATGAAGTGAAATTTTTTGTGTTCGGCTTTTTTACTAATAAATCCATTGGAGAACCAATAGAAACGTAAATTTCATCTTTATCTTCATCAGCAACGATAGCTTTCACGAATTCTTTTCGTTTTCGAATTTGACCAAATTCCTCTATTTCTTTTGTTTCTGTATCAAATGCCACTAACGAACCACCATAAGCCGAACCTGCATACACCTTATTGCCGGATACGATTAAATCTTGAATAGATGTATCACTCTTATTGGAAAAAATCGCTCCATGCTTTTCAAATACTTCCTCGTTCGGATCATAGCTATAAAGTATGCTCGATACTGATCCACCAACCCATAGCTTCCCATTTTCATCTACATCCAAGCCCCATGCACTTTTCGAATCTTCTAACGTAAACGTATGTAAGATTTCTTTAGACTTATAATCCACGACAACAAGTGCCGCTGGAGAGCCATGCATGATGTAGTAAATAAAGTAGTCGCCCTCGTTATTTGCTGCAATTTTAGAGGATACAGCGGAAGCTTTAAAAATCATTGGCCCTAAATTTTCGTAGCCTTCCTCAATTACTTCTTCTACTGGCTTTTCTTCTATTATATCGTCCAGCCATTCCTCCGAGTTATCGACCTCTAGATTTTCTTCGACAACATCTTTAATACCTTCTATTCCTTGTTGCTCTTTTACTTCTACCATTGGCTTTTTGACTATCTCTTCTGCGTGAACACTACTCATCGGCGCTGCTAAAACCATAGCAAGCATTGCTGTACTAATTTTTTTCAACATTCTAACCCCTTTCATATCTATACTAACTTTAACATGATATGGAAACTTTTTAAATATAATCATGTAACTAAATTGTAATCATAGCTATTTATATAGTAAATGCTACCACTTATGATTCATGATATAATAGTATTGGAAATAAAAGATAGGAGATTAGACATGTTACAATCTATTAAAAAAATGATTTCAGGAGAAGTCATAGAGCTAAATCAGCTAAAAAAAATTGTAAATAAAATAAATGCCCTAGAAGATTCATTCACTCAAAAAAATGATGAAGAGCTACAAGCATATACAAATATTTTTCGTGAGAAGCTTAACGAGGGAATATCACCAGAGGAGCTAATTATTGAAGCATTTGCTGTCGTTCGAGAGGCCTCTAAACGTGTGCTTGGAATGAGACATTATGATTCTCAGCTGATGGGAGGAGCTGTTCTAACACAATCTCAAATTGCCCAAATGCAAACGGGAGAAGGTAAAACGTTAGTGGCTACCCTACCAGCTTACGTGATGGCTGCTTACGGAAAAGGAACACATATCATTACCGCGAACGAATACTTGGCTACTCGAGATTATGAACAAATGAAGCCCCTTTTTGAATTTCTTGGTCTTTCCGTTGGACTTAATGTAGCTGGACTGGAAAAAGAGGAAAAGCAAGCTGCTTACCTTTGTGATATTACATACGGAACAGGGACAGAGTTTGGTTTCGACTATTTAAGAGACCATATGATCCAACGAGAAGATGAGCTCGTACAAAGACCGCTTTTCTACGCATTAATCGATGAAGTAGATAGCATTTTAATAGACGAAGCAAGGACACCTTTAATCATTGCAGGTAAGTCTAACGCAAGCTTAAATCTCTTCCCTGTGATGCAGATGGTTGTAGGATCGTTTGAGGACAAAAGAGAATACGATTATTACCCAGAAACAAAACAAATTGTATTGTTAGATGAAGGTGCAGATCGTCTAGAAGAGGCCTTTGGAATCGACAATGTATATGATCGCGAACATAGAGAGTTTCTTCATATAGCAATGCAGACGCTTCGCGCAAAAGTAGTTATGAGAAAAGATGTTGACTATATTGTGAAGGACGATAAAATACAAATCGTTGACCAGTATACAGGACGTATAATGGAAGGCAGAACATATAGCGATGGCCTTCATCAAGCAATAGAAGCTAAAGAGAAGGTTTCGATCAAAGAAGAGAACAATACACAGGCTTCTGTTACCATTCAACATTATTTCCGTTTGTATAGTCATATCTCTGGAATGACTGGTAGTGCTATGCCTTCACGCGATGAATTTTGGGAGACTTATAATTTAAGAGTCACAGAGATTCCTACGAACAAACCAAACAAGCGAATTGATATGGAGACTGTTGTCTATTTATCTTCTGAAGATAAAATGAAGAAAATTGTTGCTGAAACTAAAAAGCACCACGAAGTTGGGCGTCCTGTTTTAATTGGGACAACCTCTATAGAGCAATCAGAGAAGCTATCCAATTTCTTTAAAGAGGAAGGCTTGAAACACAATATTTTAAATGCTAAAACAGAGGAAGATGAAGCAGAGCTTATTTCTAATGCAGGTCAAATGCATAAAATTATGCTAGCTACTAATATGGCAGGCCGAGGAACGGATATCCTTTTAGGCGAAGGTGTAGCAGAGCTTGGTGGTTTGCATATTATCGGGACCGAGCTTCACAGTAGTGCTCGTATTGATATGCAATTACGGGGACGTAGTGGTCGCCAAGGTGACCCAGGCAGCACACAGTTTATCGTCTCCTTAGACGATGAACTATTCTACTACTATGATGAAGAAGAATTCGCTAAGTATAAAAAGAAAGTAAAAACAGATGAGAGTGGTTTAATAATTTCCCCTAACCCAACTAAATTTGTTTACAATGTACAAAAGGTTATTGAAGGAATACATTTCTCAAGTAGATCACACTTATTAAAATTAGATGATGTAAACAATGATCAACAAAAAGTGATTTATAATTATCGTGAAAAAGCATTGAAACTGGAAAACATGCAATCACTCATTCAAATTGCTATACAGGAACGCTTAAATTACTTCTTAAAGGATATGTTAGAAATGGATGCTGCGGGGGAAGCTGCTTTGCACCAGGAAGTGATTGATGAAATTAAAATAATCGGCACGCTTACTACCACGGAGCCAATCGATTACTCTAACTTCACTGCGGAAAGTAAGGAACAATTACAAAAGGAACTAAATGTTGTTTACCGAATGGCACTAGATGAACTAGAGAATGATGTAGATGAAGATACTTGGAAGGAC
This sequence comes from Psychrobacillus sp. MER TA 171, assembly GCF_023713305.1. Lineage (NCBI taxonomy): Bacteria > Bacillati > Bacillota > Bacilli > Caryophanales > Bacillaceae > Psychrobacillus > Psychrobacillus sp. MER TA 171. The sequence continues at coordinate 383,623 of NZ_JAMAWN010000001.1, read as the reverse complement.
ATCCAAAGCATTTACATTGAAACGCTAGATAGATACTGGATTTCTCATTTAGGAAACTTACACCACTTGAGAGAAGGTATTTCCGTTCGCGGCTACGGACAAGAAGATCCTTATAGACTATATTCATTTGATGCATTAGACATGTTCAATAACATGCTTAACGCCTTTTTCCGAGATATCAGCCGATACTTTCTACAGGTTAATAGCTCTAAAGCGGAAGAATAATAAAGACAGATTTCAACTAAAGACTGCAGCTATTGCTCAAGTTATTTCCCCTGAGCTTGCTGCAGTTTTTTTATTATTCTTCTATCCCAACATTTACCTAGTAATAAAACTAGAAAAAGATAAAGGTGTTATTCCCGCTTTCTTACGATAAAAAACAAGGATAACAGGTACTGTTATCCTTGTTTATTTTGAATAAATACTATTCGAACACATTTATCTCTTATTTGAACCTCGATACCAAGTCATGCATGTTTTCAGCTTCCTGTTGAAGTTGAAGGGCTGAATTCATAATAGAATTAATAGCATTGTTCTGCTCTTCAATTGAGGCATTCATTTGCTCTGTTGCTGCTGCAGACTCCTCTGCAACGGCTGCAATATTAGATATCGCCCCTACAACCACTTCTCTATTAGAATACATGATATTCATCTCTTCATTTAAATAAATAAGTTCTTCTTTTATTTGTTGAATGGATTTAGTCAACTCCATGAATGATTGTTTAGTATATTCAACTGAATCCATTTGTTCATTTGAAATCGATTGAGTTTCCGTCATTTGAATTTCTGCTAAACGTGTGTCCTGCTCAATTTGCTTTAAAAGATTACGTACACTATCTGTAGCTACCTGAGTACCTTCTGATAGCTTCCTTACCTCCTCTGCTACTACCGCAAATCCTTTTCCATGCTCTCCTGCCCTTGCAGCTTCGATACTTGCATTTAAAGCAAGTAAGTTGGTTTGGGCAGATATATCATTAATGGTCTGAACAATTTGAGATATCTGTCCCATTCGATTAGTAAGTTGAGTAAAAGTAGCCTGTAGGACATCCATCACTGCTTGCAATCTATCAGTATTTGTAGTTAAGGTATTTATGTTAGATAAACCATTTTCTTGTACGCTTATCATTTGACTAACCCCTACAATAATTTCATTATATTGCTTAAGTGTTTTCTCAATAACTGTAGACAAATCATTTACTTTATCAGAAGCTACCTCTGCTTCCTCTGCTTGTATAACTGCACCTTTAGAGATTTCTGTAATAACATGTGAAATTTCATCAGCAGCTGCCGTAGTTTCTTCTATTACAGCACTCAGCACCTCGGAGGAGCCTCTCATATGGTCTGAAGATACTTTTGTTTGACTCACCATTTCCTCTAAACTATTCTTCATAGTATTCACATTTAATGCAAGCTGACCTAACTCATCCCTTGTTTCTATTGGTATCTCATTTCCACTAAGCTTTCCATCTGCTATATCCGAAGTTAAAACCATAATCTTCTTTAAATAAGATGTCATTTTTCTAGCAAAGTACCAAAACAGTACTAATCCTAACAGGAGCGCTATTAAAATCGTCACAATGGTTGTAAATAACATAGTATGTGCGCCTTTATTAAAGTCCATTTCGTATGTAGCTGCTACAATTATCCACCCCCAATTGGGATCCTCTATACTATATGCAATTTTTGGTTCCACTTGAGCTTCGTCACTAGGAAGTGGCCAGTTATAAGACACGTACCCCCCACCATTTAATGCTTTTTCTATACTATCTCTTATAAAATACTGACCATCCTCCGACTGATTATCATATAAGTTTTCCCCTTCTAGACTAGGGTGTACTAATAAGTTGCCTTTATCATCCATAACATAATAATAGAAATTCTTCCCGTAGGATGCCGGATTAGTGATTGAACGTTTATTGTCCTCCTTTAAAGGACCGATAATTTTATCTGCAACTCGTGCTTTTGCTTCTTCAATTGTTATAACGCCTTTTTCTACCTCTTTATTTAATTCATCAATTAAATCCAATATTGCATAGGTACCATTTTGAATCCCCATTTTCCCTAATTCATCTAATTCTTTTTTAGCTAACAAATAATTATTTAGGCCTAGTATTGATAAAGGTAGTAATATAACGATTAAAGCCAGAACTAAAAGTTTACTTTTTAAAGAACCACGCATATAATAACACTCCTTTTTTGATTAATTATACCTACAATATTTGTACATAAATGTGATAATTATCACATTTAAGCATATAAATATCATTAATAATTTATAAATAATAAAAAGGGAATGAACAAAGTCTTATTTCGTAGACTTTGTAGGTGGAGTAAATGTTGTAAAAGAAACGACCTTTGAAGTGTTTGGCTATACCTTTCTTGAGGGAAAACTTAGATTACAGGGACAGCAGGCGCTAGATTATATAAGAATGCGCAAAGATGATCCACTAGGAGATTTTGGAAGACAACATCGTCAAAAACAAGTAATTCAATCTCTACTTAAAAAGGGAGCAAACTTCAATCTACTCCTGAGGAAAAGGAACGGAACTACTTCTAATTATTGAAGAAAACCTACAAACAAATATGACCTTCGAGCAGATGCTAAATATACAAAAAGATTATAAAAAAAGTATAAATACGATTGAAACTCTGACCTTTGAAGAAGGTGCTGGAGAATTAAAGGATGGAATTTGGTATTATATGATGAACGAGAATGAATTTTAAAAAATTTCCGAGGAAATAAAGCTACATTTAGAAAAGCATTAAAAATTCTATAAACAACATATATGCATGCTCAAAAAGGATTGTCATAAAACACATAACTGCTAGGTGTATTTTATGACAATCCTTATCACTCTCTCCATTGAAAACGAATCTTTCCACCACTCCTCAATTGGGAGATCTTCCATAAATCTTCGTCTGCTATTTTCCCCATGGTAGCATATCCACCAACCGTATGTGCATCTGCCATTAAAACAACCGGCTGACCATTATTAGTAATTTGAATAGTACCAAACTGGCTTGCCTCCGATAGAATATCGCCCTTAGAGACGAACTTTAGCTCAGGGCCATCTAAATAATATCCCATCCGATTCCCAGCCTTATATGTATAAATCGAATTAAAAAAAGTATCAATACTGCTCGTTTCAAATAAAGCCGAATGGGGACTTCCCCAAACATTAACAGTTACATCATTTTCATAAGTAGGAATAAAAGACGGTATTAATCGAGAGCGTTTGTTTGTATACGAAGTATCCCTCCCATATAAAATCATGTTTGGCTTCAGTACATATCCAATATCTGCTCTTGGATATGCTGAACTACTGTTCATCACCTCGTCCGCACAAAATCCTCCTTGTGGAATTATGTAAGCAATACTTCCTTTACTTGGACTATTAAAGGATAGGATTTGACCTTTGATGACTAGAAATGATGTCCATAGCTCCACGGGGTTTCCATCTAGCGTAGCTTCCAGATCCGCCCCACTGATAACTAATTTATGAGTATCTAAAACTTCCAGTGATAAGCCACCTAAAAATAGTTCTAATGCTAAGGAGTTTGGAGAGTTGGATACAATTTTATTCCCCATTTGAAAAGCATATTTATCCATCGGTCCAGCAACAGGCATCCCAAATTTCCGATACCCTGGTCTGCCTAAATCCTGATAGGATGCGTAAACCCCCTCTTTTATAACTTTAAAAAGCGCCTTCATATTCCCAACTCCAAAGGTGCAATCCTCACATTGTTTTCCTCTAGGACTTTTCTAACTTTCCTAACCACTGCCGAGACATTTTTGCCATCGCCATGAAAGCACAAGGTATTAGCATGGATTCTTATACTATCCCCAGACTTGGTCTTTACTTGTCGATCTTTTACGATTCGTAAAACCTGCGTAACGATATCTTCATCAGTAGTCAAAATAGCATTTGGCTCTGTTCGGTTAACTAGCTGCCCATCCTCATCATAAAGGCGATCGGCAAAAGCCTCCTGTGCAGTTTGTAGACCTACCATTTTTCCCGCCTCTATTAGTTCACTGTTGCATAACCCATATAGTATCAAGTCTGGTTCCATATCAAACGTCGCCTGCGCAATTGCTTTAGCAACAGAGGAATCTTTTGCAGCCATATTGTAAAGAGCACCATGTGGCTTTACATGCCTAAGTCGTACATGATGAAGCTGACAGAAAGCCTTTAAGGCCCCAACTTGATAGATAACCATCTCATAGATTTCTTCGGGTGACATTATCATATTCCTACGTCCAAATCCTTGCAGGTCTGGAAAGCCTGGGTGAGCACCAATGGATAAATTATTTTTCTTAGCTTCCTTTACTGTTCGGTTCATTACCGAAAAATCTCCCGCGTGGAATCCACAAGCAATATTAGCTGAAGTAATCACTTTAAATAATTCCTGGTCTTCCCCTACGCTAAAGGCTCCAAAGCTTTCCCCTACATCCGCATTTATATCAATTGTTATCATTTAGACAACTCCTCTACAAAACGTTTCATAGCAAGAGAATCTTGTTTTAACTCACTAGCTATCTCTTCATATTCATGTATTGAAATGGGAAAAAACCTAATTAAATCTCTTGTTCTTAATAGAAAATGATCATTTCTAAAAGCCGAATAGATTTCCAAAGGTGTTCTTCCAATAATGTTCCATCCTCCTGGTGATTCTAAGGGATAAACGCCTGTTTGATTTCCTCCAATTCCAACAGAGCCTTTTGGTACTATACTTCTAGGCTTGTCTAGGCGAGAAATGCAAAGGCTTTTATGTAACTCTCCTAAATAAGGAAAACCGGGTAAAAATCCAATCATATATACGGTATATAATGGTTGTGTGTGAAGCTGAATAATCTGTTTGGAAGAAAGACCATTTAAAGAAGCAATTCTATCCATATCTAGCGAATACGGTTTCTCGTAACAAACGGGAATATGTACTAATCTAGATGGCATTTTTTCTAAAGCTAAATGTTTATGCTGCCATTGGAATAAGAATCCCTTAATATCGACTTTGTCTAATGCAGACGAATCAATAAAAAACACCGTAATTGTATGATAGCTTGGCACCACTTCCTCTATAAGATGATTCCATTCTAATGAAACCATTTCAGAAAAGAAATGTACTTGACTCCATACTTCTTGACTTATAGTCTCTTCAAAACTAAAACGTAAAGTCCTCTCCCCTGTTCTAAAAAAAGTTGGCATTTCAATTGTCATGATGTTCTAACGCACCAATACAAGTGATAATACTATTTTTCAAGTCCTCATGAGACCAGCTCGGTATTTTCCCATGCTCTATCGCTAGTTCATGAGATGCCGGAATATGGATGAACCCCGAAATCAGTTTATTATTGGACTTCTGTGCATAATGTAGTGCTTCATACATGACATTATTACAAAGGTAGGTTCCTGCTGTATTAGAAATTTCAGCAGGAAAACCATTTTGGATTAGCTTTTCCACCATTTTTCGAATTGGCAACGTAGAGAAATAACCTGGTTCTCCGTTTGCCTGGATCACTTCATCAACGGGCCTATTTCCTTTGTTGTCTACATCCCCATCTTGTACATTGATAGCAACTCTCTCAGGAGTAATTTTATACCTGCCAGCTGCTAAGCCTAAAGATATGTGTACGTCTGGCTTTTCTGCTTCCAGTAATTGAAGTAGCTCCTTACCAGAGGCACGAAAATCTACCGGTAGGATCTTACCAACAATCCTATGACCATTAATCTCTAAACCATTTAACTGTTCCACAATTTTCATAGTTGGATTGACAGTAAGCTGTAAAAACGGTTCAAATCCTGTTAATAACAATGTTTTCATTCTACTCCTCCTATTGACTCTATTAATTTAATTGAATTTTCATATCATTTAGTTTAACATTCTTGGAGCAAAAAATAACAACCAACAAGTTTTCTCTCGTTGGTTGTTTGAAGAAAATAGTTAGTAAGGAGTAAAAATATCGACAATTTTCCATTCCTTATTTTCTTTTTTCAATAGATATACATTTAAAATAGATTCCTTCTTATTTCCTGTAGTAGCAAGGTCCTCAACTTCCACATAGGCATAGCCACTAATGATGGAGTAGACATAAACGTTTACCAGTTCGAACTTTGTATCATTTTCATTGAAGGAAGTTTGAATATCCTCTTTTAAAAATTCATAGTCAGGAAAATCCTTACCGTATAACGAGAAAACTCCCGTTACATCTTTTTTATTGATCAGTTGGTTCATTTGACCAAAATAAATGTTGAAGTCTTTTTCTTGTGCAACAAAATTTATGTCCTTTCGCATGACCTTGCTGTATTCTTCAAATAGTCGATAATACATCGTATCATCTTTTATGGATTCTAAAGTTAAAAACAATTCGTTTAGAATGGAGTCTTGCTTGGTTTTCTTTTGGATAGCCTGGTCCAGCTTAGTTATTAAGCCTTTCGCTAGCTTTGCAGATTTTACATTAAGTAGCATCTGTTCGGCAGGACTCTTATATTGAGTAATAAAAGCGTCGCGTGTTGACTTACCATAAACTCTATATAAAAGCTTTCCTTGCTTTCTAATTTCCTCGGATAAAGCATGATAAGCAGTTTCCGTAAGCTTAGAGCTTGGATCCTTTCTATACTCTTGTTGAAGAGTGTTAGCCAGCTTTTGAATTTTATTGCCAGACGTAATAGCATCCACATATCCCATGGAGCGTTTATAATGAATCCCGGCTGTTTCCTCTAATTTTTTTTCTAATTCTGCCCTTTTAGCTGGATCACTTATCGAGGAAATCTCTTTTTGTGCCGTTAGATAAGCAGATTTAGTCGAATTGAATACCTTCATATCTGGAGTTTTAATAGACTGGGTATGTTCAATAGAAATTTGCCATTTTAAAGCCGTTGCTTCTTTCTCCGCTCTCTGAACTAGTGCTTCCGCTTTTGTTAATGACGCTGCCTGTACATTCGCTACGGGAGCGAGTATAACACTACTAAAAATTCCAAGTGCAAGTGAATACGTAATTACTTTTTTCATTGTATTCTCCATTTCGTCATGTAATAGAATTCATTGGGACTGAATTTTTTCTATAAAACGTTCTAAACGATTTAAACCCTCTTCTAATACGGCCATGGAATAAGCATAGGAAATTCGAATATAGCCCTCTCCATAAGGTGTAAAGGTACTGCCAGGAACTACTGCTACTCCACCTTCATGTAGTAGCTTCGTTGCAAAATCAAAAGACTTCATACCTAAACGTTCTATGGAAGGAAAAATATAAAATGCACCATTCGGCTTAATGACAGGAAGACCCATCTTTAACAAGCGATCATATACATAGTCACGTCTTGTTACATACTCAATATTCATTGCGCTTGGGATGTCCTTGGAATTGGTTAATGCCTCTAGTGCACCGTACTGTGATGGCAAAGAAGCACAAATAGAATTGTAAAGATGTACTTTTAACACATGCTCCATAATTTTCTCAGGACCTAATATGAATCCAATCCTCCAGCCAGTCATCGAATGCGACTTAGAAACCCCATGGATATAAAATAATTTGTCTCGCAGCTCCGGATAGGAAGCAAACGAAACATGCTCTCCTAAAAATGTATTCTCACTATAAATTTCATCGGAGACAATATAAACCTCTTTATCCTTTAACATTTCCACTAGCTGATCCATTACCTGCTTTTCAATAACCATGCCAGTAGGGTTTGAAGGATTATTAAACAAAATAGCCTTCGTTTTATCTGTAATAAGCTTCTCTAATTCATCTACTGAAGGCTGTAGACCAGTATTAGTTGTATCTAAATAAACGATCTTAGCGCCACAAAATTTAATAACAGGTTCATAGCCCGAGTATATCGGAGCCGGCAATATAACCTCGTCGCCTTCTTCTAAAATAGTTCGAAAAACTGTATCGATAGCTTCACTCGCACCGTTTGTGATGACAATTTCTTTAGTTGGGTTGTAGGAAAAACCATATTTATCTGTAAAAAAATTATTAACAGCTTCTCTTAACTCTATTAACCCAGCATTGTGAGAATAACCAGTTAAATCATTTTGAATAGCGTGTATTCCCGCATCCTTCACTGCCTGCGGAGTAGGGAAATCTGGTTGTCCTATTGTTAGATTAACTGCATTTGGGAAATTAACGAGCTGATTCGAGAACTGACGAATACCAGGTTGTTCAAGTGCTATCGCACGTGGGTTAAGTTGTAAAGACATATAATTATCCTTCTTTCACAATTATTTATTACTTAGAATACTTGGAAGCCATAAAGATAAACTCGGTAAGAAGGTGATGAGGATTAAGCAAACAATCATGCTGAACAAAAATGGGATAATGGCCATTATGATTCTTTCAAACTTCACATTACCAACACTAGAAGCTACAAATAGGTTTACTCCAAGAGGTGGTGTGATAAAACCAATAGCTAAGTTAGTAACTAATATTACCCCAAAATGAATGGGATCGACACCGACTGCAATAACAATCGGCAAAAGAATCGGTGTTAGAATGACTAACGCAGATATTGTATCGATAAACATTCCTACTATTAATAGTATGACATTAATAGCTAGTAAAATGACAATTGGATTGGTAGATAATTCAGTCAAGAAAGAAGAAATATCATTGGGCACCTGTTCTAAAGTCATGAAATATGCAAAGGATACGGAAAGACCAATAATAATCATCGTAGTAGCATTTATAACAACTGCTTCGCGGAAGCATTCAAATACGGATTTCCATGTAAGCTCCTTATAAACAAACAAGCCGATAATTAAAGCATAGACCACTGCTACGACAGCAGCTTCCGTTGGCGAAAAGAAGCCTCCATAAATCCCACCCAAAATAATAACTGGGATAAGCAATGCCCACTTGGCATCGTATGTAGCTTTTAACACATCCTTAAATGAAAAGCGGGCAGTTCCCTCGGACTTATAGCCTCGTTTTTTAGCAATAAAATACGCGGTGATCATCAGACCAATACCAATGATAATACCTGGTAATATCCCTGCTAGGAACATGCTTCCTACAGATACGCTTCCTATTACCCCATACAACACAAATGGAATACTAGGTGGAATAATTACGCCTATAGATCCTGCTGAAGCGGATACAGCCGCTGCATATCCTCCGTCATACTTTTTGTTTTTCATTTCTGGAATCATAAAACCGCCAATTGCAGCTACAGTTGCAGGTCCTGATCCCGAAATAGCCGCAAAAAACATGGATGCTACTATGGTTACTAGAGACAATCCCCCTACTATCCAACCTACTAAAGCAGTAGCTACGTCCAGCAATCTTTTAGAAACTCCGCCTTTACTCATTAGTACTCCAGCCAGCATAAAGAAAGGAATTGCTAATAGCGGGAATGAATCCAAGGATGTAAATGCTTTTTGGGCTATAATACCCAGTGGAAGATTAGAACCAAAATAAATGGCAACTAGTGCGGAAACACCTAAAGAGATAGCAATAGGAACTCCAATTAAAAGGCAAATAAACAGTGTACCGAACAAAAGAGCTACTGTCATAGCATAATCTCCTCTTCCTTAGGTTTTTCGTAATTGCCACGTATCACTTCTTTTACTTGAATGACTAACCGAATAGCCATCCCAATCCCACCAAGTGGTATAGCTAAATACGGAATCCAAATTGGTATTTGCATAGCTGGAGCCAGTTGTCCATGATTAATACTACTTAAAACAAGCTCTGTACCAAACACAGCTAAAAACAGTGCCATTACAAACCAAATTACTATGGATAAAATCTCAAGCACCTGACGAAACACCCCGTGGAAGCGGGTGATAAATGCTTCCACGCGAATGTGCTGTCTTAATTTAACTGCATAGCTTGCCCCAATCCATACTTGGAAAATATGAATATATCTCGCCATTTCCTCTGTCCAGCTTGGTGCAGAGGAAAAAACATATCTGCCTATTACTTGACCAAAAATAAGTGCAACCATTAAACCAAGGGAAAGTACTAGCAATATCTCTTCGAACCTTGCAAATTTCTTTAGCATATACGTTTCACCCCTGCTCTATTATTGATTGTTTGCTTCTTCTGCCATATTAACTAAATCTTCTCCTATTTCAGCCACGTATTTGTCATATACGGATTGAGTTGCGGCCTTGAACTCGTCCCGTTGCTCATCAGTCAGCTCATTTACTTGCATGCCCTCTTCTTTTAATTTCTCAAGAAATTCTACATCTTGCTTTTGAGCAATTTCACGTTGCTCTGTTCGATACTCTTCAGATGCAGTTTGCACTAGCTCCTGCAAATCGTCTGGTAAACTATTAAAGAAGTCATTGTTCATCAACAAAATAGTTGCAGCATAGACGTGGCTAGTTAAAGTTAGATATTCCTGAACCTCGTAAAACTTGTTTGTATAATATAAAGAAATGGGTGATTCCATTGCTTCATATGTATTTTGTTGCAGTGCCGTGTATAATTCCCCAAAAGCAAAAGGTGAGGCATTGGCACCAAAAGCTTTAAATGTGTCTGTATGTACTGGGTTTTCTAATGTTCGATATTTTAAGCCCTTTAAATCTTCTATTCCCTCTATTGGTCCCTCGTTATTAGACATATGACGGAATCCATTCTCCGCAAAAACAAGTCCCTTCATATCATTGCTCTCTAACTCTGCAAGAAGTTTATCACCTAATTCACCATCAAGTGCTCGATAAGCTGCATCATGGTCATTAAACAAAAACGGTAAGTCAAAAACCATAAACTTTTTATTGAAAGAAGCTAATGGTGCTACTGCTGGAATAGTCATTTCAATATTACCTAACTGTACCGCTTCAATTCCTTCACGATCGGATGCATATAATTGTCCATTTGGATATAGTTCAACTTTTAAACGTCCATCCGATTCTTCCTCTAACTTTTCTTTAAAAGACTTAGCTGCTAGATGAGTAGATTGCTCTTCAGATACTAAGTATGCAATTCGAAGTGTATATTGCTCTTGTTCCTCCCCTGAGCTAGATGTTGACGTACTTGTTGATGGCCTTCCACATGCGCTTAACGTAAGTAGGGTGATCAGTAGTATAGCTAATAATTTTTTCATTTCTTTTCCTCCTCATTGAAATATAATAAAAATCTTCTTTCTACATTATCTAGGTGAATTGCCATAAGTTGTTTAGCCAAATCGTTATCTTGTACCCGCAGGGCCCGTACTATCTCTTCATGCTCATAATAAGCCTCCTCTGCGCTGACCTCTAATGTATTGGAAAGAATCAGAAAAGCACGATTACTTCCAGCGTTAGCATCATTTATCAGTTCACCCAGCTTTCTGTTGGGTCCTATACTTCCAATCAGCAAATGAAACTGTTGATCTAAGTCGTTAAATGTGTTGTATCTTTCCTCTTTAATGGAAGTTAATTGCTCCACAAGATTTTCTTCTAATGCACACAATACTTCCCCGGAAATATAATTTGCATTTTGGTCAATATTATATATTTCTAATAATCTACGTATTTCCATATAATGTAGCCCGTCTTCTTTTGTAAAGGTTGCTACAATTGCCGGTTTAGCCTTATTTACTTCAACTAGGCCCTCAGCCGCTAATCTTTTTAAAGCTTCACGCAAGGGAGTTCGACTAATCCCTAAATCTAACGCTAACTTTTCTTCCGGTAATTCTTCCTGCTGTGCTAGTTTTCCACTAATGATAGCGTCCTTTAAAGCATTAAATGCTTGATCAGCTAAAGATTCTTTTGGAGAAAGCTTTTTCAAAATAATTTCTCCTTCCTGTATACTGTATACATGAATAATATATTATGTTAATATTATTGTAAATAAATATTTTGAATTTTTAGATATACAGGAGGATTGTCATTTATGGAAGCACATCTATTTGACCAATTTGAAGAGGTACTAGGAAAAGAGAAAATAAGTAAAAGTGAATCAGAATTATATAGACATAGTCGAGATGAATCCTCCCACCCTTTTGTGGAGCCGGATTTTGTAATCTTTCCGGATAGTGTAGAAGACATTGTTAGTGTTCTTAAAATAGCTAATGAACAAAAGGTACCTGTTACTCCATATGGCGCTGGCTCAGGCCTTGAAGGTCAAGCGATTCCAATTCACAAGGGGAATTCTATTAGTTTTGATAATATGAAAAAAATAATAGAATTTAATCCTGAGGATATGATGGTTACTGTGGAGCCAGGTATCACACGTCTACAGCTAAACCATTTTGTTAATAAGCACGGTCTTTACTTTCCAATTGATCCTGGTGCTGATGCCTCCATTGGAGGAATGGTCGCAAATAATGCAAGTGGAACGACCGCTGTACGATACGGCTCAATGAGAGATCAAATTTTAGATTTAGAAGTTGTTCTAGCAAATGGTACCGTTATCCATACAGGATCCAAGGCAAAAAAATCTTCCTCAGGCTATAACTTAAATGGAATTATGGCTGGATCAGAAGGAACGTTAGGAGTAATTACAAAGGTTACTTTAAAACTCCACGGTATTCCAGAGAAAGTGATTGCTGCTCGTTGTACATTTGAAACACCTGGGAGCTGTGCAGAAGCTGCTCAAGCAGTTTTATCGTGTGGGATTCCGGTACTTAGAATGGAATTAGTAGATGCTGAAAGTATAAAACAAGTAAATGTATATGGGGATTATGGATTCCCAGAAGAGCACTCTCTATTCTTTGAATTTGCAGGTACTCCGAATATCGTGGAAGAAGAAGCAACAGTAGTTGAAGAGTTAATGAAGGATTTAGGATGCAGCAATTGGGAGCGCGCCAATTCCCCAAAAGACCGAGCTGACATTTGGAAGGCTCGTCATGAGCTCTCTTATGCCTATAAGCATATTAAAGGAAAAGATAACACTGGAGCTGACGCATGTGTGCCTATCTCTAAGCTAGCAGAAATGGTCGTTTTTGGTCGCACGCTAATAGAGGAAAGTGGTCTCCTAGGTGGCGTCTTCGGACATGTTGGTGATGGTAATTTCCACACGATGGTCATGTACGACCCTAACGATACAACAGAAGTAGCAAAAGCCAAGTATACAAATGATCAGATTGCTTTAAAAGCAATAGACTTAGGTGGCAGTTGTACAGGGGAGCACGGAGTTGGAGTCGGTAAAATGAAATACCAGCTTAAGGAGCATGGTGAGGCAGTGGAGCTAATGAAGTCTATTAAATTATTATTTGATCCAAATGGAATTTTAAACCCTGGGAAAATATTTATTTAGTTCTTCGTATTTTTATGTAATAACACGAATAATTAGTAGAAAGTAGTAATATATGCTTTCGAGTAAATTTAAAAGGACTGCTCAGTTTAATTCACTGTGCAGTCCTTTTTTTAAAATTAATATACCTTATCTCCATTAAAAATGGAGTTTTTCACAACGACATAATCTACATTACGAATAGCGTCCAATTTGTTTCCGCCTGCATACGAAATGGAAGATTGTAAATCCTGCTCCATTTCTCTTAAAGTATCCTCAAGATGTCCTTTATGCTCGACGAACATTTTTTTACCTTCGACGTTTTTCTTCTCGCCTTTTTGAAATTCAGAAGCAGATCCGAAGTATTCTTTAAAACGTTTTCCATCTTTTTCAATCGTAACTCCAGGAGATTCCTCATGACCAGCAAAAAGTGAACCGACCATTACCATGGATGCACCAAATCGAACAGATTTAGCTATATCGCCATGTGTACGAATACCGCCATCCGCTATGATTGGTTTACTAGCAGCTTTTGCACACCAGCGTAATGCAGCTAACTGCCATCCACCAGTTCCAAAGCCTGTTTTAATCTTTGTAATACAAACCTTACCTGGTCCAATCCCAACTTTAGTAGCGTCTGCTCCAGCATTTTCTAACTCCCGTACAGCCTCTGGAGTTCCTACATTTCCTGCAATCACAAAGCTTTTTGGCAAATAACTTTTAATATGCTTAATCATATTAATCACGGCATTAGAATGACCATGTGCAATATCTATTGTAATAAATTCAGGCACTAATGACTTGCTCGCTAATTCCTCTATGAAATGATATTCTTCCTCTTTGACACCAACACTTATCGAAGCAATCAAGCCTTTAGATTGCATATCCTTAATAAAATCTATACGCTTTTCTGGCTGAAATCGGTGCATGATATAAAAGTATCCTTTTTCAGCTAAATACAAAGCTATTTTTTCATCTATAATTGTTTGCATGTTTGCAGGGACTACCGGTAATTTAAATTTATACCCACCTAACGAAACTGTTGTATCACATTCCGAACGACTGTTAACCACACATTTCGCAGGAATTAATTGAATATCCTCATAATCAAATACGTTTTCCACGCCTCAACACTCCCAAACACGAATATTTATATTAAAAACTAAGGTAATTGTTCGCCCATTTGATAATTTACATGATTTCTCCACTCTTGTCAAAGACTTTTAGGGAAAAACATGAATATTAGGAACGAAGACATAGGAGCATTTGTATGAAAGGGCATGAAAATAACGTGAAGGAGCGATGTATAGTAAATAAAAAGGTTTATAACTAACCATTAAATAAAATAGTGCCTACTCGTGTGAATTAAGAAATTATTTTGTAGACAGGCACGAGCGGAATCCATTACTAATCTATTTCATATGTAAGAGAGAGGAGGTTTTTATTATGTTGCCAGCTATACTATTACAGTTTGCTTACCTATTTATTTTTATATGGTCAGTAGCTATGCTAGTACAAGACTTTCAAGGGACACAAAAAAACTGGTTAACGGTTTTATTGCACATATCTGTAGCAATCGTTTCCCTCAACTATTTACTTGTGTCACTCGGCGTAAGTATTTAGCAATTGTAAAGAATCCTGTTTACCTAAGCGTAAACAGGATTCTTTTTTTCTTCATCAATAAAACTTAGCTCCTTTAAGTTATTAAAAGAACTTTAGTCATTTTATTTTCTATTAAAGTTTCGCTTTATTTACATAGAAAAATTATGAAATTGATGCCATTAAAATTCATCTATACAAGAGATATTTTCAACAAATAAAGAGTAACTAATTAGCAGTAAGGGTAAAGTATTAATAACATTTAAAGCCAGAAAGTGGGATGTTCATGTCGTCACAATGTCACAATAGATTATCCAAAGAAAAATCTCCCTATTTACTTCAGCATGCCAATAATCCTGTTGATTGGTTTCCATGGGGAGAGGAAGCTTTTGAAAAAGCTCACAAGGAAAACAAGCCTCTGTTTGTAAGTATTGGCTATAGTACATGCCACTGGTGTCACGTAATGGAAAGAGAATCGTTCGAGGATCAAGAGGTCGCTGACATATTAAATAAGCATTTCATATCGATTAAAGTAGATCGTGAAGAAAGACCGGATATTGACTCGGTATATATGACTATTTGTCAAATGCTAACTGGAGAAAGCGGCTGGCCACTCCATGTTTTTCTAACACCTGACCAAAAGCCTTTTTACGCGGGAACCTATTTTCCAAAGGAACAAAAATACGGGAAACCAGGACTGTTAGATTTATTGCCTCGCTTACATAAAGCATATGAAAATGAATTTGATCAACTAGAAGAAGTAAGTGAAAAACTAATAGAAGCCTTTCAAGTAACTAATACAACTAACAACCATACAGCTATAGAGCCAAATATAATAGAAACTGCCTTTCATCAGTTAGCTGGTATGTTCGATTCTCAGCACGGAGGCTTCGGTAAAGAACCTAAGTTTCCCTCCCCTCTACAGCTGCTCTTTTTAATGAGGTATTATCATGAAACTAATGAGGATGATGCCCTTCATATGGTTGAAATTACATTGGATGGTATTGCTCGTGGTGGAATTTCCGATCATCTTGGTGGTGGATTTGCTAGATACTCAACGGATGAAATGTGGCTTACTCCACATTTTGAGAAAATGCTCTATGACCAGGCATTACTTTTAATGGCATATACGGAGGCTTATCAAATTACTAGAATCCCTCAATATGAAGAAGTTGTATACAACACTGTTAAATTTGTTGAACGAGAAATGACTCATCCCGAAGGTCCATTCTATTCAGCAATTGATGCGGACAGTGAAGGTGAAGAAGGAACTTATTATGTTTGGTCTTTTCAGGAAGTAATACAAGTCTTGGGTGAGGATGAGGGTACACTTTTTGCAAGATCCTATGATATTACAGAAGAAGGTAATTTTGATGGAAGAAATATACCTAATTTAATCTATACTGATATTGCTTCTATTCTAGAGGAATTTAATATATCGGAGGATGAATGGGAAGAACGATTAGATGCTTCTAAAGCTATTCTATTAGAGCATCGTCAGAACAGGCCCTACCCACATATTGACGACAAAATAATTACCTCATGGAATGGATTAATGGCTGCCGCTCTCGCCAAAGCTGGAGCAGCTTTTACGAATCCTCACTTTATAAGCTCTGCAAAAAGAGCTTTGCAATTTATTGAAAATCATCTTATTAAGGAAAACGTTTTATACGCAACTTATAGAGATGGTGAAGCGAAGAACGTTGCTTATTTGGATGATTATGCAAATTTGTTGTGGGCATATGTTGAGCTTTATGAAGCAACGGATGAGGAAGAGTATTTAGAGAAGGCAAAACAGATAGCCTCAGAGATCATGGACAACTTTAAAGATGAAGTAAATGGTGGATTTTATTTTACGAGTACGCGTGGAGAAAAACTAATTGTTCGAGAAAAAATAATTATGGATCAAATTATTCCTGCTGGGAACGGGACAATCGCTTGGCAGTTTTGGAGGTTAGCTAAAATTACCGACAATCCAGACATGCTTCAACTAGCTGAAAATACTATTTCCACTTTTGCAGAGGAAATTACACTTTATCCTACCTCTCTATTGTCTTCGCTAATGGCATTCCAGACATTAAATAGCAAAGGAAGAGAAATTAAGTTAATTGGTAACCCAATAAGCGATATCTTAAAGGTGCTTCAGACAACATATAGACCGTTCGATATTTGGTCAACCACAGCGCCTTTAGAAACCTTGTCGGTAGAAATTTGTCAAAATAATAGTTGCCATGCACCACTTAAAGATATAGAAAAAGTCATTAAAGAAATAACTTAAATAAATTTCAAGGAGAAGACATCAAGAGTGGTCTTCTTTTTTTGGTATGTGAATATACATCTCAATCAGCTTTACTTTTTCACTCAACTCAATTAAAGCTCGCATTATTTGTTGCTGGTCGATTTTTGTCATGCTAGTTTGATGCACCATTTGTTCTACTGACTTTTCCACATGAATTATACTTTTATTCATTCCATCTACAAAATGTTGAACCGACATTAATAGACCTCCTTCTTTTTTATTATTTTACTCTATCTACTTTTTTCTGCAATTTTCAGAATTAAATATATATCGTGATTATGACATAATGCGATGATATACGCATAAATAATAGAATTTTAGCCTCAATTTACAGAACGAAATTTTTTTTTGGACTTTTTTCTTTTCCGCTAGAATATATTGAAGTAAAAGTTGAGAGGGGATATTGGTTGAGCTCAAATTCAAATCCTGTTGATTCTAATGAAATGAAAAGAAGGCAAGATTTAGATGAAATTGCCTCCCTTAATATGATTGGAGAAGGCTGTCCATTTTTTGACGAAGAAGAAAAAATAGTTCAGGAGAAAAAAGAGAATAAATAACTATCCCCCACCATACGTGGGGTTTTTTATTGGGTTGCGCGGAAATGCAGTTGTGAAATTTTTATGAACTTGATTGGATTAGCTAAAACCGTTGACTTAAAACATAAATCAATTAACTTTCACCTATAAATAAGAACATTCTGTACCTTATGGTTTGTGTCCTTTATAAAAAAAAGGATTTTATATATATACATTGATATACACTATTTAAAACTCCTATCTAAAAAAAGTAATTGTAATGAATGGAATATTATGATAAATTAAGCATTATCAGAAATTGAAGCTTAACCTTCAAACGACATAAAAAATAACGCCTTAACTTCAAAAGGAGAACCCCGTGCAATTACAAAATCTTATTCGTGAAAATTTTGTTACTATGTCTAAAAGCCAAAAAAAAATGGCTACTTATGTATTAGATCATCCTCGGGATATAGCGCTTTGTTCGGCTGCCGAATTAGGAGGAAGAATAGGAATAAGTGAATCTACTGTTATTCGATTTTCCTATACACTTGGCTTTTCCGGTTATGTAGAACTTCAAAAGCTTATGCGTGAACATTATTTTATCAACGAATCCTCAACCAGTCCTTACCAATACACAGAAATTGAATTATCTAAGGAAGAAAGCTTTCATAGACAAGTCATGGAAAAAGATATTCAATCTATTCAAGCTACTATGGATCAAATCGATGCCGCATCTTATTACGCAGCGGTACAAAGACTTTCAAAGGCAAAATCAATATATGTATTAGGCCTTCGTACCTCCTACCCTGCCGCCAATTGGCTTTCCTTTTCAATTGGTTTAGTAAAAGAAAATGTTCACTTTATGAGACCGGACACAGAAGATGTGATTAGGACCATTGCTAGCATGAATTCAAATTCGGTAGTAATTATTATATCGTTTCACCGTTATTTGAAAGAAACGCTTCAAATTGCAGAATTAGTTAGAAAGCAAAAGGCTTATATTATTGGCATAAGTGATTCTATGCTTGCCCCTATACATGAATATAGCGATGTGTTATTCCCAGTATCTACACAAAACAAGTCAACCTTTGATGCCGTTGCACCTTTGTTTTCTTTTATGAATGCTATTGTTTCAGGGTTAATAGTGGAACAAAAGGATGCCTTTAAAAATAGACAGCTGATGTATCAAAGTATCCCAAGTCATTTTCTTTTTGAAGGTGCCGATGAAAATTCTTAATTTTAGTAGGATATCAATGAAATTAAGTATAAAAAGTGGTAGATTAAGAGTAAGAAAGCGGAGGATAATCGATGCCGGAGAATACAAAGTTTACACAGCCTTTTCACATTGACTTTACAGAAAATAATTATCCTGTCTTAATCGAGCCACGCATATTTGTACCGACTGAGGAAGCTTATGAAGTGCCAATTCCTCAACTGATTCAAGAAATGCGGGTCACAGAGCCTGATCTAGCATTAAAATGGGACCTTCAGATTAGAAAAATCATACAAACTCTATTCATTGAAAATTATTCCATAATTGCTGTTCGTAAAACTAACGAACCGGTGAATTATTATCAGTTTATAAAAAAAATGAAATAACCTCCCAATTAAGGAGCTCTATAAAAATGATTATAAAAAAAGTAAAATTACATCATCTAAATATGACGATGAAAAATTCGTTTGTAACAAGCTTTGGCAGTATACAGGAGAAGCCTTTTTTATTAGTCGAAGTTATGGACGAAAGTGGAAATACCGGCTGGGGTGAGTCTACCGCCTTTCATGCCCCTTGGTATAACGAGGAAACCTTTCAAACTAATTTACATATTATAAAGGATTTCTTAATCCCGTTACTATTAAATAGGAATATAAATCACCCAGATGAAGTGTCTGCTATATTTTCCCCTATTCGTAAAAACAATATGGCTAAGGCTGCGATAGAAGGTGCTGTTTGGGATCTTTACGCAAAAAGAAATAGTCTTCCTTTATCTCAAGCACTTGGTGGGACCTTCAAAAATATCGAAGTGGGAGTCAGCATTGGCTTACAAAAGAGTTCTGATGAACTTATAAGTGTCGTAAAGAATTACGTGCAGGCAGGGTATAAACGTATTAAAGTGAAAATTAAACCCGGAAGCGATATTTCTTTAATCTCTGCTCTAAGAGAAGCGTTTCCCGAATTACCTTTAATGGCAGATGCTAATTCAGCCTATACCTTAGATGACATAGAAATATTTAGGCAGCTTGATCAATATAATCTTTTAATGATCGAGCAGCCTTTAGGTTACGATGATATAGTTGACCACTCAAAACTTCAACGAGAAATTAAAACACCTATTTGCTTAGACGAAAGCATCCTGTCACTTGAAGATGTAAAGAAAGCCATAGAATTAGGTAGCGCTAAAGTTATTAATATAAAAATAAGTCGCGTCGGGGGACTTACAGAAGCAAAAAAAATTCATGACTATTGCTTAGAAAAAAATATACCAGTTTGGTGTGGTGGAATGCTGGAGGCTGGTATTGGTCGTGCACATAATATTGCACTTGCCTCATTACCTAACTTTACGTTTCCGGGAGACACATCGAGTTCATCCCGTTATTGGGAGGAGGATATTATTACTCCTGAAGTCGTTGCCAAGGATGGATATATTACAGTGCCGACAGGCTATGGGATAGGCTATGAGCCGAATTTAGAATCTATAAAGAAATTCACGGAGAACTGTTGGGAATTTAAAGCATAGAAAATATCTTCATTTAAAAAAGGGCTGTAAGTGCAAACTACACTTACAGCCCTATTGTCATGTGTTTTTCGATGATTCTTCGACAAACAATCCTTTTTAAAAAATATTACGTATACTTGTTCCCTCCTACTTATTCTCATCTAAAAAGAGGGTGGGACAAAACTCTACTCAAAAATAAAAAGCCTCGAAAATTTTACGACCTTGTAAATTTTTCGAGGCTTCTATTCAAATATACCTGTAGTTGTTTTCCGTTACAGTGGACGCTTTCCGGGGGCACGGCTTCAATCTCCTCGTCGCTTCGCTCCTGCGGGGCTTTCAGCTCGTGCTGTTCCCCCAGGAGTCGCCACCTCCACTTCAAACAACTAAAATTGAAAGGTTTCTTACAAGAAATTGTGCGGACCTTTAAAATGAAGTAAAAACATGAAATCGAGTTTCCGTTTCATGTTTTTTAATTTATAGACTAGTTACGTCCCAGCCTCCTTGAAAAAAGTTAAGACTATTTTTTTACATCTACAATTCTACCTTCTATTTCTGTAGGTATTTTATCAAGGGATTCAAACTGTTCTCTTAAATTTTCCCAATCAGAAAGACCTAAGTCAGTTACTTTACCAGCTTTATAAATTTTCTCGAAAACATCGTAGCTGTCTCCACCCTTAGCTGTAAACGCATTGGTAGCAATTACATAAGTCTCTGTATCCTTCACGTCTACTAATTTACCATCAGCACCAAAGTATTTAATAGAAACAACTCTTTCACCCGCTGGCTTCGATGAGTCAAATTCTACCTTACCTCCAGCAACGTGTAAGAATCCTCCATTTTCCTTTGGATATGATTTAAAGCTGATCTCAAATGCAGCCTTCAGGTCAGCACCACTGATTTCCATTGTCGCTAATGTATTACCGAAAGGAAGTACCGTAATTACGTCACCAACAGTGATTGGTCCTGCTTTAATATCTGAACGAATTCCTCCACCATTTTGAAGTGCCATGATTACTTTGGCATCATACTTTTTAGCTTTTGCTAACATTCCATCTGTAATTATATTGCCGAGGATCGTTTCATTTTTACGTACGCTTGACTGTGAATCATCACCACTTAGGCGAGGATTTTCTAAATCTTTATCTGTAGTTACTCCAATTTCTTTTGATTCAACTTCTTTAACTATCGTGGAGTACTTTTCGATAAGCTTAAGGGCTTCCTCATCATCTTTTTGATCTTTTATCGGTATTAAAGCACCTTCATGAGCTATTACTTTACCATCTTTATCGAAGTCTACCTCTAAAGTGCCTAGGAATTCGCTATATTGATATGCTTGCACAATCACGGTAGGATCTTTCTCAACACCCTTACTGTCTTTATTAACAATCACAGGCTTGTCCAGCTGTGTATGACTGTGTCCACCAACAATTACATCGATTCCTGTGACAGCGGCTGCTAGCATCAAATCATTATCTACTGCTGGGTTGTCATCGTAACCAATATGAGTAACTGCCATTACTTTGTTAATTCCTTGTTTTTCAAACTCATCTACCATCGTTTGAGCTGCTTTAATGTAGTCTGTAAATTTCACTTTTTCTGGACTTGAAATTCCTTCTGTTTCAGCAGTCGTTAAACCAAAGATACCAACTTTTTGACCGTTAATTTCTTTTACGATACCACTGTAGATTTGTCCATTTTTAGGGTCCGATGATACTTTTACATTAAATAGCCCATTGAATAAATCATCTTGAGAGAAGTCTACGTTGGAGCTAACAAATGGGAAATTGGATTTCTCGATAAACTCTTTTAAAGCTTTATGTCCCTCAGGAGAAGACCCTAAATCAAATTCGTGGTTACCAAACGTCATCACATCATAGTTCATGAGATTCATCATTTCTACGTCTGCTTGTCCCTTGAATTCGTTAAAGTACAGTGTACCAGTCAATACATCTCCTGCATCTACAAGTAGGGCATCTGGATGCAACGTTCTATATTCTTTCACTGCCGTGACACGTTTTGGCCCTTTTTCTACGTGGCCATGTGTATCATTGACATGCATAACAGATAGAGTGAAGTCTGCATCTACATGATCAGCTAATGCATGAACCATCTCTAAAAGCTGTTTAACTGCAGGAAGATCCTTGTCACTTGGTAGTCTGTCAAGAAGTGGCTGGATTGTTTCAATTACTTTATTTGCTTCCTCTGTTTTATCTGCAGTCAGTAATGCCTGCGCTTGCTTAACCTTCATATAAACGGTCACCGGAACCATCAATTCGTTTCTTACTTCATTAGCTGGATCCTTGTATTGAGTTAGCAATAGATGACGAGCATCTCTTCCAGTAAAACGATAAAGTATTGCAGTTCTTGTTTTTAATTGGGCAGAAAGCTTGTGATAGCCTTTCTCAATTTTTTCCCAGTCGTTATCCGCTTCAGCAGCTTCAATTTCTTTCATAATTGGTGTTAAATATTTGTCTGCATAGTTATAAGCATCGATATAGGGAATAAGTCCTTTTGTCACTCGTTCAGCATATAATTCATTTAAGCTTTTTAAAAGAGCAGATTTATTTTTTACATTCGATTTATTAATTTCATTTCTTGCTTTTTGATAATTGGCTTTAGCTTTGTTTAAAATAGGATACAACTCTTTGCTCGTTGCCAATTTCCCTGTTTGAGCAGGTGTGTTATAAGAATAGGATGCTTGTTTGATGTCTTTTCTGGCATTATCTACTACCTGTTGAAAAGATGTACTTGCGAAGGAAATGCTTGAAGCTGAGAATAATGATGTAGCTACGATTGCGGCTACTGCAGTCTGTTTAATTTTTTTGTTTCTCATGTCTTACCTCCTAATATGATATGTATAAATGCTCCTACTAATAGATTCATATACTACTAAAAGTTATCTCAATTCGACTATTTACGCAAGACATTTTCTAATTATTTAAAAAAAGGTAAAAATAGTGATTATTTGCATTCTGTGTATGAGGTTATTTGTCCTACTTGCACGAAAAAAGATGTTATATGCTATAATTAATTATCACAATAGAGATAGGAGTATCATCATGTTAAAAGATATTTTTATGACATTATCAGAAAACCAAGTATTAAATGGGGCCGCTAAAAAGTATGGTTTAAAAATGGGTGCCCAACATGTTGTAGCTGGGACTAATATCG
Source organism: Psychrobacillus sp. MER TA 171 (assembly GCF_023713305.1). Classification (NCBI taxonomy): domain Bacteria; kingdom Bacillati; phylum Bacillota; class Bacilli; order Caryophanales; family Bacillaceae; genus Psychrobacillus; species Psychrobacillus sp. MER TA 171. Next base: position 360,160 of record NZ_JAMAWN010000001.1, on the reverse strand, counting down.
AAGAAACGATGGAAAGTATTAAAAAGCTTAATGCTCAAGGTATCTCTTGTACGGTAGATAATTTAGGGGAATTTGTCTTTGAAAAAGAAGAGGCTTTAGAAGCCAAAGCTCAAATTATCGCAGTGATTGAAGCAATAGAGGAACATCAGGTTGATGCTCATATCTCATTAAAACCATCCCAATTAGGATTGGATATAGATTATGATTTTGCTTTACAAAATTTAAAAGATATTATTGCAGTCGCAAAAAAATATAATACATTCATTAATATTGATATGGAATCTAACAAACATTTACAGCCTTCCTTTGACATATTGGACGAGCTATCTAAGGAATACGACCAAGTTGGAACAGTTATCCAAGCATACTTCTTTAGAGCAGCTGAAGATATTCAAAAGTATAAAAACTTCCGTCTACGTATTGTAAAAGGAGCTTACAAAGAACCTGCAGACGTAGCTTATCAAACAAAAGAGGAAATTGACCAAAATTATATAGAGCTAATTGAATGGCACTTATTAAATGGTAAATTTACTTCTATCGCAACACATGATCATAATGTCATCAATCATATCAAGCAATTTATAATTGATAATAATATTTCACATGATAAATTTGAGTTCCAAATGCTATATGGTTTCCGTACGGATATGCAGTTACAGCTAGCAAAAGAAGGCTTTAACTTCTGCACATATGTACCATTCGGAAAAGACTGGTACGGTTACTTCATGAGACGTCTTGCTGAACGCCCTGCAAACATGAATCTTGTCGTAAAACAAGTGTTTAACAAAAAAACGAACACTATGATCGGTCTTGCAGCAGGTGCATTTGCCCTAGGAAGATTGACAAAAAGAAAGAAATAATACTGCACATGGACATATACTAGTCACTAAATAAAAAAAGTGAAATCAGCAACTTGATTTCACTTTTTTTTATTTAAAGTCACTATTAGACTTCGTTACGGCTGTCCTCCTGCAATTGACAAATATCCTTTAATGTAGGAAGAGCAGGTATTCCGCCTCTTTTTGTAGCAGCTAATGCTCCTGCCGCATTAGCAAAGAGCACACTAGATTTTAGCTTGTCTATATTCAAATTCTCCATATTAGACTCTGCTAAAATTTTGAATAGAAAAGCCCCATAGAAAGCATCTCCTGATCCGGTTGTATCAATTGCTTCTACTACATATGGTGGAATCATTTCTGTTTTATCCTTATATCTAAAAAAGCATCCTTTCTCGCCCAAAGTCACCAAAATCAATGGAATTCCATAGTTTCTACTTAATAGTTTAGTTCCATTTTCATAGTCCATTGTGTCAGTTAAAAAGTGAAGCTCTTCTTCAGATACCTTTAATATGTCTGCAAAGTACATGCTATCAGAGATGACTTTCTTCGCTTCACTTAGATCGTCCCATAGACTTTCACGCAAATTAGGGTCGTATGAAATTAGTATCCCTTTGTTTTTTGCATATTGAACTGCACTAAGAGTAGCTTGTCTCGCAGGTTCACTAGTCATGGAAACGGAGCCAAAATGAAATAATCTTGCTTTGTCGATTAATTCATAGTTCACTTCTTGTTCCTCTAAAGTAATATCAGCACCTGGTTTACGGTAAAAACTAAAAGAACGGTCACCATCCGGATGGAGATGAATAAAGGCCAAGGTCGTGTTGAATTGTCCAGTTGTCACTACACCAGTCGTATCTACATGATTAGATACTAAAGTTTCCTTAAGAAACGTCCCAAAATCATCTGCCCCTACTTTACCGATAAAGGATGTTTTTAGCCCTAATTTACTAAGCATAACCAATACGTTTGCTGGAGCTCCACCCGGATTTCTTTCAAATAATGTATTTTTATTGTCGGATTGCCCATAGGGTGTAAAGTCGATTAATATCTCACCTAATGCTACCACGTCATACATATGTGTAATCACCTCTATTAGAGTATTGTAAACTATGAAATATAGCTCCGTTTCATCGATTAAATAAAGGATATACTATTTTCCAGAAAAGTTAAAATGTAAATAAAAACACCTCATTCTACGGGGATGGTAGAATGAGATGTTTTTTCCTTGTTATCGCTCAAGGTATATTTAATACGCCGTAAGTTTTTTGCCTTCGTACTTCCACATCGTTTTATCGCTCGTGTGTTAGATATCCCCGATTATACTAAGTTGGAGAAAGAGCTCCTTCAAAACTCGTTCAACAACATTAAAGATAATTTTTCTATATATTCATCATATCTGAACTAAATGAGAATACACAGAGAGTTTTATTAGAAATTGATGAGAATTTTTATTCCCATGTTACTGATAATATTTTTCCAGAGATTGCATGTACCTGGATCGTCGCTTTTGTTTTTTTATCCTTACTATCCTTCGAGTTACCATCTGCGGTTTGCATCACTATTAAATAGTAGCCACCTTCATTTGTTTTTATAAAGGAATTGCTATCCACGGTTCCCTTGTATTGTTGCTGGGCTATTTTAGTTGCTTGCTCCGGAGTAATTAACACGGTAGCAGTAATTTCCTGCTTCGCTTCGTCAGGTTTTTTGGTTTCAGTTTGTGTTTTATTGTTACTAGTAGAGCTAGCGTCTGGCTCTTCCTTTTTAGCTTCCTCTTTTTTCGGCTCTTCTGTCTTGCTAGTCTCTGTCTTAGTAGATTCTACCTTTACAGGCTCCACTTTGGAGGTTTCATTTTTAGTTTCCGTCTTGCTTATATCTGTTTTGGTTGGTTCTGTTTTAGAAGAGTCTGTTTTAATACCTTCTATAGAGTCAGCTGCAGCCTCTGCCTTAGCATCAGCCTTGCCCTCATCGGACTTGGCAACCTCCACTTTGACTGGTTCCTTTTTAACTTCCTCTGTTTTCACAGGCTCAGTTTTCAGGACATCCTTTATTGCATTTTTAATTACTTCTGTGATTGGCTTGTCTACTTTAGAATCACTTAACTTTTCTTGGATTGAAGAAGTGGCTGAAATACTAGACTTAATCAACTTCATTTCAGTCGCTTGAGCGGTTTCTACTTTATTAACCATGCTCATTGTATCCTCTTTTACCTGTATTTGCGTAATGGGACTCATTTCTACTACAATGTTATTGTTTGTTTCTTTCTTACGTATATTACTAGTTAATGGATATTCCCTAACTTCAAAAGTATCACTATATGTGGCGAATTCCGATTGCTCAACAGGCTGAGAAATACCTGTTAACATATATTCATTCGTCTGCTCCATTGTGTAAATATCTCCATTTGTAGAGTTAACCTCTACTAAATAAACAGAGCCACCTTTTGTAATAACAGCCTTATATACATTTTCTTTTAACGTTATATCAGTTACCTCTGCATCATACAATTGCTCTAGCTGGGAACGAACATCATTCTCTGACATAAATTGCCTGTTCGTTTGGGTAACATTAAACAAAAACCCAGTGCCTACAATGACGATCACTGACACAAAAATCAATGTATATTTTTTGATTTTAGTAAATTTCATTCATGCTTCCCTCCCCCCAATTCTATTTTAAAAGACAAACATTAAAAATTGATGAGAATTGGAGTTTTTGGAATAAAAATATAAATAGTAGTGCCAAACCCAATTGTGCTATCTATTTCCAATTCGAGAGATAAACGGTTGGCAATCTCTTTTGCAATGGACAATCCAAGACCAGTTCCACCTGTTTTCCTATTTCGATCCTCGTCGACACGATAAAATCGGTCAAAGATATAATCAAGATCTTTTTTAGGAATACCGTTCCCATAGTCTAAAATTGCGACCACTGTATGATTTTCTTCCTCGGTAATCGTTGTCTTAATTTCTTTTTCGCTGTATTTCCTCGCATTATCTAGAATAATAAAAAGAAGCTGTGTTAGCTGCTCCATATCCGTGTTCACGTAGACAGGGCCATCACCTTTTAATATAAATTTACGATTATAAGCAGTGCGCATAGATTGCAAGGTATTTTCCACCAGCTCATATAAATCAATTGTTTCCGACTTTTGAGTATGCTGTCCATTCCCTTTAGCTAGTAACAACATTTGAGAAATCATCTCTTTCATTCTTGCCGTCTCATGAATGATTGCATTTACCGATTCCTCTGCAATTGCTTTATCTTTGAAGCCATGACGAGACAATAGCTTTGCATAGCTTTCGATGACAGTGAGTGGCGTTTTTAATTCATGTGAAGCATCAGAAACAAACTGCTCCTGCTTATTGTAGTTTTCCTCTAGCTGCTCCATCATTTCATTAAACGCTATTCCCATCTGAGTCATTTCGTCTTTACGATTTTTACTTAACTCTATTTTTTGATATTTTCCTGACATCCTGCTTTGGGACATGGTTTTAATTAATTTATTTATAGGTTTAGTAATGATATTACCTAAAGTGACACTTGAAATTGTCATAAGGAGCATCCCTATTATAGTTACCCCTATTAAGGTCCAACGAAGGAATTTTAAATTTTTATCTACCTCCACAAGCTGTTTAAGCGTATGGATCTCAACAACTTCGCCATTTTGCCATATGACTGGCTTTGTTATAGTTAGGACGGGGACACCTCGAAAATAACCTGAGGTATATCGCTCTCCATTCTCTAACTCCGGTTTATAATCTTTCATCTCTTCGATTGACTCTACAAAGACGATAGACTCACCCTTGGCGTTGATCACTCTAATTCCTCCATTAGGAGGGATAAAAGCACGTAAAATAGTAGCTGGATCGTCATCCGCTCCCATTTTACTGAGAGCGCCAACCAGCTCATCCACTTCATTATTCAACTGATTATACTCGGTATCGAAAGCCATTGACTCAAATATAAAATAGATACCTATATTCATTAACCCTAAAATTACTAGCGTTAAAAATGTAGAGAAAAGATGAATTTTTGCTTTAAGCTTCATTTTTCAGCTCCTTCAAAACATATCCCACGCCTCTTACGGTTTGAATGAAAGAAGAACAATTTTTCTCCTCTAATTTTTTTCGTACATATCTTATGTAAACGTCCACAATATTTGTATCTCCATAATAATCAAAGCCCCACACAGCGTCTAAAAGTTGTTCCCTTGATAACACTTGGTTAGGATGCTTTATTAAGTAAAGTAGTAAATCATACTCTCGTGGCGTCAAATTGACTTGTTCCCCATCATTAGTAATCTCTCTCGTTTGCTCATTTAAAGTAATAGAATGGAAAACATGAACATGAATATTGTCTACTTGATCTGGTGCAGAAGCAGAGGATTTATTGAAACGAATGGCTGACCGCACACGAGCAAGAAGCTCTTCAATTTCAAACGGCTTCGTCACATAATCGTTTGCCCCTAAATCCAATCCCTTCACCTTGTCCTCCAGCCCGCTCTTTGCAGTCAATAAAATAACTGGAGTTTTAGCCTCTGTTGCTCTAATTCTCCTTAATACATCTAACCCATTTAATCCTGGCAGCATCAAATCTAACAGCACAAGATCCCAGGGCTTTTCTCTATATTTAATAAGGCCATCTGTACCTGTATAAGCAATCTCGACAGAATACCCCTCGAATTCCAGCTCTAATTGTAGAACACGAGCAATATTTTCCTCATCCTCTATAATTAATATCTGCTCTTTCATACGGAATCCCCCTCTTTATGGCTATTTTAACACAATATACCGACCAAATTATACACATTACAGAATCATTACAGGTGCCTGGCACCTGTAATGAACTGATAACAAAGCGCTATAATTTTATTTTCGATACAATTTTAAGCAATAAAACAAGAATTTAATCGAATACTATCTATAAAAATCAAATTATTGTGAATATTGCATAATTTCCGTTATTGTACATTTTATAGGTTTATAGTATGTTTGTTAAAAGAATAGATGGAGGTTAGAAAAATGGGGAGAATGCGGAGGATTTGGCAGCCAGAGATTTATTATCACGTGACAATGAGAGGCAATAATCGACAGAATATTTTCTTGAACGAGGGAGATGTTTCTCTCTTTTTCCGTGCTTTACAACGTACATATAAAAAATCGAATTTCATAATTATTGCTTACTGTATTATGAATAATCATTACCACCTTTTGATCTGCTCCCCTGAGACACCACTTTCGGAAGTGATGTTATCCATCAACAAGACTTACTCAGAATACTTCAAACGTAAATATAATTATTTTGGACAACTCTATGAAACCAGATTTTTTTCCAGTATGGTTTCCGACCCTATAGGCTTATTAAATGTCAGTAGTTACATTCATCAAAACCCTTTAACGACTTCCAAGGCTATGACCAATAAGATGGAATACTATCCTTATAGTTCGTTTCAATATTACTTTTTCGATAAAAAGTGTGACTATCCTTTTGTAAACACCGAGCTGCTTCCCAATTTAATAAAAAACTACCCTGATATTAAAGATAGAACCTACGTAGCTTATTGTGAAAATTTTCGGATTAAACAAGATTTACATTTTGACTACGAGATTCCTACTAATTAAATTAATTGGATGTACAACGTGTGAATAATGGAGACTGTAGTATCAACCTGTAAAGACATGCTTTCCTACCAGAACCATCTCATGTCCTTCATTAAACGAGCTGTAAACTGCAACCAGTTTATAACATCAGTTCATTTTTCAAAGAAAAGAATCGCTCCTATTCGTAAACTAGGAGCGATTCACACTTTTATTTTAGTTCTGTAACCCAGCCAAAAGGATCTTCCACTGTTCCACTTTGAATGCCAGTCAATGTATCATATAATTTCTTAGATAACTCACCAGTTTCTCCGTTATTTACATAGAATAGCTCACCTTTCCAGCGAAGCTCACCAATTGGAGAAATAACTGCAGCAGTCCCTGTTCCGAACGCTTCTTCTAGCTTACCGTTTAAATAAGCTTCTCTAACTTCCTCCATTGACACCTTGCGTTCCGCTACTGGCACACCCCAATATTTTAATAGCTCGATAATGGATTTTCTAGTAATGCCATCTAGAATAGAACCGTTTAAGGCTGGAGTAACAACCTCTCCATCTATTTTAAAGAAAACATTCATGCTTCCTACTTCTTCAATATACTTTCGTTCAATTCCATCTAGCCATAATACTTGCGAGTAACCCTCTCTATCAGCCACTTCCTGTGCCTTTAAGCTAGAAGCATAATTACCAGCTGTTTTAGCCATTCCTGTACCACCCGCCACTGCACGAACGTATTCACTTTCTACTAATATTTTTACAGGATGTATACCTTCTTTATAATAAGAGCCAACAGGTGACATAATAATCATAAAGCTATAAGTCTTAGATGGAGAAACACCTAAATGTGCTTCAGTCCCAATCATAAATGGTCGGATATATAGAGATGTTCCTGGTTCATTTGGAATCCATTCCTTATCAATCTCAAGCAGCTCTTTTAATGCTTCCATAGCAAACTCTTCATCTATTTGAGGCATACTAAGTCGATCGCAGGAAATATTCATACGTTTCATGTTTTGTTCTGGTCTAAATAAACGAACTACGCCATCCTTAGACAAATACGCTTTCATGCCTTCAAATACCGTTTGCCCATAATGTAATATAGTTGCAGAAGGGTCTAACGTAATCGGTTGATAAGGGACAATCCGATGATCATGCCATCCAATGCCTGTTGTATAGTCTGCAATAAACATATGATCTGTAAATTTAGTACCAAAGGCAAGTTGGCCGGCAGGTGTTTTCTCATTTTTTATTTCATTTTCTGTAAACTTGATTTTTACACTGTTCATGTTGTATTACCCCTATCAATTTAATTATTTAGTAAATTGCAACTTTTATAACTGTGCAATATATTATATGCAATTATACTCCTTTTCTCAAAATTGAAAACACCTTTTTTAGAAAATTTTCTAAAAATTTTGTGTATTTTTAACTCTACTTTTCATTTTTGTAAATTTAAAGGAATTACATCTTAATATCCTTTTAAATAAACCGATAAATAAGTATAGTAAAATACCAAAAGATAGGAGGTTTATATGTGTTTAGAAACACTCTGTACATATTAAGCTTATTACTAATCATAAGCACCATTTTTTCTACTGTTCCTGCGAATGCTTCTTCCACGGTTAACGGACTTTTCTTAAAAACCATATATGAAGAAGTAACCCTTGAGGACAAGACAACCGAGAAAAGACTCTCACAAGTAATATTAATCAATGAACAAGGAAAAGAAGTAAGGCTAACCATTGATAAATATACCCCTTTGTACATCAACTCGACGCCTACTACAATTGGTGCATTTAAGGAAGGATTGTGGGTGGAAGCGATTGTGGATGGCCAATCAGTTCGAGAGCTCAACGGATTCACATACATCGAGCAAGGATCTCTTGAGAACAATAAATCTGAAGCAATCGGACAAAGCCTTACAGGAACTGTCAATGAAATCGATAAAGGTGCTAAGTATATCGCTATCAATCTCAAAGATAAAAAATCAACGAGATTTTATTTAGACGAGGACACAGAAATATATAAAGATAATAAAATCGTAGACTTAAGCGTTTTATATGTGGGAGACCGCATAAAACTGAAAACATCAGAGCATGACACGAATACTTTGTCCTCCATAGAAATAACTACAGACGGTATCAAAGTAGAAAATATATACAAAGGTGTTATTCAGCAAATCGATTCAAAACAAAATAAGTTAGTTATTAAAAATGAAAAGGCATTTATTAATTGGAACTGGAGAAACACAACTAATACTGCCATCAATTCCAAGAGCTTTACAGATAAAACACCTATTTTCCTCGGCACTAAAAAGATTGATAAAAGTCAGCTTCGTAATTATCGAAACAACGAGATTTACTACGTAACGGTAAAGCAGTCTGGAAAAGAAATCATTCAGAAAATGATTATAAAAAAGACAAATGAACGGACGCTACATGAAAGCCTATACGGTCTAGATACAAAGAATAAAAATATCAAATTAACTAATTACGGAACCATTCCATATCATAGCGGAACTATTATTATTAGAAACGGACGATTAGTAGATCCGACAGCACTTCAGCAGAGCGGTAAAGCATTTGTTATTGCAAACGGTGCTTCGTCTAACCAATATGCAAATGTCATCCATATTACTAACGATGGATTTCAAAGCGCTAACTTAGCAGATTATCAATTATACTTTGGTCAAATAAATTACACGAATCAGTATCAGCTTTCACTATCCAATCCTCAGGTTTTGTCTAATAACTATTGGTACTCCACTGGGAATGCTAGCTTCAGCTTTAGCAATGATACGGTAGTTACAGAGGATTATAATAACTTAACAAAGGATTTCACTTATAGTAATGGAAAATATGGTTACTTCTATGTAAAAGATAACCACATAATTGCATCTAAAATAGTCGGCTATTCCACACCGGATTATTCTGTTTCCATCGGTCGATATAATCCAATCCATTGGAATCCTAATACATTAAGTATAAAAGACGTTAGTGAGCACTATAATAGCGACTGGCTAGCAGCTTATCAGCGTAACTATGTAGATTTATCGAATACAATGCTCATCAAAGAAGGAAGAATAATTAAATCCAGCGATTTGAAGAAGAACGATCGACTCTACATGATTCATAATGGTTACTATCAAGCAAAAATAATTTTAGTAGATTAACTGCTCAGGGTATGTACATGCATACCCTCCATTACATAGAGAAAGAGGTAAATAGGATACATATGAAAAATCAACTTATAAAAAAGACGATTGTTACCCTGATGGCTTTATTCCTTATACTAAACTTAGGGACAAATGAAGCTAGCGCGAAGGTTCCAGATTTTAATGGTGGCATTTTAGACGAGTATTCTTATGAAGAGGTATTTTTTCTAAACGGCTCTCCAATTACATTTACAGGGAAAGCAACCGTCTCTGAAAAAGAAAGTAAAAACCAATTAACTTCTACTTATAAATTTAATTTAAGTAATCAATATGGAGATAAGTTAACAAGAAGCGTCGTCTACGTTACTAATTTAACTACTCATGTTAAAAAAAATCAAACTACGGCTCAAACTACAGTTAAAAGCTACTCCGAAAAAGTAACTTTAGCTGATAAAACGACATTTAGCTTGGATGATTATCAGTTTTCTCAAGGTTCGGTTATCGATAACCGACCAGCAACTGATTATTATTCGGGGAATATAATTGCAAGAAAGATTTATAAGCGTAGTCAAAAAATCGGAAGAGAAACAATTAATGATTTAATTACTGTTTATATGGAAGGAAATAATGTTGGCTACAAAAATTTCTGGGGCTCCACTGACACTCAGTTGATTGACTATGAAATAGATTCCCCACAAGGAACTTCATTTGTATCTAGCAAGGTTTCTGACAGTAAATCTAGAGTATTAGAATACGAAAAGCATATTCCCTCTCTATCAAGCTTTGTAGGTGGACACTCAGTTGTAAGCAAGTCAAACATGGTAGCAGAATATGATTATCAGATTCCATTTAATCCATACAACACAACAGGGACTGCATACATTAATAAAGATAAAACACCAACAATTGAAAGACTTATCGTCCCTAAGTTTCGTGATATTGAAAAGCATTGGTCCAAGCCAAATATTGAAAAACTATATTCTTTAGGTATTTTTGATGAAACAAGTAACTTCTTCTCTCCTGATGCAGCAATGAAAAAAGACCTTTTCACTGTAGCTGTGGCTAAAGCTGTAGACTTGCGTGTATTAGAAGATAAACCAAAAAACAGGAAAAATATAAGAAAAGCATTATTTTCAGATTTAGATATTAATGATCCGAACTATGTATATATTGAAAGCGCACTAAATAAAGAAATTGTAACTCCAGTGAATGCTGACATATTTGGAGCAAATAAATCTATCACTAGAGCAGAGGCAGTAACTATTATTATTCGCTCTCTTGGATTAGAGGGACGTGCACCAACCCCTGGTTACACAACGAAGTTTATTGACGACAACAAAATACCAAAATCAGCAAAGGATAGTATCTATGTCGCAAGTGAACTAGGCTTAATCGATCCAGATAGAAAAAATCGTATTAATCCTAACGAAGTCCTTACACGAGGAAAAGCATCACAGTTACTTGTCAGATATATGAACTTCCTTGAATCTGACCTAAAACAAAACTATCGCGATGACATGATTAATTTCAACTAAACTCAAAACCCCATCTAAACACCGGCGAATGCACCGGTTCTAGATGGGGTTTTTCACTTGATTGAAAATAATGTTACAGGTGCCTGGCACCTGTAACATAGGTGGCCTAGACATACCTGTAACATATTACACAAATATGAACCAAAGGATTGCTGTAACGATGATTGTTGTAATACCTTGCAGTAGAGTTGCCATTGTTTGGGCTTTGTACGCATCGGTAACCTTCATGCCGCTAAATTGGGTCACTACCCAGAAATAGCTGTCATTTACATGGCTCACTGTCATCGCTCCTGCTCCTACCGCCATAACAACTAGCGCTAACGGTAATGCACCCTCTATACCTAAAGTTGGTAACATTGGTGCTACTAGTGATGAAGTAATAACTAGAGCAGCTGTTGAGGAGCCTTGTGCAGTTTTAAGAGCTGCCGCAATAAGGAATGGTACTAGTAAGAATAATGCTCCGTTAGCCAATACCCCTAAGTCCATTTCCTGTAGAAGCTCTGCTACTCCAGAGTTTTTAATAACTGTACCAAACGCTCCTCCTGCACCAGTGATTAATAAAATTGGTGCTGCTTCCTTAAGGCTTTCACCAATCCAACCAGACAGCGTTTTTTCACTAATTTCAGGTAGCAATAAGAAGGAAGCTAATACACCGAACAATAGTGCCACAGTTGGAGAACCAAGGAATCTCAAGAAATTCGTTAATCCTGATTCATCGCCAACTAACGCTGCAACTGAGCCCGTGCCGATTAATAAAATTGGTAGTACGATTGGTAAAAAAGCTTTAAAGGTAGATGGCATTTTCCCAAAGGATTTAATAACCTCTTCATAATCCAGTGCATCTTCCTGATCCGCTGGCACGTCTATTTTCGTCCCAACCTTCACGGCCCATAAATAACCTACGATAGTGGCAGGAATTGCTACAAACAAACCGACCAAAATTATAGTTCCAAGATAATCTGTTGCTCCAATATTCCCTGCTGCTGCGATTGGTCCAGGAGTTGGAGGCACTAATGTGTGCGTTGCATAAAGTCCTGTAGACAAAGCTACTGCCATAGATGCTACCTTGACCTTCGCACGTTTTGCTAATGACTTTTGTAAACTTGATAAAATAATAAATCCAGAATCACAAAATACAGGTATTGATACGATAAACCCTATGATGGACATGGCAAGCTGCGGTCTTTTTTCACCTAGAATACGAAGGACAACCTCTGCCATTCGGTAAGCTCCACCAGACTTTTCAAGAATAACCCCTATGATTGTTCCCGCAACAATTACAATCCCGATACTCGTCATCAAACCGCCAAAGCCAGAGTTAACATTCTCTACAACAGTTAGCAGCGGCATACCAGAAGCAATACCTACAAAGAAGGCACTGATTAATAGAGCCAAAAAGGGATGTAGCTTGAACACTGCAGTTGCCACTACAACAAAAACAACTCCTAACAAAATAACTAAAAACAACATGACCTTACACCTCTTCCTTTAGAATGGCTTGCATTGTTTCCTTAGTTCTTACAGTTAAATAATGAATCGGGTCTTTTAAGGATTCTTCCACACTTACTGAATGGTCTACTATACTAACAAGCTTAGAAAAATAGGTAGACAAGTCTACTTTACTTTCTTTCTCTATAAAGCCCGAGAGCAATATAACGGGAATTCCTCTTTTATTTGCAGCAACAGCAACTCCCATCGGAGCCTTACCAGAGAGAGTTTGTCTGTCCGTTTTACCTTCTCCTGTAATGACGAGGTCTGCATCCTCTAAGTGCTTTTCAAATTGAATGGACTCCATGACAACTTCTATACCTGGCTTTAATTGGACAGGAAATAAAGCAAGAAAAGCACCTCCAAGTCCTCCAGCTGCACCCGCACCTGGCATCTGATGCACCCTAATACCTTTCACTTCAGCTATTTTATTTGCAAGGTTCTTTAAACCATTCTCTAGCTGGTCCTCCATTTGTGGAGTTACCCCTTTTTGTGGACCAAACACAGCCGTAGCTCCATTTTTGCCTAATAAAGGATTATCCACATCACAAGCTAGTATGAACTGTGAACTTTGAATTCGCTTATCCATTCGACTGATATCTATCTCTTCCAGATTTACAAGAGAGCCTCCCCCAGCTTGTATTTCTTCTTTTACTTTATTCCTAAATTCAACCCCTAATGCACGTAGCATCCCTGCCCCGCCATCATTCGTTGCACTCCCCCCTATTCCAACAATAAACTTCCGGAATCCTTGATCGAGCGCGTGACGAATCAGTTCACCTGTACCAAACGTTGATGTCTTTAGCGGATTTCTTTCAGCTTGCGACAATAGAGTCAAACCAGAAGCTCTAGCCATTTCAATGACACAAGTCTCTTTGTCTCCTAACACCCCATAAACCGCCTCTATTTGTTTTCCTAACGGGTCTTGAACGGTTGCAGTTACAAATGTTCCACCAGTTGCAATGACAAGGGGTTCAAGCGTTCCTTCCCCACCATCTGCTACAGGTAGTAATACAGTTTCAATAGATGGATCAACCTCATGAATCGCGTTGGAAACAGCCCTAGCAACCTCAGTTGCTGACAATGAACCCTTGTAAGAGTCAGGACTAATAACAATTTTCATATATTCTCTCCTCCGATTAAAGCGCTTACAAAGATTATATTGCAAAGAAAAAATGATTACATTATACTTATTGTATAATTTAACTGTATTATAACAGCTAGTTTTTTATACATTGAGGTGATTCAATTGATAACCAAGCAATTAGCCGAACAAATAGTACAGCAAACTATGCTTCGTCTTCATAGAAATATTAACGTTATGCAGACAAACGGAGTCATACTTGCCTCTGGCGACGAGCTAAGAGTAAATCATATACATGAAGGTGCTATTGAAGTAGCTAAAACTAAGTCCCCACTAAGGATTACAAAGGATAATAATCATCTTTTTCCCCGAACAAAGTGTGGCATTAATTTACCTATATTCTATCAAAATGAAATAGTCGGAATCATTGGAGTAACGGGAGAACCAGCCGACTTGGAGGAGATAGCAACACTTCTCCAGTTAACAACTGAAATGATGGTCCATCAAGCATTGATAGTCTCCGAGAGAGAATGGAAGCGGAAAATACAAGAGCTCGTCTTCGAAGAATTAATGAGTGGACAGCCAATCCAGAAATATTTACAGGAAAGGCTCAACAAAATAGGCTTTCAAAACAAAGCCCCATTTTATGCAATGATGCTTGAGGTAGATCCAGAGTCTTCCTCTTATCAAAATATTATTCAGGAAATAGAATACTATCTAGAAACAGATTCTATATTAGTCGGTCATTACCAAGCGAGCGAGCATTTTATTTTAATTTCTGGCTTGGATAAAACAACATTCACTCGCAAAGTTACCTTATTAGCAGAAAAACTAAAGAAATATTATTCTCTTTCCATTGGGCTAGGGAGAGAAGTGCAATTATTAGAGCAAGTCCATTATGCCTACCGAACAGCCAAGCTCGCGCTTCAATACGGGAATCCTAACAAGCCAGTCATTTCCTTCGAGGAGGTAGAAATTTACTCTCTGTTTAAAAACAAAGATTCCTTTGAGGTTCAAACCTATACAAAAAAAATGCTAGAGCCACTGGATATTAAACTACAAACTACCTTGCAGAAATATTTTGATTGCAGTCTTCAGCTCTCTATTTGTGCTGAGGAACTCGGGATTCATCGCCATACCCTCACCTACCGTTTAAACAAAATAGCACAAGTAACAGGTTATAATCCTACTAACTTTCAGGATGCCCTAGCACTTCAGTTAGCTTTGTTATTAAAATAGACTATGTTAAAAAGTAGGGTTGATTTATGATACAAAGAAATCTTATATCAGAGAGTATAATTGATTTCCGCCCCAGCCGGACGCTTTCCTCGGGGTGAGCGATAAGCCATCCCCCATCGCTTACGCGCGTGGTTGTGATGTCTTATCTGTCTCACTCATCCCGTAGGAGTCGCCGTCTGGTGCTCCAATCAATGATGGGAACAGTTTTAGCATCGATAAAGCGCTAATCAATTTACTCGCATAAACAAAGCTGAAAAACTGTCACCAACACCAATTTAATCATCTTTTTAATATTCTTAATAGCCATTTGAAAGTTCCTTTGTTTATGTTAACAGTCACTATAAAAAAGAATGGTTAGTCAAAATCAACCAATAACATTAACAAAGCTTTCAAAAACTAGAAATTTACATTTCAACGAAAAAACCGTTTCAGCTCATTAGCCGAAACGGTTACATTATTTATATTTTATTATTTTTTAGCTACTTGAACGTTAGCAACTTTTTTAGCGCCTACGTATTTTTTACCCCAGTAATAAGGATCATTAATTTTATCGATTCTTACACCTTTTGATGATGAAGCATGAATGAATTGGCCATTCCCGATAAACATTCCAACATGTGAAACACCTTTTCCAGTCGTATTGAAGAATACTAAATCCCCAACTGCTAGTTTAGCTTTTTTTACTGGCGTTCCTTTACTGTACATTCCAGCAGCAGTTCTCGGAAGAGAGACACCTTTACCTTTGTACACGTACCCAATAAATCCAGAGCAATCAAATCCTGCCTTCGTTGTGCCACCATAACGATATTTAGTTCCAATTAGACTTTTCGCACTTGATACTATTTCGTTGGATTTTACAGAGCTAGCTGCTTCTGTATTTCCCGCAAATGTTCCCATGGCTAAAACTAGAGTTAGTGTTAAGATCGTGATAAGTTTTTTAAACAAAGAAGTCAATTTTGATGTTCCCCCAAAGAAGTATTGAAAAATTTCTCTATTTTTTCTCGTTAAAAATTTCTCTATACCCATACTAACACGGTTTAAACATTAGTGATTTTACATTTGTGTAACAATAAGATTACAAGCCGAAAAGTATACTAAGACTCTCCTCCCGTTTTAAATTTGAACAAATAAGTACAATATGCCTAATTTATTAGCATGAATTATAATATTCTTGTTATTTTACTCTATCTATCCATAGGATATATGTGTTATAAATAGAGGGTTAACTATTATTTGCCAAAAAAGAATAGGAGATTACTATTGTGAAACTGAAATGGAAAAATACACTTACTCTACATCTCGGGACAATTATCGTCGGGGTAATGATTGTTATGCTTACGATTACTTCTGTAGCTACTTATAAAACTGCCTATGGCGAACTTTACAAAGCAGCTGGGATTGAAGCATATGGTTGTGCTAATATTACTACTGGTTTAATTACACCTGAATATATTAATAAAATACTTGCTGGAGACACTGCTGCCGTTAAAAGCGTAGGTGAGCAGCTAAACTGGACTACTGCTCATAAAGATATTTTTGAGACTCAATATATAATTGACTTAGAAGGAAACCTATTAGCTACTGATGATAACTTAAAAGAAACTGGTTTTAATGCAGGAGATCAATTTTACATAGATCAAGAATCGATTGATATGCTTGTCAAGATGGGACACCCTACCTACTCAGAAAGCTATGAGTACGCCGGGATGAATCGTTTGTCTGGCTATGCTCCAATTTTCGAGGATCATGACCCCTCGAAAAAAATTGTTGCTATTAGTGTAATAGATTTTAATGCGGACATCGTCTCTGAAAGAACATGGGATGTAGTTAGTAAAGGATTACTATTAAGTATTATTCCTTTATTGTTAGCATCTATAGTTACTCTTCTTTTAATTAGAAGAAAAACAAAGCCTTTATCTGTTTTGATTGCTCATGCAGAAGAGATCGCTAAAGGAAACTTATCTGTTAAAGACACAAATTTTTCAAGCAAGGATGAGGTTGGAAACTTAAGTAGGACGCTTGATACACTTGCTGGTAACTTACGTACGATGATTGGAACGATTCAAAACACTTCCTCCCAATTAATGAAAAATGCAGAAGAAACTACAGCCTCTTTGATTGAGATGAAGGAAGCAGCGCATCAGATCGCCAATAATATGAGTGAAAATGTAGCATCTATATCAACAGGCACTGCATCTGCTGAAAGCTCAACCGTTATCTTAAATAATTTAGCGACCGGTCTACAGCATTCAAAGGAAACTGCGGACCAGTGCTCAGTACAATCGATGACCACTATGCAGATTGCTCAAGAAGGCCTCAAGAAAGCCGAAGAAACTAGTCGAGACATGAACAAAATAAGAAATGCCTCCATTGAAACTAGCGCAATGATTGTGAAGCTCGATGAAGCAACTAATAAAATACAGCAAATTACTGAGTCCATCGCCGGCATAGCAGCTCAAACAAATCTACTAGCACTTAATGCCTCTATAGAAGCAGCTCGTGCTGGTGAGCATGGAAAAGGATTTGCAGTTGTAGCAGAAGAAGTTCGCAAGCTAGCAGAACAGTCTAACTTAGAGGTTAAACAAGTAGAAGAAATCGTAAAAGAGATAACGGAAAACATCTCACACGTAGTAACCTCTACGGACACCAGCACCAAACTAATCGAAACTGGAAATGCAACCGTTCAGCAAACTTCTCAATCCTTGCAGAATATCTCTACAGCTGTCGGTAAGACAGTAGAGGAAATCTCAAGGATATCTAAAATGACAACCGAGGAAGCTGCTAACTCTAAGCAAGTAGTAGATCTTATCGAAAATCTAACTGAATCTATAAGAGAAATTGAACAAGTGACTACAACCATTTCAGCCGTAACAGAAGAAACCTCTGCCTCTATAGACGAGATTTCACAGCATTCCGCTGAAACATCCGAAGTAGCACAACAACTTCACAACCTCATAAACAAATTTAAACTCTAACGATTACTTACATTATATTATTACAAGTGCCTGGCACCTGTAATATATTTCAAGAAGACACAAAAATAGACGCCCACGTTACAGGGGGCGTCTATTTTTTATTTGTATAAGCTTTTAATAAGGGTTTCTAGCATTACTGGCATTTCAACAAAAGCACTGTCTACATGTAGTCTTTCTGTTTTTTGATGAGCATCCTTGCCGAATGGTCCTACGTTCAGTACAGGTCCCTTTAATTTAGCCATATCATCAAATGGGATATCATAGGTATCTCCCCATACTGGTGTATTGCTTTCAAATGCTGTCCAGCCGTTTCCATCGTCTTCATAATTTACATAGCTCAAATCGCATATCCCATTAAAATAATGTATTTGTTTTACTGTATTATTAAAGGATTGTGCAGATTGCTTCATTAACTCAACCGCTTCTATAATCAGTGGATCCTTGGATGTGTTAACCGCTGGATAATATGGTGGAGCAAAGAGCAACACGGTAGCTGGTGAAAGCTCCTGGCATTGAATCATGAGATTATCTACTATTCGAAGTGATTTTTCACGATCGTCCCATTCCTCTTCCGCAAGTACTTCTTGCTTAAGTCTTTGAACTTCCTCTATGCCTAATTTTTTATTCGCATACGCAAGCAGCTCGTCATATTTCAAAACTCTGACCTGTCCAATTCCTTGTACCTGCTCTCTATCACAAATTTGTTGATAGGTTTTATTCAAAGCGTCCATTGCCTCATTCGCAACCTGTTCAAACAGTTCCATAATGTCAGAAGCAGTTCTTCTTAATAAAAACACGTTGTACAAAGCAACTGCTCGGTACGGTGTCTGCGTTGAATAAGACATTTTCAAATCCTTTTGCTGTAAAGAAACTGGCAACGGAGTACTTTCTCCAAGGTCATGCTCTGTAAATATAGGATTATATTCCATTCGCTGTGTTAAGAAAGAAGCAATATAGTTAGCCGTCATCCCTTTCATCGGCTCTCCTACATGAGTTTCCTTTCCGTAAAACAGCGCAGCGGGCATAATTTTACCGATCGTACCAGAATAGATATACTCGTCAATATCCTTTGGCACCTGTGAAAACGAAGGTTCACTATTTAAAAACAGCTTATATGATAAATTAAACTCTTCACGAATTCGAACTAGCTGAGTAACAGCCGCACGCATACCAGCAGAGTTTACCTCTTCATCAGGCACACTTGTGAGAATTAAATTAATTGGCCATTCTTCCACAGTAGCTTTTTCAATCAACTGCATATGTAAGGCTAATCCCATCTTCATATCCATCGTTCCACGACCAAACAAATACTTCCCGGTCGCCAAATCTTCCTGAGCATCCTCCGGTAGCTCACTAGGATTCTCCATTAACTTTCTAGTTAACTCCTCCGGAAAATAAGCTAAAGGCTCCAAAGTACCATATTCTTCTGTCTGCACAGTATCGAAATGACTAATAAGAACAACTGTTTCTGTTGCAGAAGGATGCTTATATAAAGCCGTCACTACCTGTCTTCCCAAGCCTGCATCGTGAAGCTGGAGCTGACTCGGATGAGTTTGAAAATACTCAAGCTCTCGAATCTTTTCTATTAACTTAGGAGCAAACTCCCTCTCTCCATCCGTTAACGTAATACTATTCCAGCTCACAAGCTCACACAATAATTCACGCAGTCGATCTGGCGTATCCCATAAAAGCTTATTCATACTAATCCTCCTAACAAAATCTTTTTTATATTTATATAGTTTATTTTACATTATTTCAAGTGCCTGGCACCTGTAATATTTCATCCATAAATATACAAAAAAAGGTCAATGCAAATTGACCTTTTCCAGAATTCCTTATAATTTTTTCCATTCTTCTTCTAGCCATTCTAAGCCTTTTTCACCTTCATACGCATCATATACATCGATACGCATTCTTTTTAGCTTAGTTAAGTAGTCGTCAATCGTATGATCTTTTGGTAAGCTCTTTTTCACACGAACAAATACTTTATTTGCTCCTTTTACCAATTCGAATTTTTTACGCTTTGGTAATACCACATCTTCCCCTAACTCAAGCAATGAGCGATATGCTTCTTCTTGAATTTGAAAAACTGGGTCATGGTCTAATCTTACTTTTAGTATATCAATCACTTGGCTTGTATTATAATTTCCCAACTCTTCAACAGCACTTAAACGAGTTCTCCAGCTTCCAGTACGGTTAGCTGCTTTTTTAAGATCCTCATAGTTTTCTGGTAACTCATTTTTTATAGACTTTTTACTCAATCAATTCATACTCCTTTAAATTTCATCTTAAACACATTATGTTTGTCCATTAATTATATACTATGTGCTCATTAAAACCTATTTTTTATATTTCCCTTAAAAAAGCAATTAAATAATACTGTATAATTTCCAATTATATTGTAATTAATACATATAAATGATACAATTTTCAAAAGGAGGTGATTGTTTGAAAAACGTCGATGAAATAAAAAAATATAAATTTTTATTGTCCTTTCACGATGGCCATCAACTATTATTTGAAACAAACACAGACATTAGAACAGCAGAGCGCGAATACATAAATGGTGGAATGTTCGTGGAAACTGAAAATAAATACACTATCAATTTAAACCAAGTAGCAAGAATTCAAGTCAAAAAACAACGATAATGAAGCACCGTTCCTCTGTCCTAATAATTATGAGTTTTTAAAATCAACCCTCAAAATAAAATACATTTCCCTTAAAAGCAAAACGCACCCCTATTTAAAAACGGATGCGTTTTTTATATGCTTTTTTATGGTATATTACAAGTGCCAGGCACCTGTAACATAGTGTTATGCCTCTATCCTTGGTTTTCTTCTTCGCTCAGTTTTTTGTTCGCCTATGGAGTAAAGGTAACCTCGCTCACTAAAGTTAAAACTCTTATACTTACACTTACAATATAAAATGATTAGCTGTTCAGGTAAGACTGCTATCATTGCGTAAAATACAAGCATTCCCAAAACAAGGATACCCGGAGTACTGCTGTCATAGTAATTAGAGTTATGAGAAATCCACTTCGTTATAAGTATAAATACAGCTCCCCCTATTAATACTACTTTAGGAACAAACGACATGTTTGCTAGTTCGTTTCTTTGCTCTTCCTTTTCGGAGCCTTTTCGATAGTGCCCTTTTTTAAGCGAGATATAATAACGGACCATTATAATAATAAATAATAAGAGTGCTACAGCTAAAATAACGTAGGCAATTTGCATTAAGTTATCCGCATTGTTTGTCATGCCCTCATCCTCTAAACCTATTGTAAATAAGGAAATAATCAAAAATGAAATGGAACCGACATTATGGGAAACCAAAATGGAAAGTGCGTACTGTATCCTTTCACTTCTTTTATAAACAAACGGGATAGAGTATACAATACTTAATCCGATTATAGTAACAGTTAACCAAAAATGTATGTTAATTATCTCCTCTTTAAACGGAAAAAGAGAGTAAGGTGCTGCTAAATAATAATTTAAGGCAAACATTAACGCTTGTAAAAAAATACCTAGTATTAATACAACACTAATACTTTCTCTACTTTGGCGACCAGATTCTAACGGTTCCCTTAATACTTCAAAATCTTCCTCCCTTAATTGGCCCCTCATTTACTAGTCAACTCCTAATCTCTTTGCTAAGCTTCTTCCCTCGTTTTCTCTTAAGCATTTGATCTCCTACAGAATACAAGTAGCCTCGCTCATTAAAATTGAAGCTTTTGTATTTATACTTACAATATAAGATGACTAACTGCTCAGGTAGGACAAACAGCATGACAAAAAAGAGACCGATACCAATCGTAATGATTAAAACAGAGTCTATATTAAACTCAGGCATTACTCTTACAACATATTGCATAATGAGCACTATAATTAAACCAAAGACAACAGCAGGAAAAATTAGAAGAGTAGTATTTTTTTCTAGTTGACCTCTAATCTGATCCTTCTTGCTTCCCTTTCTATAATGTCCTTTTTTCAATAAAATATAAAATCTTATACATGTAGCGAAGAAGACCAAGAAACCACAGCTAAGGATAAGATATGTAACCTTGAGCAATTTTTCTGCACTTACCACTTCTCCCCCTGTATCCTCTCCAATTAAAAATAGGGCACAGATAAACAAAGAGAAGGATAATAAATTTTGCGAAACTAATATAGAGACTAAATACTGAATTCTATCAAACTTTCTATAAACTATTGGTATAGCAAAAACAAGCGACAGTATAATTAAAGCAACTGTAAAATATAAATGAATCTCTATAATTTTCTCTTTATAAGGAAACACTGTATTTGGACCAACCATGAAATATTCTAATAAAAATACTAAGGCTTGTAGAAAAACTGTTATAAATAATATTGCCCCTAAACTTCCTGGACTTTGTCTACCAGATTCTAACGGTCCCCTTAATACTTCAAAATCTTCCTCCCTTAATCTACCCATTAGTCTTTCTAAACTCCCCATTCATTTTTAAGCCTCTATCCCTCGTTTTCTTTTAACCTTTTGATCCTCACTAGAATACAAATAGCCTCGTTCATTAAAATTAAAGCTCTTATATTTATACTTACAATATAAGATGACTAGCTGCTCGGGTAATATGAACATCATTACGAAAAATGCAAGGATTCCCCCAATAATGATAGCAATAGTGTTACTGTCATCGTAATTGGAGTTTTTGGAGATGTACTGAATTACAAATACTAGTCCAATTCCACCTACTATTGCGCCTGGAAGAAAGGACATAGATTCTAATTTACTTCTTTGTTCATCTTTTTTAGAGCCTTTTCGATAATGACCTTTCTTTAGCAAAATATAAAAACGGATAAACGTAACTATAAATATTAAAATTCCTATAGTCAAAATAATATAGGTGATTTGCAATAAAGAGTCTTTATTCGTGTTTATGCCCCCATTTTCCATCCCTATTAAAAACAAGGATACAAGTAAAAAAGGAATGGATGACATATTTTGTGTAACAATAATTGAAATTAGATATTGTATTCTTCCGCTTCTGTTATAAACATAGGGAAGGGAATAAAGCACACATAATCCAATTAAGACGGCAGTAAGCCAAAAATAAAAATTCATTATCTCTTCCTTATTTGGAAATGTGGTAACGTCCTTCACCATAAAATAGAGTAAAGCAAACATTAATGCTTGTATAAAAATACCTAGTATTAATGCAAATCCAAGACTTCCTGGACTCTGTCTGCCAGATTCTAACGGTCCTCTTAAAACTGCAAAATCTTCCTCCCTTAATCTACCCATTAGTTTAATGAGTCAACTCCATTCATTTATTAAGCTTCTATCCCTCGTTTTCTTTTAACCTTTTGATCCTCACTGGAATACAAATAGCCTCGCTCATTAAAATTAAAACTCTTATATCTATACTTACAATATAAGATGACTAGTTGTTCTGGTAAAATGAACATCATCACAAAAAAGGTGAGGATGCCCCCTACAATGAGAATAGCAAAATTAGAATCATCGAAAGCTGAATTTTTAGCAAGATACTGTATAACAAATACTACTCCAACTCCACCTGCAATAGCACCTGGAAGAAATGACATAGATTCTAATTTACTTCTTTGTTCATCCTTTTTAGAGCCCTTACGATATTGGCCTTTTTTAAGCAAAATATAAAAACGTATAAATGTGGAGATTAGAATAAATAAACCTAGGGATAAAATAACATACGTAACCATTAACAAAGATTTTGTACTAGTTATTGCCCCCCCGTATGTAGACCCTAATAAAAACAGGGACAATAGTAAAAAAGGGAATGTAGACATATTATGCGTAACAAGGATACTCAGTAAATATTGGATTCTACTACTTTTTCTATATACTGCAGGTATGGAGTAAATAATAGAAAATACACTTAGAATTATAGTCAACCATAAATGAACACTTAAAATTTTCTCATGATTAGGGAATAAAGTCTCTCCCTTTGTCAAATATGAGAGGACTCCATACAGTAGTGATTGTAAAAATATACTTATTATTAAAACAAAACTAATATTGCTTGGACTCTGTCTGCCCGATTCCAACGGTCCCCTCAATACTGAAAAATCTTCTTCTACTAATCTCATCTTAAACCCACACTTTCTTTAGCGGAACCATCCTTTAATATGATCCATAGCAGATTTTCCGCCCTCTTTCTTACTAGTCAATGCTATATTAGCAAGTATCCCTAAACCTACACCAATAGCAGTTCCAACACCTGGAATAGGAATCGCAACTGTGAAACCTACGGTAAATGCAGTCTGGACTGCTCCACCAACCGCAGTCTCTACAGCTGTGTCAACTGTTGCTCTGGCGGCTGCTTT
The DNA here is from genome assembly GCF_023713305.1 of Psychrobacillus sp. MER TA 171. Taxonomy (NCBI): domain Bacteria; kingdom Bacillati; phylum Bacillota; class Bacilli; order Caryophanales; family Bacillaceae; genus Psychrobacillus; species Psychrobacillus sp. MER TA 171. The sequence goes on along the minus strand of NZ_JAMAWN010000001.1, from coordinate 335,911 downwards.
CCCACCACTAAGCCCTTCACTTTTAGCTGTATTATAATTACTAAAATAATTGGCTGCTGCTCCTATTGGTCCTAATGCTTTGGTTACGCCTTTAAGTCCAGGTTGAGCCATTCCTTTAATGTCTACAATATCCTTAAAAGACTTTCCTATTCCTTTTGCTGTAGCGGTACCAACAGTTTTAGCTTTTTCAACGCTAGTAGCCTTGTCATTCCAATATGCAAGATTAGGATGTTTTTTTAATACCTCATCCCCGGTAGTTGACCACCCACTAGAATTTGGTTTTTGTGTGGCATACTTTAAATCCGTAGTATTATTTATTGCTTTTTCGTGATGTTTTTTACTCCATTTTTTATCTCCCTTAGGAAGACCTTTGTTAAAGTCTCTAAGTGCTTCAGCATCAGGAACTACTTTTAAATGCTTCAATGCTTCACCGTTTGCCTGAATCTTATGTGTATACTTTCCTGTTTTCGAGTCATATACACGTGAAGTTCTTAACACTCCTTTTTTACCGGCTTGATACATACCATAACTTGATACTAGACCAGTAGTAGCAGTATTAATACGTTTTAGGAGCCCTACTTCCTCTTTAATCTTATCCACATCACTTTTGGTATTAGCCACGTCATTTGGGTCACTGGACTGATCCTTATCCTCTACATGTTCTAAGGATGGGTCTTGGGTATCTAGTTCGGTTTTAAGGGGGTGTTCCGCCGTATAGTCCTTCCATACATCCGCCTGGAAATCTATGTCTGATAGTCCATCATTCATCATGCCCTCAATGTCTAATAACCATTGTTCCATACTTAATAAATCCTTTTCAACAAAAAGGAGATTATTCGTTTGAGTCATATCAAATTCACATAAATCCGAAACCGTTAGATCTCTCTTTTTTCGAGAATCATTAACGCCTTGCTGTACTTCACTATCGTTTAAATGTGGGAGCGCAACAATATCAGATACCTGATCCATAATAGAATTAGACTCGTCTGTAAGTGATTCTGTAATTTTAGAAATGGCGGTTAGTCCCTCTTCCACTTCTCCCTCTAAAAATGTTTGCTTAATATAACCATTTGGATCTGGCTCTAACCCCTCTAAAGCTAGCTTCATCTGAGAAAGCCTTTCCTTAAATCCTGTTTGAAATATCGTAAAAAACTGAAGGAAAGGGATGTGACAATCGTTGTAAAATGCACGAATGGTATTTCCACCCTGACCCTTTAAATGATCCTCCATTGCGACGAGACCGCTGATTGTCTTTTGAATTTGCTGCATTTCCTGTTCTACCCGTGTGAGCATATCTGTGTTTCGCTGTATACCGTCTTGAAAAGGACGAACATCAAGGACTTTCATAAGGATACCTCCACTAATCAGTGTTATATTTTCTATCCAAAACATCGATAGTCATTACGCTTAGATTTTAGTTGGTATGTTACAGGTGCCTGGCACCTGTAACATACCAACTAAAAAAATAATGATTATAGTACACCTAGACTCATTTCTACGAAGCTTTTTTCGGAGTTATGCATTTGTTTCATTTGGACAAAAATGGGTGTTTTTTGTGTTAGCTGCTTCTGCTCTGCATAGCCAAATAGCTCCCAGTATTTTTCCTGTGATTTTATGTCGAAGTCATGCATAATTCTAGTCATTAGCAGATTGTCTACAAGAAAATAGCTGCTAAACAAGACCGCCTCTTCCTCAGGCACAGAGAAGTATTTTTCTTCAATAGGCAGGAAGATTTGTGCAGTCATTACCTCTGCGGTAGGGTCACTAATGATTGAGAAGAACATAGTTCCTGTAGGCGTGTAATTATACTTCTCTAAAATTTGGATAAAATCGGCAATAGCTAAGTCAATTTCTTCAGGGAGAAAATTATAAAGCTTAGAAGCTACATTCCGATAGGCAATTTGATGGTTCGCTACTATCATTTTTCAGCCCCCTGCCCTATTACAGGTACATATAAATCAATAATAAATTCACCGTAAACATCTAACAGGACACAATAATAGTTATCTTCTAGCTCTATGTCATTTTCTATTGCATAGGATTTTACTTTGTCATAGGCTGCCGTGAAATCTACTTCCTGCTCTGCTTGTCTTAATAGCAGGGCCTTTTCAACCTCTAAGTGCTCGATAAATGAAAAATGAGCATCTTCATTTAATACGACTGCTGTACTTATTGGTAAATAGTAATTAAATAAACCAGTTTCTGCATCGTTATCGTCCTCTTTATAGGAAAAAAAGATAGGCCCATTTTTGTACACTTCATTATTTAGCGTAAAGTTTTCCAACTCGAATATTCCTTCTTGCCAATTTTCTTTTTTATCTTTTACTTGAAAGGAAAGCACATTGTCAAATAGCAAAGAACATAATTCAATTCCCATGGATGATCACTCTTTCGTCTGATTATTTTAAAGGTTTCTCGAATTTCAAACGTATATTAAGATACTAAATCTCATATTTTTTCTGGAGGTACCGTAATAATGAAATTAACTAAAATATGTAAATGTATCAAAAGAAATGAAAAATAGACTTAGCATATTTAAAATTTCTAACCGCTCTTTTTCTAAAAAAGAGACACTCTTCTGCTTATAGAAGAGCCTCTCCTATTGTCAATGTTAATTCGCTAGCATCTTATGTCCACCTGACCCATTTATACCAGTAGAAATTGTCTCATCGGTCTCTTTCATAAACTCAACCGAACTAGTAGTTGTAAGGATATTTTCTCCTAATAACTGTTGATATTTAATTAACAAAGTTTCTAGATTTACGGAGAGCTCATTTAACTTAGTAGCCACATCTAGCACATTTCCTTCAATTGGCGCCTCTTTTGTAGGATTTAACGCTTCATTTGAGGCTGTCATTTGCTCTAATTGGTTCTCTACATCCGCATAAACAATTTTTATTTCCTCTGACATATACATACACCCCCGCTATTATTTCATATTGTTAGCCGCTTCCTCAGCTAAAAGCCGATCAATAGTCGCTTGGATACTAACTATCTCTGCTTGAAGTTCAGCAATTTTTGCGGCAATTGCATCAAATACAGCACTAAATTGAGTTCCTATAATCTCTAAATACGGTTGACGTATTCCCGATTCACGAATATCATCAAAGGCTGTCGCAAGCGTCCCATGCCAAGTAGTAGGAGTAAGCTCCGGTTCCTTACATTTAGTTTCATTGGACTGGAATTCTCCCTGCTTCCCTGTGAGAGAAGCTTGACACGCATTTAACCTAGCTATCTTCGCTTTAACTTCTGCTAGCTTCATATACCAATACATAATCAAATTAATTCACCCTCCCTTATACCCTTCTTCTTTTTTGGAGTACCGTTTGACGTTTGTGCGAGCTTTGGCAAAAATACTAAAAAGAGAATAATAATCCCACAGGCTATAATCAATAGGAAAACAAGTGTAAGCAGGTTGCCATTTGAACTTCCTTCTTGCTGTTGCTGTGAGAGGTTCCCTTGCGTTTTCGTCTCCAACTCCCCAGAAGTGAAAAGCTTTAATTCTAAGGAGCGTGCTGCCACCGTACTATTTTCACCTCTTCCATCACTCTGAAAAAGGAAGGATGAGTCAGTACGATTAGGCAGCTTCTTCCTACCGTCAAAATAAATATCAAACTGCTTAATAGGAATCGTGTTTTTCATTTCTGTTTTCTTCACATCATGTAGATAATCGGTATTTTTCTTAAATTCTAGCTTTTCATATAACAAAGGCTCTAATTCATCGATTGTTTTATTTTCATCTGCTAGCACTACTCCACTTTTAGGAAAACAGAGTAGCGCTGTACAGAGGACCACTAAAATGACCTTTTTAGCCTTCATACGCTTCATCTACTGTCGTAGCGTTTTGGCCATTGTTCTTGCTTACAAAATAGGATACTACTAGCATTATGATTGCTATAACACCTGTAATGATTACTCCCATTATAAAGTTTGTTTCCGCCTCATATTTTATTGAAAGATACACGTTTGATAAAATATCAGGTACGTTCACATCTGGCACCGCTAAAATCAGCAGTGGAATAATGTAAATACACATAAGTACTATTCCAGCTAGCCAGCCGGCTGCCTGACCAAACTCTAATGCTGCTCGAACAATGGATGCACTTGCTAATAGTAATAGCACCGTAAATATCGTCCATTGAATGGCACGATCGTCGTTTAAGATGTACATATTAATACTGTATAGGCTAATAATAATCCCAACTAAAAGAGATAAGATGATGGTCATTGCTATACGAAGTCCAACTGCCCCATCCTTTAATTGATACGTAAAGTAACCTATTAGTAGACTACTAATCAGTAGGACGATAAATAAGATAACTGGTGGAACCTTTTGGCCCTCCTCTGAGACAGCAGCTGCTCCTTTTACTCCTAGTGGATTCACAAAATGGTTAAATGCATAACCATTTTCCTGTCCATCTACATAAGTGTTTGCTAGGAAGCTTTGTATGTCCCCATCAAAATCAGACATAGCATCCACGTTTGTCTCCCATTTGTTACTAAACTCATCAGATGTAGTTTTAATGTTATCTGCTTTTGCGTGTAATTCATTTGCGTAATTTACCAAGTTATTCTGACGGTCCGATAACGTATTCATCATTTGACTAAGAGAAACTAGCTGATTACTTACATTTTGTTGACTGGATGCAACTTCTCCCTCACCTACTGTTTGCTGAGGTTCTGCACCTAACATAGTAGCTGGGTTTTGAATTTGCTGCAGCAATAAATTCGCCTGCTTATCAATCGTATCTAAATCATTTAGTAACGATAAATGCTGCCCTTCCACTGTTTCTCTTTGACCGGACATAATAGCAGCAAAGGTTGTGCTTAAATCTGTCATTCCTAATTGTGTTTCCGGTATACTTTCTTCTACTGCAGTCCAGCCTTCTAATTCTATTTCATTAACGTCTACCACATTTTTAAGTAAAGCTGTTAAAATTTCGTCTTCTAGCAGGGCATCCTTGTTGGTGCTTTCCCCTCCTTCATTCAACGTATATTCAAACTGCTCTAAAGTTGCATAATAGGACAATAAAGAGCTTAGCTCTGTATTGGTAACTCTTTTACTAAATAGTTCTTGTAATCTAGTTTTCTGTTCGGCTGTTAGATTAGCATGAGTCAATAATGCTTCTTCTTTTTGACTAATCTCTAACCCTATCCTTACCGTATCAGCCGGGTAGGTGTCTATAATTTGCTGCACGGATTGATATTCCCTGTATACGGCCTGATAATCTGTTAAAAGACTTGTATATTCCTTTGCAGCAGTGGCATAATCATTTGTTCCTTCTTGATTGGAACTGCTCCACATGTTTTCTTTTTGAGAAATAAGCGCGGTGACATTTGTCAATTCACCTTGTAGCTGATCCAAATCAGTTAACAATGTAGACTCTGGATCTGTTTCTGCTATTTTTGTTTTTAAAGACTGTAGAGCTGTAAGGATTTCATTAACCTTTGTACGCTCCTCCTCTAAAGTAGGAAGAAGTGTCCCTGTTTTTGCTGCAGCCTTTTGTTCCATTTCTGTACCGATTGGAACTAGTTGCTGTGGATCTGTTCCAACATCCATTATCCCTAGTACAGCAGTACCGTTCTTTCTTGCCTCAATTCCTTTTTCTAAGCTTGCAAGCACCGAGTAGTTATAACGATCAATTGCAGTTTTTTGAACGACAAGTAAGTCATTAAGCTGGCGATCTACCTCACTTTTTCGGAGCTCAGACAATGCATTGAACTTCTCCTGGTTGGCATCTATAATGTTGTTCACTTTGTAAATTTCATCATTTAACTTTTCGTTGCTATCTTCTAGCTGCTGAACGGTTTTATTGAAATGCTCTGCTTGAGAAGCGGCAGCAACCTTTATCTTTGCAAGACTGTCATCTTGGACTTGTCTTAAAATTTCTTTTTGACTATCCTGGAACGTTTTATATTGCTGGACGTAGCTGATAAATCCAGTCATTTGGTTTCCGAAAGTTTCCGCATTTTCAATCCTTGCAGCGTGAGAATTATTAGCTGAACTCATTGTTGAAAGTAATCCAGCCATCTGTTCCTTTTGTCGTTTCATTTCTTCAGCAAGTGTTTCAGATTCCGGCTTATAGTAAGCTGACATCGTCGATAGAAACTCAGTTTCCTTACCTAATATATTCGCAAATTCCTTTTTAATATGATCCATTTCCTGTGCTACGTATGTCCAATAAAGAGTAGACACCTTTTCATTTACACGATTGGTAGCTGACTCGATCTCATGCAGCACTCTCTCTTTTCGTAGCCCAGCTTTTTGTGAATGCACCTTATAAGAGAATTCTGCTCTTTCTGGATTTTGCTGATCATAAGACATTACATTAGAAGAAAAGTTAGAAGGGATATAAACGATGGCCTCATACTGATTAGACTTCAACCCATTTTCAGCTGCCCCTCGGCCGACTACCTTCCATTCATATGGTGAATCGGTAGCTAGAATCGTCACTACCTCTACCCCCATGTCAATACTTTCCTGACCTTTTGTGATCCCCTGATCCTCATTAACAATGGCAATAACTCTTTTATTTGGATTATCTAAATCTAATATGCTGACCCCCATCAGCTGGAAGAACAAAATAGGGAGAGCTAATATTAGAACAATCCCAGCAACTATTTTCCATAATCCCGTTCCCTTTAAATTTTTCATTGGGTGATCTTCCTCTCCATCTTACATAACGGAATTAACACCTTTGTGGCGTTTCCGTTGAATACGTAATGCGCATAGCCTAACGGCAGTTCTGCCTCTTTTCTTTCATAAGGTACTGTATAAAGCGTTTGCTCTGATTTTTTCATAAATACTAATCCTTGTCTTACGAGCTTCAATTCATTCGTAAATGCATCGAAGCCTTTTGTAATTTCTGAGTTGTTAGCCGATATAATCACATTAAAGCCTAGATGAGTATATTTTTTCATTAGCTTAGAGAGACGATCCTGAATGCCTACATCTGCGAGCTGTAAAAATCTCGTATAGCCATCAATGATGAAATAGGCAGGGACGATTGTTGGTGATTGTCCGTTTTGCAAGCTTTCTAGATAGCTACTTTCCACTTCTACATAATGTTGCTCCACGTTGGTAATCCAATCTACCAATCGATCTTTCGTTTCTAAGTAGTCTACTTTTGGTTCGTCTGAGAATGCTGCAAGACCTCGATCAAATGAATCAAAGATAGCAATAAAGCCATTCTCCATTTCTAATAATTGATGTAATAACCACTTAATCGTATTCGTTTTACCTCTTTGAACCGGACCAATCAGCATTAGATGACGATTTTTATTAAAGTTAATTGGAATCGTTCTAACTGTTTCTTCATCTAAACCAAGGTGTACTATTCCAGGCATTACGTCATCCTCTAAATAGTTTTGGAAGTTATCGCTGTTTAACTCAAGCGGCAGCATTGGAATTGGCTTTGGTGCAGGTATATCTGCATAAGCACTCTTCAATGCTTGCACTTTTGACTTAATAGATTCTAAAATTTCGAAATCGTCTACTCCATGTGCTGGGAGGAATAATTGTGCAAACTTCGCTTCTTCTTTTTTAATAATCGCTCTTCCTGGGAAAGGCTCTAAGTCAAATGGAACTCTTCCAATGACACCATACGACTCTGTGCTATCCATTAAATAATGGACTATTTTAGTTTTTAAATTGTTCATGAGTGATTGTCTAATGGACTGTACTCTTGTTGCAGATACAAGCAGATGAATACCTAAAGATTGTCCATCTCGACCAAACTGGATGAGCTGTGCCTCTAGTTCTTCCATTTCCTCACGTACAATATCATAGTTATCCACTACTATGTAAATAAGAGGTAATGGAGATTCTGATACTTTATTGTACATATGGATATTACTCACTTCTGCCAATTGGAAAGCTATCTTTCTGTTGGATATCTCATCCTTTATTAGCTTTATAAGCTTATCTCGTTTTAACTCCTCATCCATCGTAAAGTAATCAGCTGTATGTGGCAGCTGCCTCATAGGAAGAAGAGATCCATTTCCATAATCTAAAATGTAAAGGTGAGCCTCGGCAGGGCTTAGATTGTCTGCTATACCTAGTAAGAGTCTTAATAATGTATAAGATTTCCCATAACCTGAGGAACCAAAGATTCCTACATTCCCGTCCTTCTTCCATTCGTAATAAATTGGATTTTGCGCCTGTTTTTCTGGTTCATCTATCATTCCAAGTAGGAAGGCATCCTCAATTTCTTCTATATGCTTGGACTGAGTAATCCTTAAAGCCAAAGGTGGCAGCCATGGACTTTGGAGCTTTTGGATAGCCATTTCTTCTTGAGTTTGAGCAATTTTAGCAGTCACTGCCTCAATTTCTGTCATTTTACTCTTTTTCTTACTTACCTTCGTTTCAATGCCCGTTAGTGGAATTAGCCCTAAATCAGTGACAATTGCAATGTCCTCTTCTCCTTCTAACGTTTCTTCCATGTATGGCGCACCACTCCAAGCAGATTGGAACAGCTCGTAGACCTCATTATTTCCTACCTGCAAATATCCTCTACCTGTCACGGTAATGGAAGCTGCATCACTATTTTTTAGGATTTCCTTACTATCGTTTGCATCCTGAACCTTCAGCGCTACTCGGAAGCGAGCATTACTCCAAATTTGTTCATCGATGATTCCGCCAGGTTTTTGAGTAGCAAGGATTAGATGTACTCCTAAACTACGTCCAATACGAGCAGTACTTACTAGCTCCCGTATAAATTCTGGCTCCTCACTCTTTAGCTCTGCGAACTCATCAGAGATAAGAAAAAGATGTGGAAGTGGTTCAAGAGAAAGACCGTTTTTATACAGCGTTGTATAGTCATCGATATGAGCAACCTCATACCGATCAAATAAGCGCTGTCTACGTTTAAGCTCACTATTGATAGATGTTAAGGCACGCATACTAAAGTTTTTACTACCTTCAATATTCGTTATTGTTCCTAACAGATGAGGGATTTTCTTGAACGGCTGTGCCATTCCCCCTCCTTTATAATCGATAAGTAAAAACGCAACCTCATGCGGATGAAAATGAACCGCAAGTGATAAAATATATGTTTGAAGAAATTCACTTTTCCCTGATCCAGTTGTACCAGCCAGCAATCCATGAGGGCCATGTGCTTTTTCATGTAGATTTAAGTGAACAAGCTCTTTTTTCCCTTTGAGCCCTATCGGAACTGCAAGAGATTTAGCTGATTCATTTGTCTTCCAATATTGTTGAACAGGAACGTCTTCTACGTCCTTTACCTCAAACATTTCTAAAAAGCTAACTGAATTGGGAATCGAATTTTTCATACCTATTTGGTGATTCAATGTTCGCAGCATACGAGAGAATCGCTCATTAGTTGTAGCGTCGTAGTCATCCAAATAGAAGGGTCTGTTTACAGCCTTACCTTCCTCTATTAAAATATCTCCTTCACGATCATTTACATATCGAACGAGTGTATGAACATTCTCGGTCATCCGTTCCTCAGCCGATTCAGCAAAAATTACCGAGAAACCTAATTCTTTTGTATTCTTTTTCTCTAAGTATTCCATGATGACATGTTCTGCTATTAAAGATGTATCCGAAATGATAAATACTAGATGAGGGGCAAATCTTACTTTCCCTTTCATCTCATCCACATCTCTTTCCCGAATTATTTCGTAAAGTGAGGACAACAACTGATCACGAGTTTCCTCATTGTGGATTAAGCCTTTCGCATGCATGTTTGGAAGTGTGGAGTGAGGGAGCCACTTCATCCATTCATAATCCTTGTATTCTTTGTGATTAAAAATATTAATCACACGAATATCATGATAGCTATGAGCAAAGGCTAGCTGTCCAATTATTTGTTGAAGCTCCCGTTTGACCACATTTTCCTTACCGATCAATCCTAAAATACCTTGATGTAAATCGGTTGTTATTGGTGCAGATTGGATGGTTTGATATACTTTTTCCATTCTTTGCGCCTCTTCAAGTAGGTCATCCACTTCTCTGTTTGCTAAATCCCCAGAGCTAAGCTTTATTTCATAGCTTGATGGGACATCCCCAATGCCTAATCTAAATTGCAGAAAGTCATGGCTTTCTAAACTTTTCTCCCAAATTCGTCCCGATAACTCCTCTGTCATTATCTTCATTTTTTCAAAGGATGGATAATGATACTCGAGCACAAACTTTTGCTTTTCCGATAAGCCATCCAGCTCTTCTCGTAAATTTGCCATATAGGCCGCATAAACTCTTCTTCGCTTCGCTTCGTTTTCTTTTCTCTTTTTTCGTTCCTTGAAGAAATTAATCGTAGATGTAACAAGGACAGCCATGAACATCGTGATCGATATGATGACAAATACCCCTCGTGGAACAAAAATGGTAATCGTTCCAATCGCAATTAGCATGACAAGCGGTAGTGCAATCGTCATCAATAATCCTCGACCTGCTGCATCACTTTCCTGAGCCGGAAAGGAGATAGATACTTTATCCTCTGGTAAGTCATAAATCATCCGAGGTGTTCTTCTATATTCAGGGTACATAGCATATCTTTCCGTTTTAGGTAATTCTATTTCAGGTAGCGTGCTTATATATTCCTTACTTGTCACTATTTCGATTAAATCTCTTTGAACCAGTTTAATCTCCATAAATGCCCATTGTAGTACATCGCCGAGCTGAATAATTTGGTTAGTACCGCAACGTTTTCCGTTTAGATATAAAGGACATGCAAAATCCTTTTTGATAATCCAGCCATCATTGATTTTATTGAAAGAGAAATGACCAGTCTCCACTTCAGGGAACATAATATTCGTACGATGAAAGGTTGCTTGTTCCTCATGACTGTCGAATGACACTTCGTTTGTATAATCAATAAAATAAGTTTTTGTCTGAACCGGTAAAGAAGATACGAACACTTTTAAGATCTTATCTCTCTGCTCAATTGCAAGACCACTTTCTTCTGTCAACACTCCCAATTCTTGTGCCCCGTCGTGAAGGACTAATTGATTTTCCTTATCTTCAATCCTTATTTCTCCAAAAAGAAAAGGGAAACTTTGGACGGTCACATCATGCTCTATAGCAGGGCCAATGGTTAGTGTTGTAAACTCTCTTTGTTTTATCTCTAATCGTTGATAATCTTCTCCATAAAATACCCATAGCTGTAACAACCTGAACACCCTCTTTCGTACCCTGATAGTTTATTAAAATAGCCAAATAATAAGTGAGTAGTTTCTAACATCAATTAGCTGCGTTTTCTTCAGCTGCTGGCGTTTCTGGTGCAGCTGGTGGTGCTTCGGTTGCAGCTGGTGTTTCCGGAGTCGCAGGTGCTGGTGTTTCTGCTGGTGCGGTTTCTGATACTGGTGGTGCGGCCTCCGGTTTCGCTGTTTCAGTTTTTGCTTTTTTTTCTGCTTCTATTTTCTGTGCTTCTTCCTCAGCCTCTTTTTCAGCTTCCTCAGCTTCAAGCATTAGCTTTTCAAATTCCTCTACCTCTTGGTCAATTTCATTCAGAAGAATTTGCATTTCTTCACCAGTAAGGTCTTTGTCTGCTTTAACTTCCTCGCGTCTTTTTAGTAACCCAAAGGTAATTAGCTCTCCGTCCTCCATCGCTCTTGCAATGTCAACAGCATCTTCTGCCTCACCTCGACCTAGGTGAATCCAATATTTCAAGTACTCTGCATCTGTTTGAAGGGTTATATTAGATAACACATTTTTCTTTTGTTCTTCGTCTAATCTTTCATTAGTAACCGATGCGTACGCTAACTCATAAAGAACAATGTAGGGCATCCCTTTTACCGAATAAGGTTCTAATAAGGTCACTACCTGACTATAATTTTGTCCTAGAAAGTATTCATGGCTAAGTGTATAGGCTTCGTTCTTTGGCTTTTCATGTACAAAATAAATGATAGTAAAAATGATTGCAGGAAGAATTAGAATGCCAAGTCCGATTGCTAAGTATTTAGTCCACTTCCATTTCTTTCTTGGTAGCTTGATATTGCCCATTTCTACGATTTCAAGCTGTTCCATTTTTTCTGTAATATAGTCCAATAGAGCTTGGCTATCCTTCATACCCATGATGGTAGCTCCAACTTCCTTGAGCTCTAATATTTCGGAGTACTTTAAGTACTCTTCAAAGGTGAATGAATTGTCTATGGCTGCTGCTACCACTGCTTTTGTTTCAAGCCAGAGCCTATTTTCATCTGTTTCATACGGAGGTAAACTTCCTAATACACCATAGTAAAGAAACATTGGATCCAAAGCCTTGCTAAAGATTATATTTTCCGGGCATACTATTAGGTTTAGTCGGGGATAAGGGTGAGAGTAAACCTTTTCTACTAGCTGATAACCTAGCATCCACTTAGATTTTTCTTCTTCTCGATGAATGTCTCTAAAACGCATATGGTCTTTTGGAATCTCGGCTTGAACGATTAATTCGTCGTCAGTAATAACAATCTCCTTAGAGATCTTTGGGTTAACTTCTTTTAGGAAGATTATTTCCTCGGTACGCTTAAAAGCAACTCTTTCCTTTTGAAATACAAAGGTGGTTTTATTGGCTTCCTCATTAATTTCCGCACCCGTACGATTTTTCAAATATGTATATGGTCTATCTTTAAGTTTGGTTTTTGTTTTGCTCATATCTTTCTGTTTAGGGGCCATGTCCATTTCTCCTTCAAATGATTTCAATTCGGTCGCCGGTCGTAATGCCGCATTCAGACATTGTTAAATGCCCAGGGAATAATTTATCCTTGTTTACCACGCGTATCCAATGACCCTCACGCTTTGGGTTGGAAATGGAAGCGGCCTGCCACGCAATATCAATCATCTTTTTCATCGTGTAGTAATCAGATAGTCGGAGGTCAATAACTTTCCCGTTATACTTTGAAAGGTCAACTGTAATTTCTATATACAAAATGTAACACCTCTCCTAAAGAGTGTAAGCTTGCTTAAAATAGTTGAAAATGAAGGAAAAGCGCCTTCCAATATGGAATGACGCTCTATATATTACATCCTGAACAATACTCCAAGTTACCCTCTGATTTGGCTTGCAATTTGTTGATCTGCATCTTGTAGAGCTTGACCAGTGCGGCTTAACTGTACGCTAACTTCACTTAATAGCTCACGCATATCATTGAAATGTGGCTTAAGTCTTTCATATTGTTCAGCAAAGGCTGCACTAGAAGCACCTTCCCACATAGATTGCAATTCACCGATCATACCGTCCAAACGACCGATTTGAGAAGCAACCTCACTTGACTCATGACTGTAACGTGATGCCATTGCATCCAACTCAGCTGGTGTTACGCGAATAATTCCTGACATTTCATACATCTCCCTTTTGTTTAGTATTTTGATGAATTTATAAAATAACTGTGAGAGCTAACTACAAGATGAACTTGCCGTTCCTTCACAGATACTTCCAACACTTTACTTCTTTTACCAAATACATTACAAATATTTTACAGAAAATATTTGTTAATGGATATTTTTTACTTTTAATATACTTCTAACTATTTATTTTACTAAAAAAACCATTTACTATAGCCATATCCCCCTATTTGGTAATCTCTAAACCTATTACCTTATATTTTTTTTAGAGATTAAAAGGAGTTTAAGTCCATTGCCTAATATAATAAATAACATTCTCAAACTAAGTAGTCAAAGCATCCAAAAAAATCAAAAAATAACCTTAGAACTAAACGCTCATAGACTTTTGTCCCGTTAATTTAATATTTTAAATTTAATAATATATTTTTACTCTAGATAATTTATTATCCAAACTAAAATATCAATAATTTATCATTCTTAATATAAACCGATTATTTTGACCCATCTTTTGTAATATTGCATCTGCCAAATATCTTAGTTCGAAGATACTTGAACTCATAATAACTTTCCTCAAAATTTTCTTCCAACTATCGATTCCATTACAAAAACATTACAGAAAATATTAAAAACATCATTATAAATACCATTTTTATTTGTTCAATGCTAAGTTCGATAAGCTTAATATGTTACAGGTGTCTCGTATCTCACAGGTGCCAGGTATGTTACAGGTGCCTGGCACCTGTAACATACCTGGACATAAAAAAACCACAATCCATGGTGGATGTGGTTTTGTATTTTAATACGTATAGAAGCCTCTGCCTGTTTTTCTGCCTAGCTTGCCGGCTCTCACGTATTTTCTTAATAGAGGTGCAACTCGATATTTGGTGTCTCCAGTTTCTTCAAATAATGTCTCTGCTACTGATAAAAGTGTGTCTAACCCGATAAGATCAGCTAGAGCTAGTGGTCCAATTGGTTGGTTTGTTCCTAGCACCATTCCTTTATCTATATCTTCGGCAGAAGCTATACCTTCTCCTAGAACAAAAATCGCTTCATTAATCATTGGAACTAATATACGATTTACGACGAATAACGGAGCATCTAATATAGTAATGCTTTCTTTACCGCTGTCTTCTACTAGTTTTTTTACGGTATCATATGTTTCATCACTAGTTTCAGAGCCTTTTATGATTTCTACTAATTTCATGACTGGCACAGGATTAAAGAAATGCATCCCAATGACACGGTCAGGTCTCCCAGTTGCGGATCCTATTTCCGTAATACTTAAACCAGAGGTATTGGAAGCTAAAATGGTTTTTGGGTCACAAATTGCATCCAGTTCAGCAAAGACTCTTTTCTTAATATCCCGATTTTCTAATATAGCCTCTATTACTATATCAAGTCCTGCTAGTTTGGTTTTATCAGTAGTGAACGTAATTCTGCTTAGTACCCGCCCAATCTCACTAAACTCTTTATTTTCCTTTTTATAAAGCCTCCATAAATTAGCATCGATTGTAGATGCCGCTGTTCTTAGTATTTCGTTATCAATATCACAAAGCGTGACCTCATGTCCCGCTGAAGCCATTACTTGTGCAATGCCATTTCCCATGGTACCTGCACCTAATACACCAATTTTCATCATGATAACCTCCTAAAAACTCTTAGATGTTCTTTGTAATCCTTATTCCCTCATTATTCTTTTTGACACATATCTAGCTTCAATTATCAGAATATTATCTAATAATAACATTATACTTCCTATTCCATTAGTTATCTAGAGAAACATGTAAATTATGGTTTAAAAGTAAAATTGATTACTCCCGAGTATAAATAACTACTTAAATAATAGACGAACACTATCCATCAATAAAACATATGTAAAACGTCTACCACTAATAATCCAATTAAATAGCTCTAAAAAAGACTTCTACTTTAAAAAAAGTAAAAGTCCTATACTAAATTAATTTACATTCTCTATAATGACGGCAATTCCCTGGCCACCACCAATACAAAGACTTGCGACTCCATATTTTAACCCTCTTCTCTTAAGCTCATATGCTAAAGAAAGGAAGACACGAGTACCACTTGCCCCAACTGGATGACCTAGTGCAATTGCTCCTCCATTGACATTTGTTTTGTCTCTATCTAATCCTAACTCCTTTTCTACCGCTAAATACTGAGAGGCAAAGGCTTCATTTACTTCTATTAAATCTATTTCCTCTAACGTCATTTCTGCACGAGCAAGTGCTTGTTTAATTGCGGGTACGGGACCAATCCCCATAATGGATGGATCAACGCCCGCTATCCCCCACGAGATAATCTTAGCTAAAGGCTTAAGCTCATGCTTCTCCACGGCCTCACCGCTTGCTATAATAACTGACGCCGCTCCATCATTAATACCACTAGCATTACCCGCCGTCACGGTTCCATTTTGCATAAAGGAAGGCTTAAGGGATGCCAATTTTTCCTGATTAACTTCACCCTTAATATGCTCATCCTGATCCACCATTATAGTTCCCTTCCTAGAAGGAACCTCTACAGTTACTATTTCCTCTGCAAATCTGCCCGATTCCTGTGCATGAGCTGCTCGTTTTTGGCTAAGTAAGGCAAACTCGTCCTGCTCTTCTCGAGGTGAGCTATATTGCTCTGCTAGCTTCTCAGCAGTCATCCCCATGCCACTTCCTATATACTCATCCGTTAACGTGCTAAGCACCATATCCTCATACTTCATTGTCCCCATCTTACTACCACCAAATCTAGCAGTAAAATTTGCATAGGGAGACATCGACATATTTTCAGCTCCACCTGCGAGAACAATATTCGCTTCGCCTAACAAAATCATTTGAGCACCCGATACAATTGATTGACAGCCTGAGCCACATAAGCGATTAACATTCATCGCTGGAACCTCTACTGGTATACCTGCC
The DNA here is from genome assembly GCF_023713305.1 of Psychrobacillus sp. MER TA 171. Lineage (NCBI taxonomy): Bacteria > Bacillati > Bacillota > Bacilli > Caryophanales > Bacillaceae > Psychrobacillus > Psychrobacillus sp. MER TA 171. Next base: position 319,702 of record NZ_JAMAWN010000001.1, on the reverse strand, counting down.
TTCAATCCGATATGACGTGAAAGGAAAGCTGCGTTCGTGCTAGAATGAATGACGTTTCCATATATGACATGATCGATTTGATCCGGCCCGACTCCAGATCGTTCCATTGCTTCTCTTGCTGTTGCTGCACCTAAGTCATCTGCTTTAACTTGGGCAAAGGATCCTCCAAAGCTCGTAAATGCTGTCCTTGCTCCGTCTATTAAATATACTGTTTTCATCCACTATTCCTCCTAACTGTTTCGAAGAGAATTCTTTAAAACCTTTCCACTCGCATTTCTAGGAAGGCTTTCCATAAAGTCGACCTCTACTGGCATTTTAAATTTTGCCAAGCGTTTAGAACAAAATGCCAATATTTCTTCCTCCGTTATCTCATTTCCATCTTTTAAAACAACAAACGCCTTAGGCACTTCCCCATACACTGTGTGAGGGACTCCAACAACTGCCGCCTCTAGCAGCTCGGGAATTTGATAGAGAACTTCTTCCACCTCCACGGGATAAACGTTCTCTCCGCCTCGGATAATCATATCCTTCTTTCGATCGACAATATAAAGGAGGCCATCTTCATCAAACCTACCTAAATCTCCGCTATATAACCAACCATTTTGGATTGCCCGATTCGTTTCCTCCTCGTTCTTTAAATAACCTTTCATCACCTGAGGACCCTTCACGACAATTTCTCCTACCTGGCCATGTGGTAACGGATCTCCAAACTCATCAACCACTTGAACTTCTGTCTTCGGTAGTGGTTCTCCTACAGACCCGACCTTATCCAGTGCAAAATGGTCCTTTAAGGTTGTTGCTGCAGGAGAATTCTCTGTTTGCCCATAGAGATTTTGAACCTTTACATTTGGGAATAAAGATTTCACCTTTCGAACGAGTTCATAAGGCATTGGAGCTGCACCATAAGTCAATAGCCTCAAACTTGGAAGCTCTATTTGTTTAATCTTTGACGTGTTCAATAAAATACTGTACATCGCAGGTACTCCAAAAAATATAGTAATTTTTTCTTGCTCCATTGTAGTCAACGCCTGCTCCGGAGAAAATGCCTCCTCTATGACAATTGTCCCTCCTGCATAAATGACTGGAATACTAAACACATGACTCGCTGCGCAATGAAATAGCGGTGCAACAATCTGCATTCGATCGCTTTCATTTAGATCCATTGCTTCTCCCCAAATTTGTGCGGTCGCATATACATTTTGAGCAGAAAGCATGACTCCTTTTGGCTTACCAGTTGTACCTGACGTATAAAAAATGACACTTGTCTGTTGTTCATTTATAGCGACTTCATTCATTACTAAGCTTGAATCTGCAAATATAGCCTCTAGTGTATTATCCTCACCAACCTGTATGGTGTGTAAAAATCCTTCAAGTGTCTCCGGTATTTCATGCAATACAGGTTCCAATCGAACATCATAAACGAGTGCCTTCGCCTCCGAATGCTTGAATATATATTCAATTTCAGGTGCAGCAAGCTTTGTATTAACCGGCATAACAGTAAAACCACCGAGCTGACATGCATAATAACAGATTAAAAAGTAATCCGAGTTATTTAAATATAGGGCTATAACATCCTCTTGTTGATAGCCCTTTGCTTGAAAAAAGCCAGCAAGCCGTTTTGCTTTTTCATAAAATGCGGAATAAGTAATCTCTCTTCCATTGAATTGCGTAATAATGTGATTAGGTCGCTCTTTTACATGTGATGCCAATTGTTCAGTAATTAACATAATAACCAATCTCCTTTTTAATTGATTAAGCTCACTTCATTACCTTCAATAAATAATCACTATAAATTTGTTGCAATTCTGCTAGAGATTTATCTCCAGCCTTCTTATACCATTGCTGAATCCAATTTAGAGCACCCAATAGCATCATTCGCACAATTTTAGGTTCATTAATATTGAAATCTCCACATTCTATACCAGCAAGAATTACTCGGTCGAACCAGCCCTCGTACTCATTTCTTTTCTTTAAGATGGGATGAAGGTGATCCGTTGAAAATGTTTCATCCGGCTTAATGATCATGTTAAAGGATTCCTTCTCCTTTACTGCATATTTCACATGAATAGCAATCATTTGGCGAAGTCTTACTTCATTGGAAACGTTGGAATGAAAAGCCTCGCGAAGCTCGTCAATTGCCTGCTCAAGTACAAGCTCATGACATCGGAAAATTAAGTCCTCCTTGTTTTTAAAATAATAGTAGAGTGATCCCTTTGTCATTTGAAGTTCGGCCGCTATTTCTTCCATCGTCGCTCGCTGATGTCCCTTTTCATTCATGATCTTCACAGCAGAAAGTATAATTTCCTCTTTCTTTTTTGTAATTTTATTAGGTGAGATTGCCAAAAGGATTACCTCCTTGCGCATTTACAAATCTAGCTTTTTAGCAATAATCGTCTTCATAATCTCAGTGGTACCTGCGTAAATGCTTGCTACAGGAATGTCCCGATATCTTCTAGCAATCTCGTACTCTTCCATATACCCATATCCCCCATGCAAATGTAAGCATTCCGCAGCCACTCGCTTCGCCATTTCACTAATCCACCATTTGGCCATCGCCACTTCCTTCACTAAATCCTCTCCAGCGATGTGGCGAGCAGTTAATGAGTTAATATAAGTTCTCCCGATATCAATTTCCGTTGCCATTTCAGCTATTTTAAACTGGGTATTTTGAAACTTACTGATGGACTGACCAAATGCTTTTCTATTCTTTATGTAATCTAGTGTGATTCGAAGCATTTCCTCCGCTTCTACCTGACATTGAATAGCTACAATCAGCCGTTCCTGCTGAAGGTTTTGCATTAAATAATAAAAACCTTTGCCTTCCTCCCCTAATAAATTATCTACTGGGACTCGAACGTCCTCAAATATCAACTCACCAGTATCACCACTATGAATACCAATTTTATCGAGCTTCTTCCCATGCTTGAACCCTTCCATGCCTTTTTCCACGACAAGCAAGCTGATGCCTCGATGCGCGGGCTGTGCGGTAGGGTCCGTCTTACAAACGATAATTGCAAAGTCAGCAATCGTCCCATTCGTTATAAACGTCTTTTCTCCATTTAAAATATAATAATCTCCATCGCGACGAGCTGTTGTTTTAATACCCGCCAAATCAGATCCTGCACCCGGTTCCGTCATACCTATAGCATTGATAAGCTCCCCAGTAACGCAACGTGGCAGCCACCTTTGCTTTTGTTCCTCTGTTCCAAGCTCCGCAATGTAAGGGCTTACAATATCCGAGTGAAGACACATACCACTTGCCAACCCTTGACCAACACGCTCTAGCTCCTCCGTTAAAACCATGGAATACGAGAAATCTAACCCTAAACCACCATAAGCCTCATCAACCCATGGACACAAAAAGCCATTCTCCCCCATCTTCAGCCAAAACGAACGAGGAATTTCTCGCTTCGTCTCCCACTCCTCATAAAAAGGATATGCCTCCTTATCAAGCATTCTCCTTAAAGACTTCCGAAATAGCTCATGCTCCTCTGTCAAAAACGCAGCCTTCACCAACATCCCCTCCTTACTTAATTCAGAAAATTGTTACTATTAACAATTATACAATCCAAACAAACAAAATAAAACTAAAAATTGAACGCCGTTTAAATTTTTTAAAATTACAGAAAGATTGCAGGTGCCAGGCACCTGCAATCTTTCTGTAATCAATTCTCTTACCTTAGTAACGAAAAAACACCCTAGCAATTGCATGCTAGGGTGTCTGTGTATTATTTATTTCTGTTATCGTCGTCATTTGAAGGAAGATCATCATATGGATGTAAATCATCTGTTGACGGGATGTTATATCCAGTGCTCGGTGAATCCTCTTCATGAGCTGCATCCATAGGGTTTTCTGTAGGAATATCTACACCATTTTGTGGTTCGAAGTCTCCGACTGGTTTAACCTCATCGATATGTGGCCCTTTTCCTCTTCTTAAACTTTTTTCTGCTTCTGAAGGATCACGGAAATTTTCTTTAAATGATTCTTTCATTCCCTTAGCTTCCGCTTTATATCTTTCCTTTGAAACGTCTGCATCCTCAATGCTTTTTTCCATTTTACTTAAATAACGAGCTGCGTGCTCACGTCCACCTAAACCAAACGCTAGACCGAACGCTAAAGCAACTCCACCTAAGATTAGGATAAATGCAGAGTTAATGATTGCTGCTGCAATACCTAACTGACTTAATGCCATGAAAAATGCAAAGGCTAAGATAGCGTACTTAGCAACGTAACGTAGGAAATGCGGAGTACCTGATGAATGCTTCATAACGCTTCCTACTAATTTCTCTACTAAACTTGCTAACCAGAATCCTACTGCCAATATAACAACTGCCGCAAGGACATGTGGTAAATAAGCAAATATCGCTGTTCCAAGAGTAACCATAAACTCTAGCTCTAACACTTGTAGAGCTTCCACTACAAACAATAAAATAATAAACACTTGAACGATAGTACCAATTATTGCTGCAAAGGAAGGCGCGGATCCTCCAGTGGAAGCGAAGCCCATTTTACCAAATATCGAGTTGATGCCAAGGTTCTGTAGTAAAGTAACAACCACATCTTTAACCCACTTAGCAACAACAATACCTACAAGCACTAATACTATTGCTACGAAAATCTTAGGCAGCATAGCTAGAATATTATTTAACATTGCAATTGCTGGTTGTGAAATGCCTTGTAAATCTAAAATTTCCAATGCAGTAATGGAAACCGGAATAATGATTAATACAAATACAACGATTCCTACAATCTTAGAAAGACTCGTACCTTCGATAAAACTAGAAAGCTTCATTTTATCTGCAAGCTTATCTGCTCCTGCAGCCTGTAGAAACTTCTCTACTAATGTACGTACAAGCTTAGCCACAAACCAACCGATTGCAAACACGATTGCAGCTGACACTAGCTTAGGTATGAAATTAAAGAAGCTAGCAAGCATACCTTCCAAAGGTCCACTTAATCCATCAATTCCAAGCGCGTTTAGTACTGCCGGAATGAACAAAAGGAAGATTAAATAATATGCCACATTTGCAGCAGTATCTGTCCATTTAACTTGGTCTACCTTGGAAGGGTCTCCCCCGGTTTTCATAATGTATTTATTTAGACTAAATCTATTTCCAGTCATCTTAATTACTTTTTTAACAAGTGTAGCTAGAACCCATGCAAACAATAAGATGAGACCAGCTTTCAAAATGTTTAGCACACCACCTGTAATCCCTGAATACATAGAGACAAATGGAGATACTAAATTACCCATATTTAAAATAGAAAAGAACAGGATAAATGCAAAGATTAATACAATAAAGAAAACTACCTTACTAAGAATTTTCTCTACTGACCACTCACCCTTAATATTTCCAAGTCTTTCATTGACACGGTACTTCCTTAAAAGCTTGAAGGTAGCATTTTCTAGTAGCTTAGCTACAAAAAAACCTATTAATAAGACCAATAATGCTAATAAAAGCTCTGGTAAAAAGTGAAGGGTGTTCCTCCAATATAATTCATCAAACATTCCATGTCCTCCTTTGTTTTATAAATGTTCCCAACCTCCATCTACCCCTCCTACGATTCTTCTAAACTAAAGAATTTATCAAAAGAGGAATAATCAGCCTGACACATGCAAATCAAATATACTATATACTTCCTATTTTTAGGCCCTTTGATTTATGAAATTTCACTTGCACTTTTACTAATGAAAGAAAAAATAGCTCTTCTAATCATCATTAAGCTCGCGAAGATTCAATTTCGCTCGCTATGCGCTATTTTATTTGAGAAATTCCTTTGTACTTTTTTCTACAATCCTATTTTTTGCATAAATAAAAACTGTAGTAGCTCTATGCCACCACAGCTCTATGAAAGAAGCTAAAGTTATATTGCGACTTACTTATTATTTATACTTTCTATCGCTTGCTTTACACTACCAAAGGTTTGGAAGGAACTAAAATCGATTCCTGCCTGGACGATAACCATGGAAAGATTAGGTCGGATGCCGGTGAACAACACATGAATGCCAAGCAGCTCTAATACATTATGAATGGTGAAAATATGCTGAGCAATTTCCTCGTCAATTGTTAGAATACCTGAAAAATCAATGATTAAAAAATCAATGTCCATGTCAGGAATGGTAGGCAATACATAGGTCAACAAATGCTGTACTCTAATATAATCTATAGACCCAACAAGAGGAAGAACTGCTACTCCATGTTGAATTGGTACGATCGGAGCGCTCAAATCGTTGATTGCTCTTTGATGCTCTATAATCATTTGCTCCCTATGGTCCTCATAGACATGCATTTTATTAACCATCCATACATCAAACAAGTAACTAATTTGACTGTTGATGCTTACAATGCTTTCTGAGGTTACATGTAACGACAAACAAATTTCATTCAGATATTCTAAAAAAATAGTTCTACTTTTAACAGTAGTCGCGATATGGGCAGAAAAGCTTGAAAAATTAGCGATTTCATCACTTCGTACTTCATTGATCCAATGAGCTAATTCCTCTTCAGCGATATTTTTAGGTTTATTAAGCGCTGCTCCTAAAATGGATATAAGTTCTTGATTTCTTTTTTTCGTTGTTATATATGATTCAATATTTATATTTTCATCCATGCTTTGTGCTTCCGCAACAACACGCTTGGTTAGCTCTTCTCCAATTGTTTCTGCATTTTTTACAAGGTACTCACTCACAGTTAAAATTTCATTCATTTATTTACACACCTTTTAAGAAGATTTCGTGGCGATTGCTAGCTCTGTTCGATTGATTTGATGATGAGATGCATTCCAAACAGCTTTACCGTCTCCGACTAAAAAGACCTGTGGTGACTCATGCTTAACGCCCAAATCACTCTCCATTTCATTTGAAACCGATCTGCTCTCCCTCACCTTAACTAAATACTTCTCTAATGGCGTGTCAAATGATTCAAATTCTCGAAAAGCCCTCGCACTAATTGGGCAAGTAGTACTGTGTTTTAAAACTAAAATCTTCTGGGCATCAGAAAGCTTTAATACTTCTTTCCATTCATCAACACTCGTAATTTCCTTATAACCCGTCACAAAAATCACCCTACCCTTTCATCATTCTCCATACCCTATACGCTACCCATTAAACCAATATTACACATCAACATCATTATTACAGGTGTTCATTATTACAGGTGCCAGGCACCTGTAATAATGATAATGATAATAATCTATTGGTTCCATCCTAGCTATTAAAAGTAGTATTATCCCACTTTTAGGAAAATATTTGTTTAACGTATATTATATTTGGATATTAAAAGAGTAAGTACAAGAACATCAAGGAAGGAGCAACATGATGATAAATAAAAAAAGAGCGTTAATAATTACATCCATTCTTTCAACTACATTCTTATTAGGAGCTTGCAATGATAATAACGATGAGAATGATGAAAATGTATTGAAATCCGACGTAGTTGAGCCAAACCCAGTTGATGATTCTGCACAAGTTGTTACTAATCCTGAAACAGACTATGGCTTCCAGGAATTCACTTTAATTATCGATACTCCAGACAACGAAGATGCTGTCATTGTAGAGTATAAATTGGACTCATCTTCAGCAGTTTATAAAAATATGCACACGGCTGTAAACGCAGAAGGTGAAGGAGCAGCTGAAACACTTGATCCTATCTTTAAAGACCTAAATTTAACGAAAGAAATGAATACGGAGGATGTAGTAGAAGAGGTTTCCAAAGCATTTGAAGTAGAAGACTTCACTGCGTTTAACCTAGACATCCAATATGATGATGGTGAAACAAAAAATTACGCAGTCAACTAAAGCACTAAAGGCCAAAGCGATTTAACTAATCGCCATGGCCTTTTTTATTTCCTCTGAAATGTTACAGGTGCCAGGCACCTGTAACATTTCATCCACACTTGTCCTACGTTATCTATCTTCAAGTCTGGCGCAAAGTATTCCAAACACTGTGCCTAGTGCTGCTCCAGCTAGTACTTCTACTGGTTGGTGGCCTAGTAGTTCCTTTAGTTCCTCTTCTCTTTTTACAACCTCAAAGCTAGGGAAATTACCAGATAGAGCTACCACGTTTTCTTCTAAATCGTTCACTAGCTGAGCGATTTCTCCAGTATGGCGTCTAATACCTTGTGCATCGTACATAACAATTGCTCCAAACACAACTGCTAATGCTGTTTCCGTGTGGCGTGTGCCTCTGTTTGCTGCTACATATGATGCTAGGGCTGCTACACCTGCTGAATGGGAGCTTGGCATTCCACCAGTTGTAAATGCTTGTTTTAAATCCCATTCGCCAGTTATTTTTTTATGGGTAAATACCTTTAATCCTTGAGCCAATCCAATTGCTGATAACGCCGTTATAATCCCTTTATTCATCTTCGCCATCTTCTGCCTCCATTGTTCTATGTATTTTGTCCAATTAAATATACCTTATTAAAATACCCAATAACTAGCATAATAACCTTACTTTCTTTCAGTAACCAACACTTCTTCCATTAACGAAGCTTCCCATTCTAATAAAATCACGCCTTTACCTCCAAATAATTAAAAAAATCTCTTTAAGACCATGTGGCCCTAAAGAGATTCTTTCATTCAAATTATATTATAGCTCCTCTTCCTCTACTGCGTCAGGTGCCTCCGGTGCCGCGAAAACCACTTGCAAGCCTACCTCTAAGCGCTGGGCTGGAGTGCTGTTTGACACTTCAATTGGCAGCTTAAAGAACTGGCTAGTTAACGAAACAGTTCCAGGCTTTTTGTAGCTAGTGAACTGGAATGGTCGCACATCCCATGTAATCGCTACTGTATGCACTTCCCCATCCGAATCAATAATAGTTGTTTGCTTCGGCAATTGAGCTAGGAAATCATCATACGTAATATCTGCAGGAACGGTTAAAGTCTCTAATGGACCAATTGTTTCGAGAGTTACCTCAGACGATACAACAATTTTCACATATGCAGTTTTCCCTTTCGTAATCACCAATGCATTAGTATCTGCGTTGTAAATTGTTTCTTTATAGGCTTCCCCAAGCTCAATATGACTTACACTCATCGAATCCGATGTATCAAAATGAATCGTATAAGAACCTTCAGGAATATCTTTCATTTGATACACATGTTTTTGATTACTCGGTGTAGTGCCTACTTGATACACTTTATTTGTCTTTTTGTTTTTCAAGCTAAAATTACTAATGTTTGTAAAATCAATTTTATTCATAGAGGATGTACTATCTTTGTATAAGCTAATATGCGAGTTGCTTTTTTCTGGCTCTGGAAATATGACTTGAATAGTCATTTCCAGACGTTGTGCTGGCGTACTATTAGATACCTCTAAAGGTAAATTAAAGAATTCACTAGATAAAGTTCTAGTTCCTGGCTTCGTGTAATTTTCAAACTGGAATGGGCGCACATCCCATTTCAATGGAACGGTGTGCTCCTGTCCTCTTGAATCTACAATTTTACCTTGCTTTGGTAGTGCAGCTACAAAATCATCATAAGAAATATCGTAAGGTACTGTTAGATTTTCCAACGGTTTAATTTCCTGTAAAGTGATTTCCGACTTTAAAATGATTTTTACATAGGTCGTTTTATCCTTCGTAATGACTAGAGGATTACTAGCAGGATTATAAATCGTTTCCTTATATGAATCACCAAGTTGAATGCTATCGACTTGGAACACGTCTGGTGCGTTAAACTCGATCGTATACGTTCCTGTCGGAAGATCCTTCATCTGATACACATTCTTTTGGTTGTTCGGTGTAGTCCCTACGTTATAAATTTTGTTCGTTTCTTTATTTTTTAAAGCAAAATTTGAAATGGTCGTAAAGTCAATCTTAGATGAGGTACTGTCCTTGAATAAGCTAATTTGTGAAAGTCCCTTGCCCAAATTGACTTTAGCTTTAATAGTAAGCTCTATAGAATGCTCTACCTTTGTTCCGTCTGTTCTTGTAAGTAGCATTACCACTGTCCCTGACTTATCCGCTTGCCCAATTTCAGGCTGTACAATTTTCCCATCTACAACCATTCCTTCAGGTGTAGACAATAAAGTCACCGTATAATCCTCGCCAATTAAAGCAGAAATTTTATTAACTAAAATATCTCCTTCGATTAGTTCTCCAATTGCTGACGGTGTAATTTTTGCAGCCTCTTGTTCAGCAGCTTTTAAATCAGCTGCTTCTATCGTCAGCTTAGCAGAATTAGTAACCAATGCCTTCTGCTTGTCCGTTAGTTTATTATATTCAGTTAGTGCAACGGTAACTGCTTGCTTATACTGTTTTGCACTAGACTCTTTATTAATTTGATCGATTAGCTCTACAACTTTTGCAGCAATTTTCTTATCTTCCTTAGCTGCTTTTAATGCGATTAAAGCATTCTCTGCATCCACTAATCTAGTGATATCTACTAGCTTCTTCTGTTTTGCTGTTAGCTTTTCATAAGTGGCACGAACCACCTTGATCACTTTTTCATCACTTTCCTTCACCTTTGAAGCGGGCGGCACTACATAAAGCATCGCCATAAATAATTTTGCAACAGTTTGATCAATGATTGAACTTAAAAAAGGAGATTTAATAGAAGTCTTTTTCGCATTTTCTATTTGGATCTGAGCCTTTTCAACCGTTTCAAGTGGAGATGCATAAGCTGCCCCCACAAACGAATTCGAAAGAAGTGATATTACTAATACGATTGCCACAACTAATTTTTTCATATGCTTCCGATTCCCCCTATTTTTATATAGATCTTTGAAAATATTTTGCTGCTAAACCATTAATGTTGCAATATTTTCCAAAGATATACATATTATGTTCAATTCTATCTATCAGTCTATTTAATTTCAAGAAAATTTAGTTTATTAAATATCAATTTATGATTCTATAGTCCTTCTATTTTATTTTCCAATTCTACAAGAAATAACAAAATATTATTTTATTAGTCATATTTTTAGTTTTTTAATTTTAAAAATAGTTAACATTATTTGTATTTTTTAAATTTTATTCCATAAAAAGGGTTAATAAGATTCGAACGTCCTCATACTGATATCAGTTAACTAAAGAAAGGAAGCTGGTCTTATGGACACAAAAATTAAAAGTAAAGTAACTGAACAAAATAGATGGCATTACACAGCAATTCTTCTTTTATTGTTAGCTATATGCGATAGCTTTATAACCCATTTTGGTTTAAGCAATGGTTATATAGAAGAAGCAAATCCACTGATGCGTTATATGTATGAAACAAGCGTACCTGGCTTTTTTTCGATTAAAATTCTCTTACCGATATTATTCATATTGCTCATTTCAAAATTGAAGCCAAATGCCTTTTTACAGTTACTTATAGCGGGAGCACTATTCCTATATGCCTTCGTCTTGTTCAAGCATATTTATTGGATATATGTACTCTTCATTGCATAAAAAAATCCAGCAACTACCTAGCTGCTGGATTTAACTTATAGCGAGTTTTCTCTTCCCTTTCCCATTTTTGTAACAAAGGAAAAGGATCATATGCCCATTCCGTGCGACCATTGTATTTGTACATTCCATAATGAAGATGTGGAGCAAACTTACCAGCAGTCCCTTTTTTTCCATATCCAGAGCTGCCTACGTAACCAATGACTGTACCAGGTTCAACAATTTTCCCTTCCTCAATTCCTTTAGCAAACCCTGAAAGATGAGCATAATAATGATACGTATTATTCACATCTCTAATACCAATTCGCCAGCCACCGTAGTCATTCCAGCCCTTGGTTTCCACTATACCGTATGTTGCCGATTTTACTGGAACACCGCTATAGGCAAAAAGATCAGTGCCCTCATGCATTCGTCGTCCACCCCAGCCGCGCTTATCTCCCCAAGTACTGCGATAACTATAATTGTGGCTGATGGCAAGCACAAACGCCCGCTTATCCAGATTTAATACCTCATAGGTCTTATAAATCTTTGCATTCGTCAATATTTGTTTCACCGTTAGATCTTTGTCATAATATCGCTTTAAAGCCTTTTCAAAATCCTTCTCTGAATGAACTTGGGGGCTTAAATATTGGACAAGCGTGAACATGACATCCTCATCATTTTGGCGATCCGCAATTCCATCATTATCGCCATCTCTTCCTTGACCTTCAAAATAAGAAATGGTTGTCAGATTAGTGTCGTCTCCAAGCGGATTAAGCGGCCCTACCCAAAAATCATCCGTAAATTGTACGGCAACAACACCATCTCGCCCAGGCAAATCTTTCCTTACCTCCTGTATATTCCGCTCATATTGGTCCACTGCAGCCAAGTAATACCATGGTAATGTATCCGTGGAGTACTTTATATAGTATTCCATCCGCTTATCTAGAATTTGCTCGCGCGTGAGCTCTACGGCAGCCGAAGCCTCGGAGGCAAAAAATAGACATAGAAAGCCGACAGACATTATTTTAATAAGCAAGCGCATGAATGTTTTACCTCCTTTTTAATTCTTTCATTAGTTTTCCCAAACGAATCAAAATCATGAATGAGAATTAAGCTTTTGAGCAAAATAAAAACGACCGCCTATTGAAAAGACAGTCGTTTACTTGAATTTTTACATGCTTCAATAAATCCTTTAAATATCGCCTCGGATGAATCATCTCCAGTTGTGACTAAGCATTCTGGATGCCATTGAATACCAATGACAAAGGAATGATGTTGACTTTCAAATGCTTCAATAACTCCGTCGCTTGCAATACCCGAAATTTGATAGCCCTGTGGAATTTTACGCACCGCCTGATGATGAAAGCTATTTACTTTAATGCGGTCCTTTCCAATAATATGCTTTAACACAGTTCCTTCTCCGAGCTGCACAAAATGAGAAGCATGAGTACGTGGAGCTTTTTGATCATGCTGAAGTAAGGTTGTTTCGATTTGACCATAAATATCCTGATACATATCTCCACCAGCTGCAATACTCATAATCTGAGCACCTCGGCATAGACCTAAAATTGGTTTATTTTGCTCCAGCATTTTTTTAATAAGCTCAATTTCAAATTCATCTCGTTCTGGGACAATACTTCCGAGACTTCTATGTGGTTCTTCGTCGAAAAGTGTCGGATCAATATCTCCTCCACCTGTTAAAAGTAAACCATCTATTAAGTTTGCAATAGAATCTATCAATTCAGTCTCCATATTCGGCAATACGATTGGAACACCTCCAAATCTTGTTACCGCATGAATGTTATCTGTAGGGACGGAAAGTACAAGCTCCGTTAAATTAGATGAAACACCGATAATTGGTTTCATAGAAACCTCCTTAATATTTTCCTGTATTATACAATTAATTTTGAATTTAGTAAATAATATGAAATTTTAACTTTATTGGATTGCTCGCATATTTAAGAAGTTTTGGTAAGCGAACCCTTTCACCTCATCCTCTGAAAAGCTTTTTAATAGCTCATTGATCAAGACTGGAAAATCGGAGGAATTATGAAGGCCATTTGTATAAAAGTCCATTCCATCAAAATCAGACCCAAGCCCAATTTGCTTTACGCCGCCTAAAGAACAAAGATGTTCTATATGCTTAATAAGCTCTGGAATTTCAGCAGTCTGGTTCCCGTTAATAAAAGGAGGGTAAAAAACTACATGGACATGCCCACCACGTGCAAACATCGCTTTAACTTGGTCATCATTCAAATTTCTCGGGTGCTCACATATAGCAGCAGCATTGGAATGCGAAGCAAAAGGATACTCCGCAAGATTCATCACATCCCAAAATCCTTTCTCACTTAAATGAGAGACATCCGTCAAAACACCATACTCATTATTTAAAAGCACTACCTCCTTACCAAAAAGCGTAAGCCCTCCACCTCTCGGCTCACCTGCTCCATCTGCACATAAATTAGCATTATTCCATGTGAGCCCTATGGATAGCACACCTAACCTGTAAAGCTGACGAAGCTTCATCAGATCATTTCCAAATGCATCAGCACCCTCCAATGCCAAAACCGCGCCAATTTCACCATCCTTTAAACTTTTTAAATCCTCCCATTTCTTTATATGCTTCATTCTCGGATTTTTTCCCAATACCTCTGTATAAAACAAATCTATTTGCTCCAAGGCATATAACCACTTCTGGTCATCTGGCACATTCGGAAAAATAAAAACTGCAAAAAACTGCACAAGGACATCGCCTTCTATCAACCGCACCATATTAGTTTCTAACTCCGGTGCATCAACAAAGCTTAATGGATTTACCTTGTATATTCTTCCTTGCTTAGCTAGCTGTAGCTTCAAAAGCGCATCACAATGCGTATCTACTATTTTCAATTAATTTTCACTCCTTCTTATCGTCATCAAGTTGCTCTGTTTCTAATCGGGAAGATAAACCTTGCTAGTGTTTGGCCCAATTGTCGGTTCATTTAGCTAATCGGTCGGTTTTGTGCCATAATCGGTCGGTCGCCCTGAATTATCGGTCGGTTTTGCCACATAATCGGTCGGTTACCCCGAATTGTCGGTCGGTTTTGCCATATAATCGGTCGGTCACCCCGAATTATCGGTCGGTTTTGCCACATAATCGGTCGGTCATCCTGAATTATCGGTCGGTTTTGCCATATAATCGGTCGGTCACCCCGAATTATCGGTCGGTTTTGCCATATAATCGGTCGGTCGCCCCGAATTATCGGTCGGTTCTGCCATATAATCGGTCGGTCACCCCGAATAATAGTCTGCTATGCACTACACCTGATCCGAGCTTTTTAATATTTGACGGGAGCTATAGAAAATACGATTTATGTTTCCGTCTGCTCCACTTAGAAACTCAATTAGATTTTCTTGATCCTCTAAAGTTCCGATAAACAAATTGCCTTCTACACATTTTAAGGGGTTGGGACCACTTGCCGTTAGAATGGCTAGGCATCCATCCACTATATCCACTCTTACCTTCATACCCTCTCCAGAAATGAAGGTTCCTTTAAATTTGGAGAGCTTCTCTACTGGCACATCGTGTGTTTGAAAATGCATGTGCTTGGTAGCCGGCTCCCGACCCTCTATGCCATTAAGTGCTCCAAGGAACAGCTTGTCGGATGGAACATCTGCTAGACTGCTTAATAGCACTCCAGAAATTCCTTTCTCAGGTAAAATTCCCATAAACGAAGAAACTCCCTTCAAGCCCCCACCATGGTTAATAAAGGTAGTCCCAAAGTAATTGGGAATGATTCGTAGACCGTACCCGTAAAATCGTCCTTTTTCGAACTCTACATGTGGATAGACCATCTGCTGTACACTTTCTGGTTGTAGAATTCTATTCTCTCCAGCCATTCCTTCATTTAAAAACATAGCCAGATACTTCAGAATGTCATTTATAGTGGATTTTAAATAACCTGCTGCTCTCATGGAAGGTGCATCCCACCAAAGAGGAGCCTCATATACGTCCACCCCCTCTGCAGAGTAGCGCGACATATAAAGTGTAGTCGCATTTTCTTTCTTCTTTAATTCCTCCAAATCAAAAAAGCTATTATTCATTTGGATTGGCTTTAAAATATGATCCATTACGTACTCTTCATAGGATTGACCACTCACTCGATCAATAATTATTCCTAGAATTCCGTAGCAGTCATTGGAATAGCTGAACTCCTCCCCTGGTTCACCAAGCAGGTCGAAGTCTTGTTTTGCAATGTAATGAAGCAACTCCTCATACGTGTCAATCGCCGGCTCAGGATTGTTCACTAGGTCTAAACCATAATCTTTTGCGGATGGATCCTGATCGATACTACGCTTCCTTGCATAGACATGAGTTGCAATTGGCGGAAGACCCGATGTATGAGTCATCAAATGATGTATTGTAATTCTCTTGGATTTTTCTTCGTCGTGCGTTCTAAAATCTGGTAAATACTTCACCACCTCGTCATGGACAGACAGTTTACCAAGCTCCTGAAGCTGCATAATGGCTACACACGTAAAGGACTTCGTCATGGAGGCTATGCCGAAAATCGTGTCTGCATCGATGGGAAGCTGTTTTTCCACATTTCGATACCCGAAGGCTTTTTCATAAATTCGTTCATTGTTTTGATCAAAGGCAATACCTACCCCAGGGATTTTGTGTTCTTTTATGAGATCCTTTGCATATTGCTCGAATTGCCCCATCATCTCTATTTTATTTACCATTTCTTATCCCCCTTTATTATTATGAAAATATTTTAGCATAATTGAACTGTCAAAAGTCGTAATTATTTGAAAATAAAAATAATTACATTTTTCTGTAGTGACGTTCAATAAAGGAGTTAAACAAGGAAGCAAGCACTTGTTGAAAGAGCATGCCAAGCACAACAGGAATAGCAACTGCTGGCGGGAAGTATGCAGTTGCTAGAACAACTCCCGCGCTTATATTGCGCATCCCTCCAGTAAAGACCATTGCAATTACCGTTTCCTTCTCCTGTTTCAACAATCTCCCCGCTGAAAAAGAAAGAACATAGCCTAGAAAAGCGATAATGATTACAACAATTCCAAGCCCTACTAAAGCAAACCCTCTTTCCAATAAAAACGGAGCAACTACTGCCCCATTTAGCATTACCACTATTCCCATGCCCACCTTAGAAAACGGAGAAAGCCTAGCACTTAAAATATCGACTACCTTGCCCTTCGTTACCTGATTTAAAATCATTCCTACAATGGAAGGAATAACAATCGTCCAAAGAAGTCCGATCATCATACCGAGTGCATCAATCTCTACTGTTTCACCTACTAGAAGATGAAGTGTTAAAGGAACAATTACGGGTGAAAGAAGCGCTCCTAATAAAATAATCGTAAGTGCCAGCACATTATTTCCTTTTGCCACTGCAACCCATACAAAGCTAGTAATCCCTGTAGGTATAGACATTGCAAGTACTAGCCCTGTAATCGTCAGCATTTCTCCTGGAAACACGAGATAACCGATTCCAAGCGACAGCAAGGGCATAATAATATGCAAAATGGTGAATGTCACGAAGATGGGAAGTGGATGTAAAACAGCATCCTTGAAGGAAGCGAAATTTGAATTTAGGCTACCTGCAAAGGTCATAAATGCAAAAATCCATGGTATTAGCCATGCAAAGTCAACAATATAATCGGATACTAATACCCCGATTACTACACTGACTGGAATAAAATAAGCCATCGTTTTTTCCAAAAATTTATTTATGGTGAGCATCATGGTCTATCAGTCTCCTATCCTAACTGTCACTAAAGAATAACCTTATGTATTTCCTCATATATTGATATATCGGATAATATAGGAGGGCTTATATGGGATATTATGTAAAGGTTGAAAAAGGTGTGAATATATACATAGAGGATATTAACCCATCAGCCGACAAGACGATTTTATTTATTCATGGCTGGCCAGCTAACCACCAAATGTTTGAGTATCAATTCAACCAGCTGCCCGCACTTGGCTACCGCTGTATAGGTCTTGACTTGCGTGGCTTTGGAAAATCCTCTAACCCCTGGGAAAGCTACTCCTACAACAGAATGGCTGACGATATCCGAGTTATTATAGATACGCTACAGCTGGAGAACATTACGCTTTTAGGTCACTCGATGGGTGGGGCAGTTGCCATTCGGTATATGTCTCGTTACAAAGCTCATCAGGTCGATAAGCTGGCCTTAGCTGGTGCAGCTGCTCCAATGTTTACGATGCAGCCCGATTTTCCTTATGGCACCCCTATAACAGTAGTAAACGAATTAATAAGCGATACGTATAATGACCGACCAAAAATGGTGCAGGATTTCGGCAATCTGTTCTATCACCGTCACTTAAGCGAAAGCTTTCAGCACTGGTTCCAAAATCTTTGTCTTACTGCGTCTGGCCATGCAACTGCGCAATGC
The DNA here is from genome assembly GCF_023713305.1 of Psychrobacillus sp. MER TA 171. Taxonomy (NCBI): domain Bacteria; kingdom Bacillati; phylum Bacillota; class Bacilli; order Caryophanales; family Bacillaceae; genus Psychrobacillus; species Psychrobacillus sp. MER TA 171. The sequence goes on along the minus strand of NZ_JAMAWN010000001.1, from coordinate 301,908 downwards.
TTAGAAACACTGCGTGATGAAGACCTCCGAAGTGATCTTACCCGCATTCATACTCCTACACTTATCCTCCACGGCAAATGGGATTTAATCTGTCCCTATGAACTAGGAGAGCTGATGTACGTGCAAATTCAAAATTCTATGTTAGTCCCTTTTGAATATAGTGGGCATGGTTTGTTTTATGAAGAAAAGGAAAAGTTTAATGAAGAGCTTGCTAGATTTATAGGCTAGAACAAAAAAGGAGGAAGAAACATGCAATGTCCAAATTGCAATCATGATCAAGTATCAGGAAATTATTGCTCAGATTGTGGAAACTATTTACTGAGGCATCAAAGAGAGATTATTAAGGAAGCTGCTATTGCAACTGAGGCGCCCATTGCAGTAAAAGACCACCTGGCAACTTTGAAAAACCACACAAAGCAGTATTCCAATTATTTTATGCGCCAGCTTAAAAGTCCCTCGTTAGCATATAGCAAAGGAGAAAGCGAATTCCCGAATGCTACTGTAAGTATTCTTCTATTTACAGCTCTTTTCTCCTTCTCGATTTATCTTTTTGCAGTTAACCAGTACTGGAGCAATCCACCCAGCTTTTTATCAACATTTATGGAAGTTTTCTTCGTCACGTTTGTTTTAACATTAATCGCAATCCTATCCATCTTTTTTATAAACACTATTTTTGGACCACAGCACTCTTTTAAAAGCATTATTAGCTTCTATGCAGGACAGCTACCAATTGTGATCATTGGCACTGCTCTTTCCGTGATCCTTATGTCTTTAAAATCTTTCGCCTTCGGGAACGGAATGCTAACCGTGTGTTTGTTATTAGCTGTTTTCTTCATCCCGCTTTATGTCATCAGTGCTATACTTACGAGCAAACAAGAAAACTTCGAGCCATTATATGGCTTCCTCTTATACATCGTTCTATACTTTGCACTCTTACTCATGATTACAATGATGATCGGCAATCTAACGATTAACAGTTATGTACAAAATCTAACCTATTTGTTTAAGTGAGTATAAAATCGTGGACCGTCATGTTGATGACGGTTCTTTTTTTGGGCTTTTCCAGGTTTGCTAGTTTCCGCAAGGTTCTTGTTAATCTCTGCAAGGTTTTGATTCGTTTCCGCAAGGATTCTGATTCGTTTCCGCAAGGTTTATGCGCGTCTGTGCAAGGTTTTTTGCTCTCTGCAAGGTTCTCACTCGTTTCCGCAAGGTTCTGCTTCTTCTCTGCAAGGTTTTGATTCGTTTCCGCAAGGTTTACGTCCTTCTCTGCAAGGTTTTTTGCTCTCTGCAAGGTTCTCACTCATTTCCGCAAGGTTCTGACTCGTCTCTGCAAGGTTCTCACTCATTTCCGCAAGGTTCTGCTTCTTCTTTTGCTAGGTTGTCCCCCGTCTCTGCAAAATTCTATGAAACTAAAAAAAGAAACCCCGAAGGATTTCTCTTTTTGAATTAGCCAATTGGTGGATGGATTGGGATAGTGTTTGTGCTTGAGCCAATCGGTGGGTGGATCGGGATAGCGTTTACTTCGCCGCTCGCACTAGATCCGATTGGTGGATGGATAGGAATAAAGGCGATTGCAACACCTGCTAATGTAGCTAAAATTAGAGCTTTTGTAGATTTTTTCATCATGGACACTCTCCTCTATTGATTAGTTAGTAGAACGACTTTCTCAAATTTACCTTCTTGTCGGTAATAGTCCGTTAAAATGACAAGGAATTGATGGTGAATCTCTTTAAGGTTTTCTCCTCTTGCTGTATAGGGAACTAATTTTTCCTCTAAAAAGGTCATCGCCTTTTCCCTCTCACCCTCCAACAAAAATAAATAAAAGCTGGAAAACAATCGATAATGCATGATTTGCTGCTTTTTAGCCTCGGACTTCAACAAAGTAAAGCTTTCCTTACATGCTTCCCATTGCTCTAAGCGGAACTGGGTTTGCGCCAAATTATATAGGCACAAGAGATAATTATCGGAATTCGCAGGGATAATGGCTTTACTTTTTTGAAAGTACTCTAAAGCTTGCAAATAATCTCCCATCCGCAGATGTAAGTCACCTATATTGTGATAGATTTTTGGAAGGAGATGTTGCTGGTTAAGCAATTCTATGCTTCTTAACAAATGGGTATACGTATTTAATGCTTCATTGAAAATTTTGGCCCGTGAGTAGTTTAAAGCAAGCGACATAAGTGTATGAAGGATTCGTTTGAAGTTGTATTGGTTACTATAAAATTGCAAGGCCTGCTTACCGTATATGATCGCTAGGCTGGACTCTTCTAAATGTCCCTTTACAACTGCTAGATGATAGTGAAGCTCTCCGGTAAACGATCCTAACTCAGCTTGATCATGAATAATTCGAGTAAGTTGCTTATCTGCTTCTTCAAATCTCCCCCTTAACATTAAAATTAAAGCACCCATGTATAAAAGTAAATACTTCTCATATTGGGAAAAATTTTGTTTCTGGGCATGTAGCCATTTTAGCTGATATTCTGCAGCGTCTCTATTATTTATTAATAGGTAATAGCGTAGTTTATAAAGTTCGTATAGATAAATATGATCCGTAAACACAATAAGCTCATGATAGCCCTCTAAAGTTTTGAATACTTCTGTTGCCTTTTCCTCTTCTAAATAATGAATATGACATAAGAAATCCTTTATTAAATCGAAAATTTGTTTTTCATTTGCCTGTACATCCTGCAAATCAATTTTTAAACGCTCCAGCAACAAACGGATTGTCTCAACATTTGCTTCCTTACTGTTATTTTCTATTTTGCTGAGATGAGGCACAGAACATATTCCATTAGCAAGACTTGTTTGCGTTAATCCTCTCTTTGTTCGATAAAATTTTATTAGCGAGCCAATCCTCATAGTACCCCTCCTAATTATTGTAAGATATTTTTTCCCAATAAACATAATTTTCAAAATGTGTTAGTTTTAATATTGTACTACAAAACTAAACCGAAAAGGAGTTTTCACAGATGAGCAAATTTAAAATCGCACTAGCAAGCCTCTTAATTGCAGGTTCACTTGCAGCACCGGTCCAAGCAAGCTCACCGGAAGAAACACCATCCTCAGTAGAGGACAGAAATTCTAATGCTGGGGTAGAAAAGTTTCGGGTGTATGTAGAAGCCAATAACAAGGCGAACAAAGCGTCCTTGGCAAATCAGTACGAAGTAAGATGGGAGCTTTCGGAAAATGGGTTCTCTACGGATATGAATGAAAAGCAGTTCCAAGCTCTTCAAAAAAACAAAAACATTACCGTAACAAAGGTTCCAACGGTTACGCTTGATCTGCCAGCAGAAGATTCTACTACTCAACCAGCAGATTACGAGACTGCAGCAAACGCATCTCAGCAAACTCCTTGGGGCATTAAAGCAATTTACAATAATAGTAGTTTAACCTCCACTTCAGGTGGAAATGGCATTAATATCGCGGTATTGGATACGGGAGTAAATAGAAATCATACGGATTTAGTAAATAGAGTAGAACAGTGTAAAAACTTCACAGGCTCTACTACGGTTATCAACAATAGTTGTTCAGATGGAAATGGACATGGTACTCACGTTGCTGGGACAGCCCTTGCAGATGGCGGCAGTGACAAATCTGGAGTTTATGGTGTAGCGCCTGCAGCAGATCTTTGGGCATATAAAGTGTTAAGTGATAGTGGCTCAGGTAGCTCAGATGATATTGCAGCAGCTATTAGACACGCTGCAGATCAAGCTGTTTCTACAGGAACAAAAACAGTTATTAATATGTCATTAGGATCTTCTGCAAATAATAGTTTAATATCAAGTGCAGTTAACTACGCGTATAGTAAAGGTGTATTAATTGTTGCAGCGGCTGGAAACTCCGGTTACTCTCAAGGAACAATCGGATATCCAGGAGCATTAGTAAACGCTGTTGCGGTAGCAGCTCTAGAAAATGTACAACAAAATGGAACTTATCGTGTAGCAAACTTCTCTTCTCGTGGCTATGCTTCTACAGACGGTGATTATGTAATCCAACAAGGTGATGTAGAAATCTCTGCACCTGGTGCAGCTATTTACTCCACTTGGCACAATGGTGGCTACAACACAATTAGTGGAACATCTATGGCATCTCCACACGTTGCTGGACTAGCGGCTAAAGTTTGGGCACAAAATCCATCTTGGTCTCATACTCAACTTCGTACAAACTTACAAAATAGAGCAAAAGCAGTAGACATTAAAGGTGGTTACGGAGCAGCAACTGGAGACGACTACGCTTCAGGATTCGGTTTCGCTCGCGTACAATAACATCTGATCTACAAATTTGGCTAAACGTAATCATAAGTGAAATTATTATTGAAAATATAACTACCATAAATAATCTATAAAACAACAAAACTGCACCCCGGCAACGCTCGGGGTGCAGTTTTGTCTATTAAACACCGTTATTAAATCGATTGCATTACGAGAGCATTACGGGTGCCTGGCACCTGCAATGCTCTCGTAATAATATTGGTATAGTTTTCACTTTGTTTCAATCGGTGTGAATTGTTATACTGAGATATTTTACAAGTGCCAGGCACTTGTAATAATTAATGTTAGTAGTTTTTGATTTGGTTTGTTGGTTTTGTTTGGATTTGTAGGCCGTATTCGTTTGTTATTCCTTCTATCGAGACGATGGTAAGTGGACCTGTTAGCTTGTGGTCTTTTCCTTGGTCTATGAGTTGGCCGTCGCTTTTTCTTGTGCTGAGTAGACCGAAGTCTATTGAGAATGCACCTTTAGTTTGGGAGAAGATGGTTTTGTTTTGGTTGTTGGTGTATTTAACCTTCGTGCCATCTCCATCTACTACAATAATAGAGGCTTGTTTAGTAATGATTGCTTGGTCTTGTGCGATTACTGCGCCATTGGCGTATTGGACTGGCGAAATGTTGAAGGTGATTTTTTCGTTGGATAGGTCATCGTCCTTGCTCGTTCCTTCTGTTATACTCCCCACTGCAAATGGACCTTCGACTACCCTCAAGGTTGTTTCTCCCCATCCTACGTAAGCCGGTATAGCTTTACCTGCAGTTTGCTGAAAGATAGAGAAATCGGTTACGGCATTTGTATCTACTTCGGCTACAAAGGTCCAGCTCCCTTTACTATCGGCCTTTGCCTTACCGAGGGATGTGCCATTGTTCTTGAAGAAAAACAATTCATAGTTAGGTTCTGCTGTGCCTTTTAGCTCCACTTTGTTCCCATGGATGCGATAACCGGAAGTGCCTGCCTTGACCGCAAATTTTGTGTCTAGCTTGACTGCTGCTATTGATGCATTCTTTGATATATTAAATAAGGAGGTGGAAACTTGGTGGTATTCACCATTAATAGTGTCGCCAATATCCAGCCCACTTTTAAAGCTGTCCAACGACACATTTATTCCTTCATTTTGAAAGATGTCATTATATATCTTCCAGCTATACTTAACTCCCTCTGTGGTCACAAAATAATTGTTTTTATTATCGATAAATCTCACTGTTTTATTCCCAATCGCACCTTCTTTTGGCGGAGCATAAAGATTAAACACTCCAGAAGTCTGCGTTTCTACAGCCTTATTTTTAACGATCTTATGAATAGCAATAGTTTTATCTAACGCAGCTTGATTGGAATTATTGGCTGTGAAAACAATTTGTATTGCTCCATTCTTATCCGTCTGAGCATTAATCGACTTAGCGCCTGCATTATTGTTAGCTGCTCCATTTACAGAGATTAGCTTGACGCCAGCTGGTATATCAATTCGAACTGCTTGGTTACTCGTGTTTTTAAAGACAGTTGAGAGTGACAAAACCTCTGTCGTTTCTTTATGCTGAATGTTTTTATCGCCTATATAAACAGGTGATATATTTCCTGGAACTGCAAAGCTCACCGAACCATTTTTATATTTAATCGTATAGGTAGTTCCAGGTACCTGTACAGATGTTTTTAATGTAACGTTAAATCCATCACTGCTCAGAGATGCACTACTAATAGTCATCCCATTATTGGCTGTGAAATCGGATGCCTTTGCAGAAGAAATAGATCTATTTAACTTAACGAGTACGGTCGTGTTATCAACACGAGTGACAGCTACTGCATTCATCGGCAAAGCATTGTTAATATTATTAATTGCTGCTTGTAGGCTTTTTTCCCACTTTAATGTTTCAGCAGTTAAAATCGCCTGTGCCTCATATACTTTAGCTGAAGCCTCTGTGTATCGTCCTCTGTTTAAGTCCTCTTGTGCACCCTTAGCAAGCATATGAACCGTCACATCATTTTTTAGCTCTGATATTAGCTTTTCAGCCGGGCCTTTTACTGCTCCTCTAATTCGATCACGTGTCGATTGACCATATACACGGTCTAACAGAATCGTCTGCTTTCGAAATTCCGCTGTCATTTCATGATAAGCCTTTTCCACTTGATTTAAATTATTTGCCTGTACCGCTAAGGATAGCGCATTTGTCTTTGCATGTATTTTACCGCTTGCTGTAATAGCATCTAAATAGCCCTGTGCACGCTGTAGCTGAGTTTTGGGCTCTATCAATAAAGACTCGTACTTTAATTTCTCCGAAAAGCTAGCCTTTGCAAGGGCAGCCTCCACTTTTACAATTGCTTGCTTCACATTATTAAATTGTTTCCACGGCTGAGTGACCCCATCCGCCGACCCCTCCACCGAAATTGCCCACTTCAATACATTTCCAGCATTTTGTGCATCCACAACTAACTGGTTTAAGTTTGATGTGGCTTCAACCTGAGACCCTGGAGTCACGGCAATTATTGCTGAAGTAGCTACCACTGTAGATAAAATCAGCTTTCCGCTTTTATTCCTCATATTACTCTCCCTCCTATCGTTTATCGCTCAAGCCAATATATGTTCAAGACATATAAACTTATGAGAATAAGAGAGATTAGAAAAGCGCAACCGCCTTTCTCTGCACCGACAGGCAAATGGGGAAAAGCGAGGAGGCAGTTCCTCAGCCACCGGAGCTTTTATCCATTTGACCCCGAGGGGCAAGGCGCTGGAGCTAGACATCCAGAAAAGCGCAACCGCCTATGTCTGCCCCGACAGGCAAATGGATAAATGCGAGGAGGCAGCTCCTCAGCCACCGAAGCTTCAGAACTTTATAGTTTCCTAAACAACAAAAAAACTCTGCCCAAGCTGAGTAGCTTTAAACAGAGTGATAGATTTACAACTTTTTAAGCAATTTTGGCAAGTAGTCATGCAAATCTTCAAAAGAATATCCTAAGCTTTTAGCACGTTCATTACTCATCAGCCAAGTTTTTGATAGATTGTAAGGTGAATCTTCTCCCTCAATGGGATTTAAGCTAATACTCGCCTCTTTACCCGTCTCAGCTTCGATTAAATGAACTAAATCCTTCAGCTTAATCTTACCGTTGGTGGTCGCATTCACAGCTCCGGTAAATGTAGAGAGTCCAATCCACGCAAGGAACTGTCCAATCTCTTCCTCCGAGATAAAATCTATATAAGCATCCGAGTTTACTAGATGAAATTCATCTCCGCTCATAATTTTCCCAACATAATATTTCAATCGGTTGGTGTAATCATGTTCACCAATGACGATTGGTGGTCGAACAGCGGCTACTGGAAACTCCGCGTGCTGAAAAAAGACAGCCTCCGCTTGGCGTTTTCCTTCCGCATAGGTAAAGTTCTCTTTCGTTCCCATGACTATGGAATGCTTTTCTGGAATAAAATCTTCCTCTTTAGATAGCTCTTTTCCTTCATAAACAGACTTTGAAGAAGTAAGAACATACTTTTTCGTATGTCCATTAAACACTTCTACCGCGTCCAACGCATCTCTAGAGGCATAACAGATTTGATCAAAAACAACATCCCATTTTTCTGATTGAAGCTTCTCTTTGTCAGCCAACAAACTGGATCGATCTATAACCATCTGATTTACTTTTTTAGAAAAAACATGTGCTGTATTTCCTCTAGTTGCGACTGTTACTTCTATTCCTTCATTTAAAAGTGCCTCCACTAAATGAACACCAAAAAAACGGGTTCCACCTAAAACCAATACCTTCTTCAAAGTTCCACCCCTCTACTGGATATTCATACCATTATAACGGATTAAAAATATGTAGTGAAAGCCCCGTATCCAAAATAAACGGTAAGAACTGATAATATACCAAACACGATACTCTCCACTGTTCCACCAGTTCTCGTAGTTATAGGAAAACGAACTGTCACAGGTATTGGAAAGAATAATTTAACTCCATTTTTCGTAGCCATATCTAAAAGAAGATGACTTGCTACCCCAACTGAAACTCCCATCATAATGGACTTGTCCCAGCTAAAATAATTCATCAATGCAACTAATAGAAGAATGAACAATAGACTATGCGTAAAGGATCTATGTCCAAACACTTTGTTAATAATTTTAGATATGAGTGGAAAACGTCTTCCTATCATACTTCCACCGTGGCAAATATCCGGTAGAATCGCACCTGCCACTCCTCCTACGACCAGCAATACCGGGTCATAATCTGTCATCTGTGAAATAGCAAGACTTGCTGCAAGACCGCCAATAATATGTGTGTTTCCTGTCATGCTATTAATTCTCCTTTTCTTATGTATCGAGAAAGCATGAAACATTTTACACTATTTGGTTTTATATCTAAATAGGTGAAATATCGTAACCTATCCATTTAGTTAGGCAAAAAGACACTGTTTCCACTAAAAAAGATACTTCTTGTTCACTGGACAGGAATTCTACAAGAACCATCTAATGAATTAAGGGAAAAAACGGGGCTAGGACAAAACGCTCCTCAACAATAAAAAGCCTCGAAAATTTTACGACCTTGTAATTTTTCGAGGCTTCTATTCAAATATACCTGTAGTTGTTTTCCGTTACAGTGGACGCTTTCCGGGGGCACGGCTTCAATCTCCTCGTTACTTCGTTGAGGGCACTGAAAAACTTACGTTTTTAAATTTGTTTTTGAAAATAAAAAAGGGTACTTTTTGTTCAAATTGAACAGAAAATACCCTTTTTCATTTTCTTATTCTTGCTCTCATTCGTTGAGTAACTTTAGGATTCGCTTCAAGTTGACCGCAAATATGGTTGTGGCTCCTTGTATTTCCATGCCAAAAAGACCCCTCCTAATCGTTTATCGTAGCCGTGTCCACCCTTTAACTCACTATTCTTTGCCTCAATTTTATATCGCTCTTTGGCAAGCTGTTTAAATTCTTCGGTATTCTGAAATGCCTCTTGTTCAAGGTGCTCTGTCGATTTAATTGTGACACAATATGTTTTAGATTTAGATCCTTCTTTGTAACACCCACCTTTGAAAGGGCATATTTTACATTTTTCCACATCAAAATTATTTTTGATTTGAGGGTTACGGTTGCCATGTATGGACTTAAGTTCAGCGTTTCTTGGTTTGAAATCATTGTGCGCACCCCTGTATTTACTTTTCTTTGGTATAGCAAGAAAAGATTTTTTTGCCTGAGCACATTTTTTAAAAATTCTATAGTGGATTGGAGTGCAGAGCGGTGACTCCTAGGGGATTAGCGGCCACGGCGAGCACCCGGACTGAGCGCAGCGAGGGAGAAGGCTTGCCGGGCCGCCCCCAGGAAAGCATCCGCTCGGAACGGAAAGACACGGATTCAGGAAATAGGAGCTTTATTCATACTCTATCCCTAAGCGTTTTAAAAGTACTTTTTCAGTGCTCTCACTTCGTTCCTGCGATGCTTTCAGCTCGAGCTGTTCCCCCAGGAATCGCCAGCTCCACTTCAAACAACAAGAATTGAAAGGTTTCTTACAAGAAATTGTGCGGACCTTAAAAATGAAGTAAAAACATGAAATCGAGTTTCCGTTTCATTTTTTTTAATTCACTACTAAATTTTAACCTGAATAGCTAGGTTTTTAATTTGTATATAGTTTTGAACGGCTAAATGACTTTTTTCTCGTCCAATCCCACTCTTCTTATATCCACCGAAAGGCATTTGCACGCCTCCAGCTGCTCCATACGTGTTGATAAAAACTTGACCAGCTTCAATACGAGCAGCTACATAATGAGCCACGTCAATATCCTTTGACCACACTCCAGCAACAAGGCCATATTCAGTTTCGTTTGCTAGCTCAATTGCTTCTTCAACTGAATGAAAGCGGACAACGCTCAATACTGGCCCAAATATTTCCTCCTGAACATAGCTCTCTTCATGACTAGTTGCTTCGATAATTGTAGGGGAAATATAATATCCATTCTCATAGTCTCTTACCTCTACACCCTTCCCTCCAACTAGCACATTGCCTTGCTTACTTGCTTCACTTAAAATATTTAAAATACGTTCGTGTTGCTTTTGGTTAATGATTGGCCCGACATCTGCATTAATGGATGCTGGTCCTATGGATAGCTCTCCAAACCTGACAACAAGCTGCTCTAGTAGCTCATCAGCGATCGTGTCCTGCACTAGCAGGCGTGAGCCTGCAGAGCACGTTTGACCCGCATTTTGCGTAATGGAATTGACAATGGCAGGAATTGCACGATCCAAATCGGCATCCTGGAACACAATGTTGGGTGATTTACCACCTAACTCCAGCGTTACAGGTACAATGTTCGCTGCTGCAGATTGCATGACCGATATTCCCGTCTGTACAGATCCGGTAAAAGTGATTTGGTTGATTCCTTTATGTGAGCTTAATGCTGCCCCAACCTCAGCCCCATATCCAGTTAAATGCTGAAAAACTCCCTTTGGAAGCTTTTCATGAAACCATTGTGCTAGAAAATTTGTGGACAAAGGAGTATCCTCTGAGCTTTTTACAATTACTACATTTCCGGTTGCAAGTGCTGCTCCTACACTTCGCGCAGTAATTTGAATCGGGTAATTCCAAGGGACAATATGTACTGTTACGCCGATAGGCTCCACTACTGTTACATTCAATAAATTCTCTTCAATTGGAATTGTATCACCGAACACTTTATCAGCAATACCTCCGTAAAACTCGAAGTATCGGGCTGCTGCTTCTACATCGGCTCGGGCTTGATTCATCGGTTTTCCAACGTCCAGAGATTCAAGCGCTGCAAGTTCCTCTGCATGTAATCTTATGTAGCCAGCTAGCTCCACTAATAATTGTCCTCTTTGAAAAGGCTTGAAGGCCTTCCATTCTTTGCTCTTCAATGCCAGTCTTGCTGCTGCCACAGCCTCGTCCACATGCGTTTCATTACCACGAACGATTTGAGCTATTACGTCACTTGTAGCAGGATCCCGTACATCAATCCACTGGTTGCCACTGACCCACTCTCCATTAATTAGCATATTAATTTTTTCCATAAAAAGCTTCCACCTCCTTTAAATATTCCTACCACCGTCCACATGAATCACTGAACCTGTAATGATTTGAGCCGCATCGGACAATAGATGCACAACTGTTGCAGAAATGTCAGACGGTTTAATCAATCTACCTAAAGGAACACTTTCTGCAAAGATATCTTTATTCAGCACTACTTCCCCTTTTTGAGAAGAAAACTGTCCTAGCATTTGAGTATCAGCAGGACCAGGATGTATTACATTTACTCGTACGTTATAAGAAGCAGCTTCTAACGCAAGCGCCTTAGAGAATGCCTCGACAGCTCCTTTTGATGCTACATAGCTTTGAAGACCTGGTCGTGGTCGCGTGACAGAAACTGACCCAATGTTGATAATCGATCCATTTTTAGCCTCCCTCATGTAGCGTATTGCTTCCTTACATGTTAAGAAAGTCGCTGTTGCATTGATATTGATAAGCCTATGCCATTCGGTTAGTTCTACATCTACTATTGACTTAGCAGCCTGTGCAATTCCAGCGATGTTCACTAAGCCATCTATTCTATGAAACTCATCATTTATCTCTTTAAACATGGACTGTATACTATTTTCATTTAACAGATCAACCTGTTTCACTCGTAAATTTGTATGTTCCACCCCACCTACAGCATCGGTGTTAATATCTAAAGCAACCACAATTGCACCTTTCTCTAATAAATCTTGAACTACTTGAAGGCCCATTCCTCCACCAGCGCCTGTTACTACGATTACTTTGTTTTCAACTACACCCATTTCTCATCTCTCCTATGCGTAAGATTTAATGTGTTTCATAATTTCCTCAGTAAACTCCGTAGTATTAGCATTCCCGCCTAAGTCAGGGGTTCTAACTTTACCTTCCACTAATGTTTCCTCAATTCCGTCCACGATTACGTTAGCTAGATCTGAGTAGCCTAAATGCTCCAGCATTAAAGAAGTGCTCCATATTTGAGCAATCGGATTGGCTATCCCCTTACCTGCGATGTCTGGAGCAGAGCCATGAATGGCCTCGAACATAGACGGATACTGTTTTTCTGGATTGATATTCCCTGATGGAGTGATACCTAGACCACCTGAAATTGCTGCTCCTAGATCCGTTAATATATCTCCAAATAAATTACTACCTACAACTACATCAAAAATTTCCGGCTTAGATACGAAGAAAGCAACAAGTGCATCGATATGATAGAATTTTGCTTCTATCTCTGGGTAGCCTGCTCCAATTTCCTTTGCTATTTCGTCCCAAAAAGGCATCGAAAAGTTAATAGCATTAGATTTAGTTGCAACCGATAAATGTTTTGAACCTCTTTTTTGCGCAAGCTCATATGCGTATTTGATCACTCGCTCACTACCCATGCGTGTAAACACACTATTTTGAACAACAACTTCATAAGGAGTTCCCGCATGCAAGCGACCTCCACTGTTTGAATACTCACCCTCTGTATTTTCTCGGACAACAACAAAATCTATGTCCTCCACACCCTTGCCGACTAAGGGGCTTTGAATTCCTTTCAATAGCTTGATCGGTCTTAGATTAATATATTGTTGAAACGCTCGCCTAATCGGTAAGATTAACTCCCATACCGAGATATGGTTAGGCACTTTAGGATCACCTACTGCCCCAAACAAAATTGCCTCATAGTCTTTTAATATAGACAGCCCATCTTCCGGCATCATTTTACCGTGTTTTAAATAGTAGTCACAATTCCATTCATAAGGATTAACCTCAAAAGTGACACCACCATGTATATCTTCCACAAGCTGAAGCACTCTTCGGGCCTGAGTCATCACCTCTGGTCCTATACCGTCTCCTGGAATACAAGCAATTTTATGTATCATAATTAAATACCCCACCTCTATTTCTACTAAATTAATAAGATTATATTATCATTTAAATAATAGTCTGGTAAAGTTTTTAACAAATAATTTAAAATTATCAAATAATTTTAAATTTGATTTATTAACGACTTCATTGGGATAAGTGGGATAAATCAGGATATTACAACATCTTAGAAAAGCCTTAAGTATAAATAAAATATGTTCTTCATAGAAACTGATGGGATAAAATTAATAATTAAAATAATCAAAAAATTATAAAAATTAGTTGTTTATATATTAAAATATAATATAATCAATATTATATTATGACACCAACAGGTGAATAAGGAGGAAATAAATGAAAACGCTTCAATCAATTAGTAACTTTGCAGGTAAGTATTTTGCCTTTATCGTAATCTTGTTTTCCGTACTAGCATTTATGGCACCAAGTATGTTCACCATGTTTTCTGCATACATAACGATTTTACTCGGTATTGTCATGTTTGGAATGGGGCTAACGCTTAAAGCCTCTGATTTTAAACTCGTTTTTACAAATCCTATCCCTGTATTAATAGGGCTGGTTGCTCAATTTTCCATTATGCCAGCAATTGCTTTCGTAATAGCATATCTATTAAATCTTCCGCCACAACTTGCAGCAGGATTGGTATTACTCGGAAGTGTTCCTGGAGGCACCTCATCTAACGTCATGGTCTTCCTAGCAAAAGGAAATGTCCCCTTATCTATTACCATGACAAGTGTTTCTACATTACTTGCACCCGTGATGACTCCCTTGCTACTGCTCATATTTGCCGGGCAATGGCTTCCAGTTGATCCGATGTCCATGTTTATGTCTATTATCCAAGTTATTATCATACCTATTATTTTAGGGTTAGTCGTAAGCAAGTTTCTACCGATTGTTACAGAAAAAAGCATTCCGATTCTACCACTCGTTTCAATAGTAGCTATCACTATTATTATTTCTGCGATCATTGCTGGTAATAAAGAGAATATTGCAACAGCTGGAGTTTTAGTATTTGTTGCTGTGTTACTGCATAATGCATTTGGTTTACTTCTCGGTTACTTTGCAGCAAAGCTATTTAAATTATCTAAGCAGGACCAACGTGCAATATCTATCGAAGTAGGCATGCAAAACGCTGGACTAGGAGTGTCACTGGCTAATAGTTACTTCTCTCCATTAGCTGCATTGCCAAGTGCATTTTCTTCTGCTTGGCAGGTTATTACCGGTACATTCCTTGCAACCTATTGGGCAAAGCGCGAAATTAAAAATACATCTGCTTCAGACAAACCATTGGAAGTAAAACGTGTAGAAGAATTCTAGTTTAGCGTAGTGGATAGTAGAGCTTGCCGACAACTATAAACTATTTCATAATTCAAGGGAATGTTAGATAGAAAGATTTAATAAAATAGATAGTTGATTATTAATTAGCAAACAAATACTTAAGTAGAATCGAGTGAAAAAAATATGAGACCGATCTTACTTTTCTTGTTGCTAATAATCTGTTTTGGACAAATTGCCTCCGGTTTATATATGCGACACAAGAATAGAAGAACACATGGCATAATTTTTATTAGTGCGGGTATAGTAGGCATTGCAATTGGTTTAACGTATCACTTTTTCTTCACCCAACCCTTATCAAAATACGGCAATTTGAAAAAACAGACCAAGAAGAATCATTCTTTTTGGTCTGTTTTTTAGTTTCGATTAATTTTTCATTTTACATAGCGCTTGGGCGTAAATCTGCTGGCAGTGGATTTTGGTATCCATCTCCGACTTGCTTTACTAATTCTTTTTTTGCATCCTCAATTAGCTGTGGATTATCAAACAAGTCTACTGCACTTGCAGCTATTACCTTACTTGCATAGATCAATCCTTTATGTGCTAATGATGTCTTCCCCTGAGATACGAGCTGCCATGTGTGTAACGGTGTTCCCGCTACAAAACAAGTCGTGAAAAACTGAGCAGTTGGCACAATCCAGCTGACATCCCCTACATCGGTCGAGCCCTGCATGACCTCACGATTTTTCACATAAGGAATAATTTCCGTAAAGAATGGAGAATCTGCCGAATAAAACTCTTCCGAAACTGTATATGCAGAAAGCTTTTCTGCATCAATTACCGCAGCCTCGACTTCTTCAGAAGTAATAGTTTTAGCCATCGCCTTAGCGTATTCCATTTCCTCATTGTTATAGGTAGGTAATCCAAATTGCTGAAGCTTTTCATCCATCAAAACATTCAATGTATGGTTAGGAATATAATTAGAGCAGGCTTTATTAAATTTCACCGTGAGCTTTGTACCCGTCATTAACGCGGCACCTTCCGCAATATTAACAACTCGCTGATAGATTGCTTCTACATCTTTTAACTGGGGAGCTCGGATTAAATATAACACTTCTGCATCTGACTGAACGACATTAGGGGACGCCCCTCCAGAATTGGTAATTGCATAATGTACCTTTGCCTCGGAAATAATATGCTCTCTTAAATAGTTAACCCCTACATTCATTAGCTCAACAGCATCTAACGCACTTCTCCCTAAGTGTGGAGAGTTAGCCGCATGAGCCGCCTTTCCTTCAAACGAGAAATAAACCTGATAATTCGCAAGCGAAGAAAAAGAAAAGATTCCCGTATACGAATTTGGATGCCAGGTAAGGGCCGCGTCAATCCCGTCAAAGACGCCGTCTCTGACCATATACGTTTTACCCGACCCGCCTTCTTCTCCAGGGCAACCAAAATATTTGATGGTACCAGTAATTTTGCCTTGTTCGATCAAATCCTTCACCGCAAGAGCAGCAGCTATCCCTGCTGTACCTAAAAGATTATGTCCACAGCCATGTCCATTACCATTTTCAATAATCGGCTCTCTGACTGGACTTCCAGCTCTTTGGCTTAAACCAGACAACGCATCGAATTCACCTAAAATACCAATATTCGGCCCACCTTGCCCAAAGGTAGCGGTAAAGGCAGTCTCAATATCGCCGACACCTCTCTCCACTATGAAGCCCTTTTCCTCTAAAAAGTTACTCAATATCTTAAAAGATTCGAACTCCTGAAATCTTGTTTCTGGAATATCCCATATACGATCACTTAGTTGGATAATTTCCTCTTCGTATGATTCTATTAGACTAGTTATTTGATCTTCTATTTTAATCATTAGCACTCACCTTTCATGTTGATAAATTTGTTCGATCGTAGCTAACCAAGTTTGCAATGCAATAGGTAGCACCGCTTCATCGATATCAAATCTTTCATGATGATGACCAGCTGCTAGTGTTGTTCCGAAAATGGAATAGGTAGATAAACCACCATTCTGTTGGACTCGTTCCATCATGAATGTCGCATCCTCTGATCCAGCAGCAAAATTAGCTGTAGGTATAACTTCATTTACACCAGCAACTTCCTTCGCTGCCTTAATCACAAGTTCCGCCAATTCATTGGAGGAAGAGCATGTTCTTGCCTCACCTACAATTTCATAGGAAAGGTTTGCCCCGTGCATTTTAGCTGCCCCTTCCAATACGGAAATAGCCTGCTCATGCACATAGGTATGCACCACACTGTTTTCTCCACGTGTCTCAAGCTTTAACGATGCATGAGAGGGAATAATATTCCGCCCATCCCCGGCTATGCACGTACCCACGTTAATACGAGAAGCCCCACCACTATGCCGCGAAATGGAGTGAAGTCCAAGAATGGCAGAGGCTGCAGCTAATAATGCATTCGTACCCTTTTCAGGCTCAGCACCTGCGTGAGCAGCCTTCCCAGTGAAGGTTGCATCTATTTTAGATGTAGCTAAAAACCCATTGGAACCTCCAATTACCGTGCCTAAAGGTGATCCTGTACCGACATGCATGCTGAGAAAGTAATCGACGTCATCTACTACACCAGCATCGACCATGGACTTTGCTCCTCGCACTCCTTCCTCTGCTGGCTGGAATATAATCTTGATAATCCCTTCTATATTCTCTTTATTTTGCGAGAGAATAGTAGCCAGCCCTAAACCTATCGAGCTATGAGCATCGTGACCACAAGCATGCATCCTGCCTTCATATTCAGATACAAACTCTTCCTCTATCGGTAGATGAGTAGTCTCTTTTGATTCTAAAATATCTAAAGCATCCATATCGAAACGAAAACCAATTGTCGGCCCTGGCTTGGAGCCTTGTATAGTTCCTACAACCCCAGTATATCCACCGACCATTTTTTCTAAGTATTCGATATGTCCCCCGTTTTTCACGGCACTTTCATAAACCTTCGTTAGGATTTCCTCTGATGGTACTCCCATACGATTCTCTGATACTACTTCTCTACCTACCTGCACTTGAAAACCAAGATTTTTCAGCTCATTTGCTATAATGGAAGCGGTTCGAAACTCTGTCCATCCTACCTCTGGATATTGATGGAAGCTTCTTCTCCATACCTTCATTTGTTCTAATGAATTCGAAGGAATTGTAAATAAACTCAAGTACGTTCACTCCTTAATTCATTTAATTTAAATACAAGGATACTCCTGGCCCGATTGGAATTCCGAAAAATGCAAAAACTAACATTAGAGCAATCCAAACGATTAGGAAAACAATAGTATACGGAAGCATTAGTGACATAAGCGTACCAATACCTGCTTTTTTATCGTAAAGGTGCATGAATGATAAGATAATCGCAAAATAAGGATTCAACGGTGTCACCATATTCGTAGAGGACTCTCCAATACGATAAGCTAGTTGGATAAATGCGGGATGATACCCTAGCAGCATAAAAATCGGGATAAATACGGGACCAACTAATGCCCATAGAGCCGAGCCACTAATGATAAACAAACTTAAAAATGCTACTAAAAATACAAATAACACGATAACAAAAATATTTGTCATATTGAACTTTGTTAATAGATCTGCGCAATTTACAGCTAACCAAATAGCTATATTCGACCAGTTAAAATAGGCAACAAACTGAGCAATCATAAAGATTAAAACGATATAGCCAGACAAGCTTCCTATCGCCTCTGTCATTATTTTTGGAACATCAGCTGTAGACTGAATTTTTTTTGTCGTAACTCCGTAGACAATACCTACCGTTACAAAGAACAAGAACAAAACAGGAACAATCCCTGATAAAAATGGTGAACGTAAAATAGTGCCATCTTCATTTAAAAGTGGAGAGTTAGGAATCAGCATACCAATAACTACAATTGCAATAAATATAATGGCTGCTATTAACGTATTTCGTAATCCTTTCTTTTCCAAAGGGCTAATATCTTTTGAGAACGCTTGTTGCTTCCCTGTATATGTACCAAGTCTAGGCTCAACATACTTTTCAGTAATAATGGTCCCTACGGCTGCAAGTAAGAACGTAGAGACACTCATAAAGAACCAGTTATCTAGCGGTGTTACGATTACATCTGGGTTAATACCCTTAGCAATTTCCGTAGAAATACCAGAAAGTAATGCATCCGTTCCTGCGATTAGTATATTTGCTGTAAAACCAATTCCTGTACTAGCTACACCAACTGCTAAACCTGCTAGTGGATGTCTGCCTAGAGATAGAAAAACTAGAGCCGCTAAAGGTGGAATTACTACAAATGCAGCGTCTGAAGCGATATTTCCTAAAATACCAATAAAGAACACGGTAAACGTAATAATTTTAGTAGGTGTTTTTACAATGGCACGCTTCATAAGCATTTCCAATAAACCTACTTTTTCCGCTAATCCGATTCCTAACATAATTGTTAGTACGAGACCAAGCGGTGCAAAACTAGTGAAATTGGTCAGAGTATTAGCTAGTATAAACTGGAGACCTTCGCCCGAGAGAATACTCTTAACTGCAACTGTTTCCTCGGTATTCGGGTGGATAACCTCTGCACCAACTAAATTTAAAATTGCTGAAACAATCATTAATGCCAAAGTTAGATAGAAAAAGAGAATAAATGGATCTGGCAGCTTATTTCCTATCCGTTCAACTAAAGAAAGAAACTTGGAAAATTTACCGTTATCTTTCATTTCAACACTGTTAGTTGTAATAATAATCACCCCTTTTTTTATTAAAAGACACTTTTTGTACCTGTCTTTAAAGAATAGGGTAAACTATAATTAGACAAAATTCAACAAATTTTTAGAAAAAGGAGAACATTATAAATATGCCTCGCATTTTAATATTGACTACCGAGAATTCACTAGAATGGGTTAAGCAGGTAGAAACACTACCAGTAGAACCATGTGAGTATAGTTTTATGGTGTACCAATCATTAGAGCATTTAAAGGATATTTTTTTAGAGCAGATTCGATTAGTCGACGGAGTTCTATTTAGCGGACAAATCCCACACTTTTTTGTCCAGCAGCACTTCCCCGATATTGACATTCCGATGTTACATTTTGATGTTACGCAAACGGACTTCTATCGTGCATTATCTGAATATATGTATACAAACCGAGACTTTCAGATGAAACGTTGCTTGATAGACTTTTTATATGAGGAAAATAACTATCTTGGAGTGAAGGAATGGACTGAGAAAGAGGACTTCCCTTATATCTTTGATGCAACCATGCAGTCCTATGCAGATCACCAGGTATATGAAAAAATGACGAACTACCATGTGAAGCTTTGGAAGGAAGGGAAAATAGATGTTAGCATGACACGACTGAGTCGCCTTCCTGACATACTGAAGCCGTATGGAATAAATTTAATTTTAGTTGTACCTTCCCAAAGAAGCATGGTCGAAAAAGTAAATGAGCTCTTAAAAGAAATTCAAATACTCCAGCTAATTGAAAATCAAGTAGTCATAGCACATTTAGAGCTATCTATAACACGGGAAAATTTTAGAGATTTGGAATATAAACAAATGTCCTTATACAAAGCAATCCTAGACTTTAGCCGAGGAAATAATATGAAATTTATCATTCATCAAAATACGTTTTTCTATGAAGTTATAACGAATTACTGCGACTTCAAACTAATAACAAGTGACATGGAGAGCTGCAAACTAGTCAGCTACCTTTCAGCCGAGCTACCATTTGTAGTGAAAATTGGATGGGGAATTGGCAATTCTATTCAAGCAGCACAGTTAAACGCAGAAAAAGCGGCTCACTTATGTACAACTTCGGAAACACAGTCCTATATATTAACAAAAGAGGCAAAGCTCATTGGACCTCTTGGAAGCGAAGACTATATTCAAGTAGATACTCAGTACGATTCTGCAACAGAAAAGCTAAGCGCTAAGCTAAACACGACGTCCCTTCAGCTGAAGAAAATAATCGCAGTAATGAACAAGCTTCAAACAAACATCCTGTCAGCGGAGGACCTAAGTATTCACTTGGGTATTACCGAAAGAGCAGCCAATCGTATTCTGAAAAAGCTAGAGGAAAAAGGGGCGGCAAAGGTTACGACACAGCAGCAAAAAAAACTAAGAGGACGACCCAAAAAAGTATATCAGCTTTATTTAGAGGAGGTATAAACGTAGGCAGCCAATCATTACAAAATTGGCTGCCTACTTTTAATTTATCTCTACATATGTACTGGAAATCTGCTTATACATGATGATAGGTTCTTTTTCTATGTTGTAAGATGTAAATCCTAATTCAGTATAGTACGGTGATATACTGGTTAAGTTATCGATTACGTGATGACGGCTATTCGAAATTAAAATCAATTCAACATTTAATAATGATAATTGATCCTCCAGCTTTTCATAAATGGCAATGCTAAGCTCCTTTTCATCCCAAGGTTCTTTGAGATTCAATGTATGAAAAACAGCTACGATACTATTGATCTTATCTACTTCACAAAATTTTTCTAAACTTATTAGAGAGTACGATAGCTTATCAGACAAGCAATCTGCTTCTCCACAAAGATCTAGATAAGAGGTTTTTACTGGATTAAACAAATGTAAGGAGGCTTCGCCTATTAGAATTGGATCGTCATGAGAATCTTTATAGATGAAACACTGGGCAAGAACTCTAAAGAACGATGTACCCTCCTCAACTGCAAGTTTAAAGTCGACATAAACGTTAGCTACGTCCATTCTATTCCCTCCATATATTCAAACCATTTTACATCAAAATATTATTTCATTTTTACCAATAATTTGATTCAACACGTATATAAACAATTGTAATAGATAGATTGTATCATTAATATAGGTTTAAAGAACTATATATTAATATAAAAAAGCGACTGATTATGGAGTAAACAGCCGTTTTATTAAGGAGAAACTATTTTTCTATTTAATTACATTTTGTTTGGAAATTTCAAATCAAATAAGTCTACCTTCTCACTTAACATACTAAATAAATTCATTGTTGTGTGTAATCGCTCCTGCTGCTTCAACAACGTATACTTAGAAACAGCTACTTCCACGCTTATTTTGTCATAAAACGTAAGCTTGCATAAACCCCTTCCCTGGTTCTCTATTTGAAACAAATGATTAAATATCCAAATACATTCTAAGTCCTTATAAGATCTTGTTGGAAAAGCACCGATTTTTTCAGCTATTAAAATTGGTGACTTGTTTGCATAATTCATCATTTTCTTAGTTGCTTCCATTCGACCTTCTAATGTAGAAGCATGGCGAATACATGCTAAATTCAGTAGTTGATTGACGGATAAGGAAGATCTGAAAACTCCATGTGTTGTAGTGATAATGGATTTATATCCCCCACAAAATGCTGATTGAATCATAAGTGTATATCTCGTTATCAATAAAGAATCGTTATACAGCAGTTTTTTCACTCCCCTGTTTCCCCTTAAATAAATAATACTAAATACCCTCTCCTTTGTATAGTCTGAATTAACTGAATAATTGTAATTATTAATATAATATGGATTTTAATTTATTTTGTCGTATTTCATTAAAATTTTGCAAAACAAATATAACGTATGTATGTCAATTCTTCATATTTCCACATTCGAATATCGCGAGACTTCTCGTTATGCTATGGAATACCTAGGAAAAAAATAGTCATGCATGATGGAACGGGAAAAAATTTGGAACGTTTTGAAGATATTTTGTTTGCCTATAAGCCAATGATATCTGCCTGCATTAGAAAATTAAATATTTATAAAAACTACGACACTTTTAGACAGGCTGGATATATCGCACTATGGAAAGCTTGGTTAAAGTATGACGCTACCAAAGGCGACTTTGCTCCCTTTGCATACCGGACAATCTATGGAGCATTACTCGATGAATTAAAGAAGGAACACCTCAACGAAGAACGTTTTCAAGTTATAGAAGAAGAACAATTGAGCAACCTACTAGAGAATGACAAGCTCCCTACTATTGAACATGACCAATTGTCCAATGCTATAAAACAATTATCGGTCGACGAAAAAGAATTATTACGCTGGCTATTTGTGGAGGAGACCTCTCTCAAACAAGCTGCTACAAGGTATGGAATAACTGTTTCTGGAATTAAAAAGAGACGAGAACGACTACTATGTAAAATGAGGAGCTTGATGGGTAGAGGATAATTTTATTTGGGAGGTGTTTGGTTAAGATTTGAAGTGGGTATTATTTAAGTAAGACTCAAAAGGGAGTGATAAGAATGTCAAAAGTTAACAAGCAAGCATTACTCATCGGAAGCGTCGCAGCCTTCGCCATTACTTATTTATATAAAACAGAAAATCGTAGTAAAGCTAAGGTCGCTTTAAAAAATACGAAAGCAAAAATGGATTCTTATATGGACTCACGCAAAAATTCACCAACATATGTGACGAAAACAGGGTTTTCTGATCCTGGGGATCCAGATGATAACCGTATGATTGAAGAAGGTGCAATGACAAGTATTCAATATTTCA
Organism: Psychrobacillus sp. MER TA 171; assembly: GCF_023713305.1. Taxonomy (NCBI): domain Bacteria; kingdom Bacillati; phylum Bacillota; class Bacilli; order Caryophanales; family Bacillaceae; genus Psychrobacillus; species Psychrobacillus sp. MER TA 171. The sequence goes on along the minus strand of NZ_JAMAWN010000001.1, from coordinate 279,013 downwards.
ATGCTAATGCCCAAGATAAAAAAGGGAAAAACAACTACCCAAAATCACATAAAAAACAAACACCTGTTACAGAGGAATCACTAGAAGAATCCAACAATGATTCTCCAGCGAAACAAGAAAACACAAAAAGAATGAATCCATAGTAATCAGAAGCCTGTACTTAGAGTACAGGTTTTTTCCTTGAATGGAGTTCCAATTAAATGCAAAAATAATTATTTTCTATTAAACTAAAATGGTAATTGTATGCAAAATATAGGAGAGATGGGAGTAATGCTAGAATGAATTATATTACCTTAAATAATGGTTTGAAAATGCCCCAGCTTGGATTTGGAGTTTGGCAAGTACCAAGTGAAGAAGCTACGAAAGCAGTTTCTAAAGCAATTGAAGCTGGATATCGTTCCATTGATACAGCAATGATTTATAAAAACGAAGAAGGCGTCGGTGAGGCATTAAAAAATGCCGATGTAGCTCGCGAAGATTTATTTATCACTACAAAGGTTTGGAATAGCGACCAAGGCTACGAAAATACCTTACGCGCATATGAAGAAAGCCTGGAACGTCTAGGTCTTGACTATGTTGACTTATATTTAATTCACTGGCCAACCCCTCAATTTGATAGTTATGTTGAAACATATAAAGCGATGGAAAAGCTATACAAAGATGGACGAGTAAAGGCGATCGGTGTTTGCAATTTTGAAATAGAACATTTAGAGCGCATTTTAGAGGAATGTGAAATCCCACCGGTATTAAACCAAGTAGAATGTCATCCTTACTTAGATCAAAGTAAACTAAAGGAATTCTGTGCCAAGCATAATATTTTTGTAGAAGCATGGAGTCCTCTAGACCAAGGTGGCGAGGTCCTGCAAGATTCCATCATTCAAAAAATTGCAGACACGCATGGCAAATCACCAGCACAAACCGTTTTACGCTGGCATTTACAAAACAACACCATCGTAATCCCAAAATCAGTTACTCCATCGAGAATCGAAGAAAACTTCCAGGTGTTTGATTTTGAATTAACTAACGATGAAATGGAACAAATCAACAGCCTAAACAAAGATCGACGTAAAGGCTCTCATCCAAACGAAATGAATGTTCGATAAAAATTAGAGTCCACTTCCTAAAGGAAGTGGATTTTATTGTTTAGGAAATTTTATGACTCTGAACCTATGGATAAATTGATGTCTAGCTCCAGCCCCTTGCCCCTCGGGGTCAAATGGTTAAAAGCTCCGGTGGCTGAGGAACTGCCTCCTCGCTTTTCTCCATTTGCCTGTCGGGGCAGACATAGGCGCTTAGGCTTTTCTTGATGTCTAGCTCCACCGCCTTGCCCCTCGGGGTCAAATGGATAAAAGCTCCAGTGGCTGAGGAACTGCCTTCTCACTTTTCTCCATTTGCCTGTCGGGGCAGACATAGGCGCTTGCGCTTTTCTTATTTACAGTAGTTCACTGTTAGCTATTATCTCAATGCCGTTCAATGCCTGGGTAGCTAGCCTGTCTGCCTCACTATTCTCCTTGCGAGGCACTGCCTCATACGTTGGATCAATCCCAAGTTTTTTCATCTTCACTTCTATGCGATCGGCCCAGCCCGATAGACTCGGCTCAATAACAGCCCACTCCCCACTCAATTGATTAATAACAACCTGCGAGTCACCAATAAACGTCACAGGCAAATGGTGAACACCAAGCAGCTCCAATTCCTTCAAACACATATGTAGAGCAGCATACTCCGCCTCATTATTAGATATTAAATGTGCGGAAGGAGCATTACTCCGAAGGCGATACGCCTTACCACTCTGCTCATAATAAATTACACACCCCATACCCGACATCTTTGTTTGAATATCAAAGCCTCCATCAAAGTAAACACGCACATTATGAGGCTCCGTTTCAATACTCTTCAAGTAGCTCTTTAACTCCTTTAAAAGCCACGAGCTATCATACTGATCAATAAAATCCATCTGCTTTACTCTACCTGTTTTTTGAATATCTTCTGCAATAAGGAGTGCTTTAGCAACAGGCATTTCATCTGACCGAAAAAACGTCTCTGCCCCTCTAGGCGTTGTATAAGTCCACTCAATACGAATCTTCATCCATTCTCCCCCAGATTACACCAATATTTCCTTCGAATAATTACAACTAGTTTACCCGTTTCATACAGCTTTATGTTCCGTTTATGAAAGTTTTAGCTATTTATAATAGAAGGAACTCATTTATCCGTTTACTAAGTGAGTATTTGGTATGCAAGAATAGGCTTGCAGTCCCTGCCGACCTCCTACTCCAGTCAAATTTACGACAATGAGCAGCTAGTTTACTACAATCCTGCATTACTTTACGACAATCAACCCGTAAATTACTACAATCCTCGACCGCTCTCCTACTCCAGCCAAATTTACGACAATAGGCAGCTAGTTTACTACAATCCAGCATTACTTTACGACAATCAACCCGTAAATTACTACAATCCCTCGACCGTTCTCCTACTCCAGCCAAATTTACGACAATGAGCTAGCTAGTTTAATACAATCCGGCATTACTTTAAGACAATCAACCCGTAAATTACTACAATCCCTTGACCGCTCTCCTACTCCAGCCAAATTTACAACAATGAGCAGATAGTTTACTACAATCCTGCATTACTTTACGACAATCAACTCGTAAATTACTACAATCCCTTACCCGCTCTCCTACTTGAGGCAAATTTACGACAATGAGCAGATAGTTTACTACAATCCTGCATTACTTTACGACAATCAACCCGTAAATTACTACAATCCCGAGCCAGCTCTCCTACTCCAGTCAAATTTACGACAATGAGCAGATAGTTTACTACAATCCTGCATTACTTTACGACAATCAACCCGTAAATTACTACAATCCCTTGCCCGCTCTCCTACTCGAGGCAAATTTACGACAATAGGCAGCTAGTTTACGACAATCAGCTATTTCTTTACGTCAAATCCCTCGCAAACATTCTCTTTTCCAATCAAATTCCTCTTCCAAACTAAAAAACAGGTTGTCCGAAGATGTGGATCTTCAAACACCCTGTTTTCTATAAGCTTAGTGGTTCAACCTTGGCTTTACATAACCAAAGCGGTGGAATAGTACCTCTCCTGCAATTTCTATGTAAGTTTTGGCTTGGTTTGGAGAGCAATACATAGCTCCCTTCTCTACAAATGGTTCTTTATCGTCCGAATGATTATAGTCCATGACAATTACTATATTTTTGCGATCCTCTTGTAGTTTATTTATCATGTACTGTGTAAAGGACGTTTTACCCAAAATGATATTTACTTTTAGCACTTCATCACCTCGTTTGTAAAAAGAATAGTATTACTTTATATTCTATAAGAAGAAAACTGAAAAGATTGTCGAAACTAGGCGAGAATCCATATTTTTTTTCATTAATTTATAAAAAATAAAAGCTATTCCCCGGGAAATATATCGAAGAATAGCCTTTATTGATTATTTTAAAGAATCTCGAAGAATTGTTCCATCCAATTTCGAGGCTTTCACACTGTATTCTAGCTGGTCTTGATTGACTATGCCAGAGGTCGAAGTAATAACAAAAACGGATGCATCAAAACTAAAGTTGTCATCTCTTGAAACAAAATCAACGATCTTTAAAGTATCTTCATCCACATAATCTACACGCACTTCCACTGAACTGCCAAACCCATCATTTATAGTGATCGTCCCCGAAATCTTTGTCTTAAAGGCGTGATTAAATGAAGGATTTATAAATTGGAAATCAAGCGTATCCATTATAGAAATTCCTTTGGAGGCTTCGTCATGGTAAGTGATAGATGTTGAGGCAAAAGCTCCCTCCTTTATCGTAGCATTGGCCTGATCCACCGAGCCTGTGCCATCGATACCATCCTGTCCGGGACCATACTGATACGCAACAAAGGTATTCTCTATGTTTTGAAGCAAACTAACGGTTCCAACTGTCCAATTTCCTTCCTTGTCCACAGTTACCATACCAACATAAGCACTATTACGATAAACCTTCACTTTATTTCCTGGTTCAGCTGTTCCACTTATCTCGTAATATGAGCCATCAAAAGTAACAGATGATTTAACAGGGTTCTTAATGGTAACAGGGGCATAACGAGTGATATCCGAAATAATATTCCACGTTGATATATCCTTTGGATGAAGATTATACCCAACCGTCAGCATATCTCCCTCAGTCAAAGCTGCTACAAATTCATCTACAGAAACAATCTGTCCATGAATAAAAAATAAGTCATTCGTATCCCATTTGTATTTAATACCGTTAACTACTATGAAATTTGAATTCTTATGAATAGGTGCATTTTCCAGCTTTAAATTATATTCTCCTGTATTAGGTTGCAGCTGATGGAAATAAGTAATTGCAGCTTTTTTACTTGTTTGATTGCCATCAAGCTTTTGAATGGTTGGTTGCACGCTCGTTGCCTCACTTGAAGAAGCCTTTACCGTAAAAACGACATGACCGTTCTGGTCGGCATAATGGCTCCATTCCTGACTTCCAGTATTAACCTGACCATTAAAGGAAGTAATAATAGCTGTCGTAGCTTCTCCATTAGGTTGAGCCAGGTTTATTTTTACTCGGCCGTTATAAGGTGAACCATCGCCATTTGTAAACTTCGCAATATACACACGAGTATCCGTTGTTTCAAGGTATTGATCTTTTAGATCAGTTAATGAAATACCTGATGTGTCCTCAACTGAAGGTGTCGTAAATTGAACGGAATGCCCTTTCCATTTCAGGGTGTAGTCCGTAGCTGATTCTAATTCTGAAGTTGATAATTTAATAGACTTTCGATCATCTGAAAGCTTGGCCTGCTGAATTATTTCCCCCGGAATAATAAACTGACCAGGTTCTAAATGATTAACATTTTGATCCATTGCTTTTGACAATTTCAAGGTTACAGTATGTTGGCCTTCAGGTGTTGCAAAAAGAGGTAACATAGGAATGACATCCTCTACAGCCACGTATTTGTTTACTAACTTGGAGTGAAATCTGTGGTTGTTCTCGAAATCGGTTAAGTATTGATGAGCCTTCATCAGCTCTAAATCAGCTTCTATGTATTTATTTTCCTTCAAAAGTTGTTCTGCCTTTTTTATATGCATATGTACGGTTACATCGTATCGAATACTTTGTATGAGATGTTCAAAGGTGGGCTTTACTGAGTTTCGTATTCCGTCTCTAGTGGACTGCCCATAGACTCGATCCAGTAGCTTGGCTTGCTTACGATACTCTTCCGAGGCCACGTGGTAGGCAGTTTCTATATCATCTAAATTTCCAGATGATATTGCTTGTTGAACATTCGACGTTAGGACTTTTATTTTTTCACTTGAAGTAATTGCATCTATGTATGCCTGTGCTCGCTTTACTTGGACCTTTGCGTCTACCAGTGATGCCTGTACACTTAATCTTTTAGAGCTCGAGAGACTTGCAGCCGCTTTTTCTGCTGCTTCTATGTATTTTTTCGTTGTATTATATTCTTCATATGGCTTTGTTTTGAAATCTGCAAATCCTTCTACAGAAATGGCCCACTTTAAAATGGTGCTTGCGTTTTGCGCATTTATTACAAGCTGATTCACATTTGTTGCAGCGTCCGCTTGGGTTAATGGCGTAGCTGCTACAATTGCTGAGGCTGCTATAGAAATTTTGAACGTTTTAGACTTTCGCATATGGTGCTCCCTTCCTTTTATATTAATCATAACATGTAAATTAAGGTAAAAATATTACTAAATTTAGGTAATTTTTAATTATTTATTTCAATATTTACCAAACAGATACACATAAAAATGTCCCATCAACTCAATGATGGGACAGAATTAGGCTAATCAACTGAGATGACAGTTAGATTATCTTTTTTAGGAGGCTCAACTGGAAGCGTATCTCCTGGTTTTGGATTAGCTGGCGTTTCGATTACATCTGGTTTATCACCTTTTAATAATTTTAGCTTAGCTTTCGATGGAGTTTCGTACTTAATAGATATATCCTTTTTCACGAAGTTCCCTCCTCCTACACCATAAAGACCATTGTGGGCACCAATATAGCGATATACGCGGTATTCCTCGCCCTTTTTCAAGCTTCGTACCTTTGTTAAAGATTGATCAGCCTCTAGTTTCCAAAGAGTTGTATCGGATTGGACCGTTACTTTTCCAATTTGACCAACCTTTAGCTCTGTTTTTCCCCACATTACTTTTCCAACTGCTTCAGCGGTTACAGAATGAAGTAATGTAAGAGAAACTATTAATATTAAAAATGAAATTATCTTTCTCATAAATAGGAGCCCTCCCATTAAGTTCAGAATATTTATTCTTTATTATAGAATACCATAAATACCGCAAAAGTGGCATACACAGATAAACTAATTGGAAGAATTCAACCGGGAGATGAATACACGAATTTTAGAAAGTAGTACATACCCAATAATTCCAATACTAGCACCCACAGTATCTATAAATACATCTCTCACTTGAGCCCCCCTGCCTAGTGCAAATAACTGTAGTGTCTCGTCTGCTATAGCAAAGACCACGCAAATAACTAGTGAAAATGCCATACTTGGTAGGAGATTTAATCGCGTAGATTTTAAATACTGCATTAAAAGAATACCAAGGATAAAATACACTAGAAAATGAGCTTGTTTCCGTATAACGATGTAGTAGTCATCTTTAATTATATTCGTTTCAGGTGCAACAACATTTGCGGCCTGTTTAATAGTATGCGCTACGTTAGAGCTCAGCTGGCTAGAGACACTTGCTGGCTGTTGAGATAAATAAAAAATAATTCCCATCCATATAATTACTACACCAAATAGAAAAATTTTCCTCATAGTTCTATATTCCTCTCCTATTATTAAACTCTCTGCAGACCACCTATTAATACCATTTCAAACCATATTATCATTTAAAAATACTTATTAATAATACTTAAATTAAAAAATATATCGAAATTTGTAGAACTATTTTAGTACCCAAAGCAAGACTTTTGTATTACAATCATATTAGTCTATTTTTTGACAATTCCATTTTTTGAATTGAGGTAAGGAAATGAAAGAAGATCATAACCTAAACGAACACCTTTTTATCACCCTTTTTACAGCTTACATATTTAGCAAAGTAATACATATAGCTTTACCGACATTCAACATACTTTTATTATTTACATTAATGACGGTTATTATAACAATCCTCCGTATATTCTCAAGCTATATGGTCGGACAAGTAATTGTGTTTACAGGAATAGCTCTTCAACTTACTTACGTTGTAAAATTTATATTTTCTCTATCATTGATAGGTTTGTCAGTGGTCGGAGGTACTTTTTTAGTTTTACTGATCACCACTTCGTTTTTAATTTCAGAAAAAGCAACTAAGAATTCTATTAATCAAAGCTTATTAGCAGCAAGCTCAATTTCTGTAATGTATCTATTTATAGCAAATACGCCCTTATACCTTCTTTTATATCTGACATATCCAGTAGCCGTTTCTTGTATTTATGTGAGTTTAAGCAAAAAAGCAGAATATGGCTTCACCATTGTGATGATCAACACTGCTACTTCCATAGCAGCAGCCTACTTAATATCTTTACTTTTAGGATTACCAATGACGGATACTATTTTGATAGCAACTTTAATTTCAACTTTCGTCGTTTCTTTTATGTACAATGATGAAACTAAACTAGTGTTTATGCTAGGATATCAACGTTTCCTTACTCAAAAAGAAAATTTAAAGAAAGATATTTTTATACTAAAAAGAGCATTAATGAACGTAAGTGATATGACAAGTAAAGAACTTTTAGAAGCAGTAAACTCACTAAACGATTTTAAGCGCGAGAGAATAGTAAAGAATTTAAGTCCAGGCATCATCACAAGATTTGACTTGCAAGAAAGACATAAACAGTTAAAAGCTACCGTATGGCTCCTAGTTTTTTGCGCGTATGTAACATACTGTGCAGTGGCATATTATGTTTCCACTATCTCACACGATTATTTAATTGCTTTTTTAATCTTTGCCCCAATCTATTTCCTAAGCGTCCCTTATATAATCAGCCAAATTCTGTACAAAAATCTTATTCGATACGTCAATCAACAATTCATCATTCCTTACAACAAGCTCATAGACAAGAGAGATGCACTTAAAGAGGAAATTACCAATCTACTACTTGCTAAGGGATATAAAATGGAAGACAAAGATTTATCTTTCGTCTCTGCAACCACCTACTCTACTTACGGCGGTAGGACAGATTCAGAAACTCCAAACGCTTTCTAACAACTTAAAAGCAGTCGAAGCTCACTAAAAGAGCCTCGACTGCTTTTTCATTAATATTAATAGCTGCCACAGTGCTATTACTTCTTGTGGTACAGGTTTCTCGCTTGTTTGTTTCTTTCTTATGTTACAGGTGCCTCTCTTTTGTTACAGGTGCCTGGCACCTGTAACAAAGATATAGGTAACACAACACCTGTAACACAAGTCGTAGCATGCCAAACAAAAAAATCCTTTCTAGCGAATAATGCTAGAAAGGATTTTTAAAGGTTTTTATTTCACCTTATTTAATAGAATACTTACCAAATCCGTCTGTGCCTTCACCCATGAATTGAATGTTGCCATCAGCTGGAATTACTTTTGCTGCATTTTTCGAAGATTCGAATACGATTTTTGCAGTTGCTGGAAGAGGTGCAAATTTCCAGTTTCCATCAGCAGAAGGATCGATTGTTTTCTTCTCTAGAATGTAGTCAATGATTGCTTGACGGTTTTCATCAGGATATACTTCTGTTTCGGTTGCATTACGCACACCTGGGAATGTTCCATTTGCGCGGTAATTATTTGTTGCTACAATGAATTGTTGCTTTAAATCGATAGGCTTGCCATCAAATTGTAGGTTAACAATACGTGAAGCATCTTTATTCACTAGATTACCATCTGGATCATATTTCGCTGGTTTTGTTACATCAATTTCATATGTTACTCCATCGATTACATCATAGTTATATGAACGGAAATCTGTATTGATTAACTGTTGTTCACCTGTTTTGTTTGCATCAATTTGGTTGAATTGCCCAGCAGACATCTCTAACCAGTCTTTCACATCTGCCCCAGTTACTTTCACATAAGAAAGTGTGTTGTCGTACAAGTATAGATCTGCAACGTTTTTAATCGCTAACTGACCTGTAGGGATATATGTGTAATATTCTGAATCGCTTCTTGTTCCTGCTTTAAATGGAGCACCTGCAGATAGAACTGGAATGTTCTCATTTGCAGTTCCTTTTAGCTTAGCTTTTACATATTCTGTTTGTGCATCTGTAACGATTTGGATTGATGGATCATCTTGCACTTGAGAGAAGTAGCTGTGAATATCCGCTGTAGTTGTACCTACTGCTTGGCGAACATAGCTAATAGTTCCTTCATGCGCTTCTTTAACTGCATTTACAATTGTTTGGTCTACATCAGATGCATCCTTAGCAATTGTACGAACTTCTGCTTTAGAAGAAGCAACTTTCCAGCCTTTGCCGTCTTTTTCAAGCGTTAAATCAATTACACCTAAATGACTACCAAACTTACCAGGCATTACAACTGGCACGCCGTTCATCGTTCCCTTGTCGATATCCACATTAGTTAGGGAAGCATCCACTTTGCCAGGGAACACTTGGTGCGCGTGACCTGTGATAATTGCATTTACATCCTTAACTTTAGTTAATAAATAAGTTACATCCTCTTCGCCAACCTCATGTGTTGCATCACCCATACCTGAGTGAGAAAGAACGACTACTACATCAGCTCCTGCTTTTTTCATTTCAGGAACAACTTTTTCGATAGCTTGAACTGAATCATCTACTGTCACTTTTCCTGTTAAATGAGATTTATCCCATTTTAGGATTTGTGGAGGTACGATACCAGTTACCCCTACTTTAACCGTGGATTTATTACCAGCTGCATCAACCACTTCTTTGTCGATTAATACGTATGGTGTATAAGCTAACTTACCAGTAGCTGCATCACGAACGTTTGCATTTACATAAGGGAAATCTGCATCATCCATTACCTCGTCTAAGAACTCAAGGCCATAGTTAAACTCGTGATTACCGAATGTTGCACCATCATAGTCTAAAAGCTCCATCGCTGTAATAGAAGGATGCTCTTCTCCATCCACTAGCTTGTCCACTGAAGATTTATAAGAGCCTAGAGGAGTCCCTTGGATAGAATCTCCGTTATCAAATAACAATGAATTACTATTTTCAGTACGTGCATTTTTAATTAATGTTGCTGTTTTAGCAAGACCTAAGCTGTTAGAAGCAGTGTCTTTATAATAGTCATAGTTTACGATATTAGTATGAATATCAGAAGTTCCTAAGATACGTAAAGAAACAGTTCCTTTATCTCCAACCTCGTCACCAAACTTTTGATTATATAAATCTTTTAAAAATTGTTTCAATCCTGGGAATGCATTAGAAGCAGGAACCTTATCAATTAATGGATAAACTTTAAGAAGAGCAGCCTTAGCTTCCTCTTTCTTACCTGCTTGCATTAATTTATCCGCTTCCACTATACCCATGAAAATAGTTACTGGAATCTGTAACTCGTCACGTTTAGCGTTAGCCGGATCTTTATATTCTTTTAACAATAAATCACGTGCCGCTTTACCAGAAAAACGATACATAATAGATGTTCTAGATTTTAACTGAGCAGATAAAGCATGATAAGACTTTTCAACCTGGAATACGTTTCGAGAAGCTTCTGCCTCTTCAATGTCCTCCATGATTGGGTTCAAGTATTTATCCGCATAATTATAAGCATCAATATAAGGGATAATTCCTTTTGAAATTTTTTCATTATACAAAGCATCTAAATCTTTTAACATAGTAGCTTTATTTTTTGCATTAGATTTAGCAATAGCAGCTTTCGCTTTCGCATAACTTGCTTTCGCCTTGTTTAAAGCGGGATATAATTCTTTAGAAGTAGCAATTTTACCTTTTTGAGCTGGCACAACGTAAGCATACGCTGCATTTTTCATGTCCATACGAGCTTGGTCTACAATTTGTTGTGTCGAACTACTCGCAAAAGTCACATTTGCTGAAGCAAACAATGAAGTCGCAAGTGCAGCAGCAACTACCGATTTTTTAATAGAATCTTTTTTCACAATCCCACTCCTGTTTCTAATTATAATTAATACTCTAACTAGTCTACCTATTTATAAAACATAAAATAATTAGGTACTTCCTTAAAGATAATCAATTATCGTAACTAAAACAATACACTCCCTGTTAAGACTATGTAAAATCTATCAAAATACATAGAACATATCCAAAAATCTAGTAAACAAACACACAAAAATACTGGATTATAGCGTTTATATTACAGGTGCCTGGCACTTGTAATATTCTTGATATAAGTATTCTTCGCTATATCTTGTACCATTCTGTCCACACTACCAATCCTTGTGAAAATTTATCATTACGAGTGCCTGGCACCTGTAACCTATTGTGCGAGATTTCTACCACCGCTTAAATTCAAAAAAGACCAGCTCAGTAGATTACTGAACTGGTCTTTCTATTAGTTTTAAAATAGTTAGAGATTATGGAGTCCCTTCTATACGAGTAAGCTGCTATTTTTTCTATAGAGTTTACATAGAAATTCATCCATACCTAAGCGCTAAGCGGTTAGAAATAGCTAACTTACTTTGCCTTTTTTATTTCTGCGTCATACTTTTCATTTATCCACTGTTTAAGGCCTGGGAAAATATTAGACTCTGGCATTTTATTAATTAAAGGTCCGACAGTTTGAAGGACTTCTTTTGCTTCTGCTTTTTTACCTTCTTGCACTAACTTATCTGCTTTGACTACTTGCATAAAGATAGTTACAGGAACTTGTAATTCGTCACGTTTCGCATTAGCTGGATCCTTGTATTCTTTTAACAATAAATCACGTGCAGCTTTACCTGAAAAACGATACATGATTGACGTTCTAGTTTTTAGCTGAGCTGATAATTCATGGTAAGATTTTTCGATTTGGAATACGTTACGTGAAGCTTCTGCTTCAGCAATATCCTCCATGATCGGGTTTAGATATTTGTCTGCATAATTGTAAGCATCAATATATGGAACAATACCACCATTTACTTTTTCTTCATACATTGCATCAAGCTCTTTCAAGATTTTCGCCTTATTTTTGTCATTAGACTTAGATACTTGAGCCTTTGCTTTATTATAGCTTGCTTTCGCTTTGTTTAAAGCTGGGTATAACTCCTGACTTGTAGCAACTTTACCTTTTTGTGCAGGTACCACATAAGCATATGCCGCATTCTTCATGTCAATACGAGCTTGATCTACAACTTGTTGAGTCGAACTACTAGCAAAAGTTACATTTGCAGAAGCAAATAATGACGTGGCAAGCACAGTAGCAGCTACCGTTTTTTTAATAGAATTCTTTTTCATAAATCCACTTCCTTTTCTTTTTTTGAGCCATTTATTATTTTAAAATAATAATTTACTCTTAACTTTAACATAAAGAAATAATCTATGCAAAACAAGAAATTCACACTAAAACAAAGAAAAATCAATCTTTCTAATTAAATAAATAGTTATTTATGGTAAACTCTTAACTATTTATTAAGGATAAAAATATTATTATAAATTAATTGTTATTTATTAACATTACAAGAGACAGTTTGTTACAGGTGCCAGGCACCTGTAACACAACACACTATCTCTATACTATTTCTCTCTAAAAAAAGAAAAACCCCTTGTTCTCCGATTTCAGAACAAGGGATTCCCATCAACTATATATTCTAGTATATTTCACGTGCCTGGCACCTGTAACACCGCTCGGCACCGGTAACACTTTATCACTCTAGTTACTGGCCAGTTTTTGTTTTACGCTAGCTGCTGGTTGGGTAAGTAGGCTGACGATTATTAAAGTGAGGACGGCCATCGGCAATGCGAATAATACGCTATTTAGCTCAAATGGCTTACTCAACACTACTTCCCATAAGATCGTGCTTACTCCTCCTACTACCATGGAGCTCAACACCCCTGGTTTAGTTGCACGCTTCCATAAAATCGTCGCAAGCAGTGCAGGGGTAACCGCTGCTCCGTACATCGTATACGAATACATTTGAATGGCCAGTACGGATGGGAAGTACATGGCTAGCACATAGGCTAACACGCCCAACCCTACAACAACATAGCGGTTCATCTTTAATAGTTTTTTATCTGGGATATCTTTTTTGCTATACCTTTTGTACATATCATAGACAATGTTTCCAGAAGCCGAGAGTAAATACGACGTTCCCGTGGTGATGATAAAGGCCACAGACGCACAGAGAACTACCAACCCGATTCCTAATGGCAACCCATTTATCGCCATATTCAGCACTGCAGTATCAGGAGTAATATTAGGGAACATTACAATTGCCGCAGTTGCAAAAGTTATCGTTAATCCAATTACCAGAACACTTCCTACAAAAAAACCTATCGTAGAATTTCTAGCTGTTTTTTCATCCTTTGCCGCAGCAAATCGCTGATACATGTTTTGATCACCAAGTATCAATAAAAACAAAGGTAAGAAATACCCTAATAATTGTAAGTTACTGAGCCCGCCATTCCATTGCTTTGTCTGCTCTGGGAGATTTAGAGACAATCCCTCCAAGCCTCCAACTCCATTTAACACGAAAGGCAACCCTACTAAAAAACCAAAAACAATTAGCAGTGCACTTAGCGCATCTGTGTATGCAACCGAGAATAATCCACCACTCACTGTAAGGAAAATAACAAGAATAGCAATAATAATAGCACCTGTCTGAATTGGCAGCCCTGTCGTGATCTGTAATACATACGCTCCACCAGTAAACTGATAAGCTGTAATACCCACATACGCCAGAAGTATTAAAACACTTGCAACAAGTCTGGCCTGACTTCCAAAACGCTTTTCAATAATTTCTGGAACAGTAAAAGCTTCCCCTTTTTGAACCCTACCTGCGATAAAATAAAGTACGATAATACCGAAGATTCCACCCGACAGATTGAAAATGGCTGCCCATGGACCATATTGATATATGAAGCTTGCTCCACCCACAACCGTCCCTGAACCTACAAAGGTAGCTAATAAAGTTCCAGTCATAACCCATAAGGGGAGTGTTCTGCCTGCTGCCATAAAATCTTTGCTAGTCGCAATTGATTTTTTACTAAAGTAAACCCCCATCAAGGCCATTACAGCTAAATAAATAACGACGGCTATTAAATAAATACTCATTCCTTTCCCTCCCCTAATTAGTTATAAAATTAAATCCTCTAGCTTACTTGGATAATGAGTAATTAGCTGTGTCCCCTCCCCCCTTAAAATGACTGTATCTGAATGCCTAAAGCCTCCAACACCTGGTATGTATAGCCCTGGCTCCACACAAAACACCATATTTTCCTGTAATACAAGGTCATTAGAATACTTTAATGACGGCTCCTCATGAAGACCTATCCCTATACCATGACCAGTCCGATGTCTCACATATTGCTCCATATTTGCATCTCGGAAAACCTGTAAAGCAACCTCGTTTACCTCTGCTGCTGTTACACCCACACGTATAAAGTCTAATGCAGCCTGTTGCGCTTCTTGAGCCAGCTTAAATGCTTCCTCCTGTTCTAATGAAGGATTACCAACAAAAAAAGTACGTTCACATTCTGCACGGTATCCATTTATACCAACCTGTCTGCTGTGAATCACAAGATCATTCTTATTAAGCTGCCGTGTATTAGAGAAGACATGCGGCATATTCGTACGTTCTATTCCAGAAGGTGACATAACGAAGTAATCTAACGTCGAATTAGGATGCCTCTTTGCTACCTCTAGAAAAAGAGCTGTATTTCCAAATTGATCTATCTCCATTTCAGTCATTTCAGGCGTTGCATGCTCTAACGACTCTTTTAATGCCAGGCTGACCAAGTTACCTGATTCAATAATTTGTTCTATCTCTGCTTCCTCTTTAATAGCTCTCATATGGATAATTTCATCATCTATGCTAACTAAATCAAATCCCTTATCTCTCAACCTCTTTCCTAATTCAACTGGCAGAGAGGCAAACTCGACTCCAATCTTGGAATTTTTCGGATAAGAGGCAATCACTTCTTCAAATAGTTCTGTATAAGAATTAGCCTGTGTTTGATGCAAAGGTGTTTCATAATAAACAAGTAGATGGTCCGCTATAGACTTTTCCTTGGCATGAGTCTCTTCTAAAGATGGCACTACTAGTTTTGTATGTTGTTGATCTACAAACAAAACGATCGGTCTAGAATATGTGATTGCCTTTAATCCACTAAAATAATATTGGTTTTCAAAGTTCAAAATAACTGAACATGTCAGCTCCTTATCATCCATTACCTGGCGTAACTGATGAACCCTCTTTTCCAAATTCATATGCTTATCCCCTTTCTTAATTAATAAAGTGTCCATCCTTCATAATCCTCTTGTTACCCTTTAAAATAGATAAATCGTCTAATGGGTTATCCTCCAAAATTAATAGGTCTGCGTACATTCCTTTCTTTAATAAGCCCCTATCACTCAGCCCTAAACATTCTGCAGCTACTTGGGTAGATGCTTGGAGAACTTCCATTCTAGACATTCCCGCATCCTCCATTATTAATAATTCGTCAAAATAGTAGCTCGGTGGAGTAACCGGTGAACCACAATCTGTCCCAGTTGCTATCTTAACTCCAAGCTGTACAGCCTGCTTTAGCATGTTCTCATGTGGTTCCACTACATGCTTTGCCTTCTCTAACGCCCATGCTGGTATATGCTCATCCGTAGCTAATCTTTTCATAACAATCATCGTGGGCACTAAATAAGTGTCATTCTCCTTCATTTTTTTGAGCGCACTTTCATCTGCATAAATGGCATGCTCAATTGTGTCCACTCCTGCCTCTATACAATTGTGAATTCCTATCAAGCCTTCAGCATGTGCTGCTACCTTCTTATTCTTCTTATGTGCTTCTTCGACGGCCGCCTTCATCTCCTCCACATTTAACTGCGGAGAACCTGGCTCCTCTCCAAAAGTATAAATACCTCCAGTTGCCATAAGCTTGATCAGATCAGCGCCTTCCTTCATTACCTCACGGGTAGCTCGCCGAACAGCATCGGGACCATCTGCTTCTTTACCTAAGTAATGGACATGTCCCCCTGTCATACAAACTGCAGGACCAGAAGCAACAATTGTTGGGCCAATTAGACTTCCGCTGTTTATCACATCTCGTAAATTTAAAACACTTTTCCCTGGAGAGGCAACGTCTCGAACTGTGGTGATCCCCTCCTTTATCGTTAGTAGTGCATGCGAGTACGCCTGAAGGGCAACCTTCGATTCGTCTAGATGCTCTATCTTCTTTTGCGGATCTTCCGTTCCATCCCATACTAAATGCACATGACAATCAATTAACCCTGGCATAACAAACTTTCCCTTTACGTCAACTAAATTTGCAGATTCCGTCTGCTCTACTTTTCCAGTGCCAACCTCTACTATTTTTTTATCCTCTATTATCAGATAAGCGTTTTCCTTTATATCTTTATTTAGTCCGTCAATTAACGAGCAGTTATACAAAATAGTCTGCATCTATATCCCCGTCCTCTCTTTAGTTAATAGAAATTTTAGATTTTTCTAATAAATTTTCCATTAGTTAAGGAGCACAAAAAAAAGAGACTATTTTATAGCCTCTAAACAAAATTAGTCGATTAACCTTAAGGCAATCGCAAATAGTAGGTAATGATTTTGATTTTCAAAGCTAATATCCGGGTATAGATCTTGAATTTTTTCTAGTCGATAGCTCACAGTATTACGATGGACAAATAATTCCTCTGCACTTTTTTTCAGACTAAAAAAATTCTTTAAATAGACATCCAATGTTTTTGTTAATTCTGCATGATTACATTCATCAAATTCTAATAAAGGCTTAAGCAATCCCCTTGCTGCCTCCTGCATCGAGCTCTCCTCTTTAATCAAAAATAAAAATCTTTCCACACCTATGTTCTGGAATAGAATTAGATTACTATTCCATTGATCTGTAAGCTCTAGACAACGCTTTGCTTGTTTATACTTAAGCGAAAGATCTGCTTCAACCTTAATAGGTCTTCCATCACTAACTCCACATTGAACTCCTTGCAAAGCGGATAATAGCTCCTTCAAATGTTGTATTTCATACGGAATGGAAGTGAGGCAGATAACCTCCTGTTCATATATCCAAATAATATTATCTGAATTTATTCCACCCAGCTTATCGTAAATGACGGTAAATCCATAATTAATTAAATCTTCATTATCAAAACGAAATACATACAGATAAGGCATTTTTTTTAGAGAAGAAGAAAGGCTAGAAGAGCGACTAGATTCACGGCGTTTATTTTCAATAATCGCTTCCAATGTTCGTATCTCTTGGTTTTTCAAGAAACGCTCTAACGATTTTCTTTTTACGGCATCCAGCAGTAATGCCGTCCTCCCATACTGAATGGCAGAGTTAACCATCAACTCCTCCACCCCGTTATTACATATGATTAAGAATCCGTGATTTTCTGTATGCTCCATAATAGGGAGAACCGAAAATGCCAAATCATGCTGTGTAGAAAACGACTCGGTCAATACCTTTTCTACCTCCATGTATTTCCCCTTGTATAACGATTCTTTTTCTTGCTCTAAGACGGCTTTAACAGTAAGGCTATATTCCTCTCGATTGTATGTATTGTTAGTCCAAATAGAAACAATGTTTAAGCTTTGATCCAGAAAAACGATTGGTGAAGCAAGATACTTCCCTAACGTTGCAACGATATAACTAACTCCCTTATCTTGCGCAACTGCCTCTAGTAATTGAAGATTCATCTCCTCAATTTGAACACGAAGAGCATCATTCTCTCCTAAAAGTAGCTCATTAAACTCTTTAAAAATCTCCTTATAAGACAAATCAACTGGTATTGTAAAAATAGGAAGCGAATGCGTATTAGAAAGCTCCAACAAGCTTTCTGGGACCACCGCACAACCAGCAGCATGGATACCTAGTGCTGATATCTTTCGTGAAATCAGCCATTCCACATGCGAAACGATTCCCTGCTCACCCTCAAAAGCCGCAAAAGTAGTCAAAATAAACCCAAAAGGATGAACACGCTCACTCCTTAACGGAAGCTCCTGAATATTAATATAATCTATTCCTCTTCCCTTCCCTTTCTCCCCACCAACCAAAAGAATCCCATACTTCTCTAGCCTACAAGCCAACTGCTCAACTGAAACCAAACCAATCACCACCCACATCATTAATATATTTAAATAACATACTAACAGAAAATTTAGTCACTTTTCTAACATTATTATTACAGGTGCCTGGCACCTGTAATAATATCCATATAATAAGACTCAACCACTTTTCTTAAATAACCGTTTTTAAATACATGAAAAAGCCTATTTCATCTCTTATAGATGAAATAGGCTTTTCTTCTTTCCCCAACCGCCAACTACTTTGGGAATCTTAGATCGACTAAAAATCGTAATTTCCTCAAAACTATCCTCTACTTCACTACAAATTTCACTAACACACTTTCCGTTAAGGGTTTTCCATCTGTCCCCTTCAGCTCATTGGTGATCATCAACTCGTAGGAACCTGGTTTGTATCCATCTTTAGGAGCGAATACCTCGACTTGCTTTCCGTTGGCCTTGGACACGGCTTTATCAACTGGTATTGCCATTGACCCATCCTTCATGACAAAAATGGATTGATTCAAACTTGCATTGTCGACATCCTTGCTTAACGTAATTGTCCATTTTTTATCAGAGGCTACAGGTATATTTTTCTCCATTACCCTGCCCCATCCAAGTGGTAGCTCAGGCAGCGTTTTTAAGAAAAATTGGTCAGCAATTACTTGGTAGCCAGCTTCGTTTGGGTGAATATCCTTTGGATTTTCTAAATAGACCGTTCCCTTTGCATCAAACGCTGGCGCCACATTAACAAAATGCACACCTTCACTTTCTGCAATAGATGCAATTCGATTATTTACAATATTGAATGCCATTTGTAGCTGTTGTCTCGTAGCAATATCCGTCATATGTGGAAACGGAAAAAAGTAGCCGAACAAATAGATTTCGGCATCTGGGTTAATAGCCTTTACTTGTTTAACCGCAGTCGTCAGATTCTCCGACACCTTACTCAATATTAAAGTTGCTGCAGTGAGATCAACATTTACACTTTCATCCTTGGGGTCATAGAAGACTTGGATAAAGTCATTTGCACCACTGACAATTGTTACAAGCTCTGCTTCCTTTAAAGCCTTTTGAACATCTTCTCGCTTAAGCTTTTCTAGCAGTCCTTCCGTCGTTTCACCGGATTTAGCAAATTCCTTCGTAAAGGAGCCTAAACGTCCTTCCTTCTCAAGCTTCTCGCTAATTATGTCTGTAAATCCACGTCCAACTCTTTCTCCATATGGCGTTTGACCACTAGCGATGGAATCTCCTAACGCCACGTAATCTATTTTGTCATTCGCCGCAAAAGCTGCTGGCATATTTACACTAAAGACAAACAAACATAAAACCAATAATATTTGTACCTTTTGTTTCACTATTTTTCCCCCTTCTACAAAACTCTATATCTTATCTTATTCCCTAAATTACATCAAAAAACCTTTAGGTAAATAAAAAAAGTACAAGCTCCATAAAAATCAAATAGCAAAACAAATATTATTACAGGTGCCAGGCACCTGTAATAATATTCCTATAATAATCCTATTTGCTTTTCCAAAGGTCCAAAACTAATCAAACCGCAAAGCCTCACTAGGATTCATACGAGCAGCCTTCCATGCAGGATAAATGCCGAACAGGCTACCGATACCAAAGGATGTATACAGCGCAAGCTTAACCGCCCATAAAGGAAGCACCAAGGCAAAGATATCCACATTATTGTTCCAAAACTCTATAAACAAATATCCAAGACCAATCCCAGCAGCTCCACCGATTACACATAGCAGCAAAGTTTCAAAGAAGAACTGCATCAAAATTTCGATGGTGGTAGCACCAAGTGCCTTTCTTATACCAATTTCCTTCGTTCTTTCTCGGACAGACATCACCATGACATTCATAATTCCCATACCACTGATCACTAAGGCCGTGGCAGTAATTCCGAACAACATCACCTGCAATATAGAAGTAACCTTTCCTAACGCTCCAAGCATCTGCTCCTGCTTCACCACACTGAAATCTATTTCCGAGTGGTTTGCCTTAATAGCACTAAATACATCTTTATCCACTTGATCAACTGTTTCTACACTAGAAGCTTCCACAATAATTTTTGTGAGATTCTTCATATCAGTTGTTTCTAGAGCAGTTTGAATAGGGATAACAACATTGTTGTCAGTACTAGAGCCAAGTGTAGCATTTGGGGCCAATACACCAATAACCTCAAAGTCTTCTTTATTTATCGTGATGGTTTGGCCAACTAAGGTCAAAGCTTCCTCAGCTGAAGCGCTTTCCCCCAAAATTTTGTCCATAATACGCTTCCACCATGGCTCAGATTCTACTTTTGTTTCATTTTCTTGATTACCCTCCTCGGTAGAATCTTCTTTTTTGTCTAAAAGTGTTTCATGTATGTTATTCCCCAATACTATTACTCTGGCCTTCGTTTCCTGTTCTTCTTGAGTAAAGAAACGCCCCTCTGAGAGCTCAGCATGCTGAATTCGTAAAAATTGATTTGTCGTCCCAACCAAGGAAGACTGAGCACTCTTTTCACCATACTTTGCAATATTAATTGTTTCTAATATGGGGGTTACAGTTTTAACATGCTCTTTTTCCGACAGAGTTTCTGCATCCTCATATGTAAGCGTACTTGGCACACTAGTCAATCCGCTAAGTAAATCCTTCTCTCCGTTTGTAGTATCGAGTAGTCTACCAGGCATGACAAGAATTTGTTCTGCTCCTAGGCTCCCCATCTGCTTCATCAGCGTGTCTTTTACCCCTATAGCAATCGCAGATAACACAATGACTGCAAACATCCCAATGATCACCCCAGTCATCGCAGATAACACGCGAAGCCGATTCGACCATAAACCAAAGCAGGCCAATTTAAATGATGTAAATAGCTTCATATAAGCACCCCATTCTGCAATGTTAAAATGCGCTGTGCTCGAGAAGCTACTTCCATGTCATGCGTGATGATAATAAGGGTTGCTCCTTTTTCATGTACTCGATCAAATAAGTTCAAAATACTTTTCGTTGTTTCCTCATCCAAGCTCCCTGTCGGCTCATCGGCAAGTATAAGCGAAGGCTCATTGACCAAGGCCCTTGCAATAGCGACACGTTGCTTTTCACCACCCGATAATTGGTCTGGCTTGTAGTTTTTCTTATCTAAAATACCCATCTCTTCTAACATAGCAAGAACGCGAGCTTTCTTTCGTTTTAGCCTTTTTCTCCCGTATGTTAAAGGGAGTAACACATTTTGATAGACAGACAAGTTGGGAATCAGCTGAAAATGCTGAAAGACAAATCCTATCTCCTCATTCCGTAGCTTTGCCCGACGAGCTTTACCCATTTTATGTACTGACTTTCCAGCTAACACATAGCTTCCTTTATCTAACAAGTCCAGAGTTCCTAACAAATTGAGCATCGTGCTCTTCCCTGAACCGGACTTCCCCATGATTGCCACGTACTCTCCCTGCTCCACACGAAGATCCATCCCGCGCAATACTTCCATCTGCTTTGTCCCTGAACGATATTTTTTTCGCACATCTCGGAGTTCGATCATTTCGCATTCCTCATTTCTTACATCCTCAAGTGTCCTCATTCCCCTCCATAATACGACAAATCAAATCAAATGCCTCCAAAAAGTGGGTAAAATGCCTCTATTCTACCACAACGAAAAAAGAGGTGCATGAGATTCTGACTGTCTTGCACAGAGCATGAATCTATCTTTCTAACCGTTTTCCCTTATTTCCCTCTCTTTCCGACAAACAATCCACCGTCGAATAAAAATCGTTCTTTTTAATTGGAAATAGAGTTCAATTACTATGAATAAAAGATTACAAATAGACCTAGCCTTTAGTATGTTCCTCCTAAAAAAACGTTCATAATAGAACACGCTCCCTCCATATAATCTATTAACAGGAAATAGTCGAAATCAAATCCAAATTTCTGCCGGCTTTCGACGAATAATATGGTTTTAACTTGCTATATTGATACAAAAGCAGAGGGAGATGTAGAATATGCAGTCCGATTTTAATCAGCTGTTAGACAACGTCATTGGTCCTCGTCTCATTTTTCATGTCATGGAGTGTTACATTTGTGGGTACGATGAAATTTACTATCAGCACCCCGATACCCAAGAACAAATAGGCCACGCTTGTGAAGGGTGCAATTATGTGAAAACCTTCAGTTTCCAAAATGAACATTCATCATGAACAAAAAAAGACCACGTAAAAGTTTAGCTTTTACATGGTCTTATTTTGTTTAGTTAAAAACTAGTATAAATACGACATCCAAGGCACCATTATTAACGGTGACTGGAAGATTAAATGACTTGCCTTTTAATTCGGATAGCACTTTTGCATCTGCAGGAAACAAAGCCTTTAATTCATTCATAGCTGCCTCTGACAATGGATCGTTTCCATTCACCTTAGACACATCTAAGCTACTAATGAGGGTCGGATAAAATCCTTTACTCAAAAAGTCTAACATACTGATATCTTCCTGAACTGTTATCGTTATAGAATTGGACGTGCTAGATGATAAAAGAACATTTTTTTGGCTAGCATTTACTGCCTTCACGAAGCCTTCCACCTTTGCATCAAGTACCTGCTGTTCTGTGGACTGGTTAGGAAGTCCTTCCACTATCGCTTTAATTTTAGCTACTTCAGCCAATAGAATAGGCGAATACTTACTTGTTTTCAGTAACCCTTCCATTAAGGCATTTATTTCTGCATATACTTTTAAAGCTTCCGATTGTTTCCCAGCTGCATATAAGCTGTTTAAATCTACTAATTTCATATAAATGGTGACTGGTAGCATTAGTTCGTCACGCTTAGCATCAGCAGGCTTTTTATACTTTTCTAATAGTAAATCACGTGCAGCTTTACCAGAAAAGCGATATAAAATAGAGGATCGATCCTTTAACTGATACGAAAGCTTATGATATCCAGCAGCTACCCCTGCAAAATCACTCTTCGCTTCTGCTTGGCTAATTTCCCTCATTAAAGGTTCTAAATACTTCGTTGCGTAATTATACGCATCTATATAAGAAACTAATCCCTTAGTTACTTTTTCATTGTAAATGGCATCCATTTCCTTCAACGTGCCTTCTATCTCGCCTGCCGATAATTTGGATGAGGTGACGACACTTTTTGTGATTTCATATTTTTTCTTCACACTATTTAACGAAGCATAGAGCGAGTCACTAGGGATTAATTTCCCTTCAAGCGCCGGAGATACGTATAGTGTAGTTGCCTTGTGTAAATCACCTTTCACCGTGGCTACCGATTGCTCCACTGAAAATGATTTTCCATACGCAATTGGTGAAAAGGCTAAAACCGAACTTGTTAATAAGGCTACCGCTGTTGCTGTCTTCCATCCTTTATTTCTCAAAACTATTCCTCCTATTGAATTGCTCAGTTTTTTATTTCAATTCTTAGTGCATTATTCAAAAGATCATTAATATACTATACTTTATCAAGTATCCCTCCTAACTACTTTAAGAAACCATTTCTCATTCGCAAAATCCCTTAAAAACACATACCACTTAAGCTTATACGAAATGATTTTCAGAAAATATTGAGGAATGTTAATTATTTTATTTTTTTGAATAAAAAGTTGCAGATTAATAGTATAATAGATTTACAAGGAGACTAGTTAATTATTCTTATGTTTTCCAAAGTATAAGCAACCCATGGAGGTAAAAGAGGATGCAAATGGTCTGGTTGAGTTCCAAAACAACGGTACCAAAAGCTACAGCAGAAGCATTAGATAGAGAAAGATTATATGAATTACTTCAGAAAAACCATTCAAAGAGAATCACCATTCTTCAAGCACCAGCAGGCTACGGTAAAACAACGCTATTAAGCCAATGGTTTAACCAAGCAAATGACACCATTACATGGATTTCCCTGAATACATCTGACAATGATCCAATACGATTTTGGAAATATGTTATTCATACGACATCTAATGTTACGGAGAGTAACATGTATAACACGCTCGCCTCATTGTTCCAATCACAGGATCCTTCCACGTTAGAATTTTTGATTGATTCTTTCTTAAACGAAATGAGTTTAATGGAACGTCCCATTAGTATTGTGTTGGAAGACTATCATCTAATTGACAATAAAGTGATTCATCAAATGCTTACCCAACTAATCGAATATCTACCTGACAACGTACACGTCTACGTAACTAGTCGTGAGAATCTCCCCCTCCCAATCGCCAAGTGGCGAGTTAAATCCTGGCTCAATGAGATAAGCATGGAACAACTGTGCTTTACATTTGAGGAAATTGAACAATTTTACGAAAAGAAAAACCTCGAAGAGAAGCTACTACATCACGTATTAAACACCACAGAAGGCTGGCCAGCCGGCATCCAATTAACGAGTATTTCAATGAGGACCAACTCCAACAATGCATTAACATTAGACAAGATGAACCCTTTACAGCCCTTGATCACTGATTTTTTATTGCAAGAGATACTAGATACACTTCCGTCAACTATTCAAGATTTTCTTCTGAAGACGTCTTTTTTACAATCTTTAGAACCGGAAATTTGTAATAGCCTAACGAACCGAAGTGATAGCTATGCAATGCTTATAGAACTAGAAAACAAGGGAATTTTCACTGTTCGTTTAAACAATGCCCAACCGATGTTTCGTTACCATCATTTATTCGCAGAAGCTTTACAAATTGAACTTAAAAATCGTTATCCAAAGGAATTTGTTTCATCCATCATCTTGGAAACCGCGAAGCTGCTTTACTTAAAAGGTGATATCAACAGTGCGATTGACTTGGCCTTACAAGAAAGCGCCTTTACGCTAGCGGAGTCGTGGATAACAGAACATTTAGTAGAAATATTCAAGAATGGAGAAACCTCCACTTTTTTAGGTTGGGTCCAAACTTTAAGAAGAAACGATTACCCAGTTAATTATGAAATATTAGTGATGTACACCATTACCTTAATATCTGCCCTTCAAATAGAAGAAGCGGGTCTAATCATTTATGAGTTAGAGCTAAAGCAACAATTAGAACAATGGATGGATAAAGAGGAGAACAAAGGAATAGCTGATATTTTTACAACACTGCAGGTATATGCACTTATTAGCATGGGGACAGGGATTGAAAAAGCGATAGAAATAATTCAAAGGCAAGTAGACCAAGGATATGTTAGTTCTAGGTGGGATGGAATACCGATAAGGTTCAACTTATTCGAACATAAGCTTACTCGAACTAGCATTGGATCCAAGGGTAGGTTTATGTCATTAGAAAAAGCGATTCCGTTTGCAAAGTTATTCCGTGAAACAGAATTTAAGGAAAAAAATATGACTCTCTTCAGCTACGGGGCGTCAGCAGAAACATTGTATGAAAGAAACTATATCGATGCGGCCATTGGAGAATTAGAAATTGCTTTAAAGTATGGCCATAGCCTAAAAGATCCTGGATTATTTATTCCCATGTATGTTTTAAAGTCTCAAATTTATGCCTTAAATAAAAACTTTGTAGCAGCTCATGCATTATTAGATAACGTACTAGATTCAATAAATGATAAGCATTGGCAAAATATTATACTCACGATGAAAGCTCGTTGCTTTTTATTAGAAGGAAATACGTTAAGAGCAGAAGCAGAGCTACGAAAAGCTGAATCGAGACAACCTTTTTGGTTACTCGTCCATGCTCGACTGTTGCTAGCAACAGCAAAGGTAGAAGAAGCCTTAAAGACTGTAATCCAAGTGAAAACTAAAGCAATAGAGGAAGATCAAGTATCCACAATCGTAGAAGCTTCCTTGTTAGAAGCAATTTGTGAAATGGAAATGGACCATAAGGACAGCGCCTTGAACGCATTGCATGAAGCTTTGAGCTACGGCTCTACTTATGATTACGTCCGAACCTTCCTAGATGAGGAGGGTAGTATTAAATTATTAAAAGCCTATGCCAAAGAACGACAAAAACATAAAAAGACAGGCTGGAATTCGGTGCCGTTAAGCTACGTAGAACGGCTCATAGAAAGCAGCAGCCAAGCGGAGAGCAGCATACTAGACCAACTAACACCTCGAGAGCTGGAAGTTTTCCAACTACTTGTAGATGGTGCAACCAACAAGGAAATCGCACAAAAACTATTTCTATCCGAAGGAACCATACGCGTTTACCTAACAACGATATACAGCAAGCTAGGCGTGAAATCAAGAGCTAAAGCAATCCTGCTATATAACCAAAAATTCTTATAAACACAAGAAAAGCGCAATCGCCTATCTCTGTCCCGACAGGCAAATGGGAAAAAGCGAGGAGGCAGTTCCTCAGCCACCGGAGCTTTTATCCATTTGACCCCGAGGGGCAAGGCGATGAAGCTAGACATCAAGAAAAGCGGAATCGCCTGTCACTGCCCCGACAGGCAAATGGGAAAAAGCGAGGAGGCAGTTCCCCAGCCACCGGAGCTTTTATCCATTTGACCCCGAGGGGCAAGGCGATGAAGCTAGACATCAAGAAAAGCGGAATCGCCTATCACTGCCCCGACAGGCAAATGGGAAAAAGCGAGGAGGCAGTTCCTCAGCCACCGGAGCTTTTATCCATTTGACCCCGAGGGGCAAGGCGATGAAGCTGGACATCAAGAAAAGCGGAATCGCCTGTCACTGCCCCGACAGGCAAATGGGAAAAAGCGAGGAGGCAGTTCCTCAGCCACCGGAGCTTTTATCCATTTGACCCCGAGGGGCAAGGCGATGAAGCTAGACAAGAAAAGCTCCCTAATATGGGAGCTTTTTCGTATTAAAAAGATTATCGTACGCCTGGGCGAATTGTGTCTGACACAGGGACACACACAACTTCCCCCGCAACCCACCTAGCTCAATATTCCGCCCAAATGAATTGTGTCTGACACAGGGACAAACACTAAGCCTCTCGCAGTTCCCCCGTCTCTTCCTGCTTCTCCTTTTTAAAGAAAAAGCCGATGATTGCACCAATCAGACCAGTAACAATCCACCCTGCTCCGTTTGAAAACAACGGGATAAAGCCAAATACATTGTTAAGCGTTTCTACCGCAATGTTCGCATCTTTTAATGCATCCATAATAGCAACTATACTTACTCCGATAATAGTACCAACATATACCGCACGTGAACCCTTGAACCAGCTATCCGTAAAAATCAAGATAATTAGTGCAATAGCAATTGGGTACAGCAGCATTAATATTGGTGAAGCCATAGTCAAGATTTTAGTTAATCCGAAGTTAGTAATAATTAAGCTCCCTAGCGAGAAGATGATTAACCATTTCTTATACGACACCTTCGGAATAATCCGCTCAAAGTATTCTGCTACAGCAGCTAAACAAGCTACATTCGTCGTAATACCAGTTAATAAAATTACAATCCCAATTAAATAAATCCCAATTTGACCAAACAGCGCTTTTGAAGCAAGTGCAATCAGCTCTCCGCCGTTTGTTGTATAGCCTACTGCATCTACACTAGTTGCCCCTATCCAAGACATCGATACCTGCAGAAGAACTAGTCCAACTACAGTAACGAGACCCGCCTTGATAAACACCTTGGATACTTCCTTTTTAGAGCGAATACCTAAAGCATCAATTGATTTAATAAAGATCCCACCAAAGACAAATGCTGCTAACACGTCCATCGTAAAGTACCCTTGTGTGAACCCCTTTAAAAATGCATCACTGGCAGTTTCGTAGCCCATTCCATCCACAGGTCCATGTACTGAGCCCATCGGAGTGAAAATAGATTTAGCGACGATGATCACTAAAAGCGTTGCAAAGACAGGTGTGATTAACTTGCCTAATCGATCAACAAATTTAGTAGTCTCCCATGATAGGTAAACCGTCAAAGCGATAAAAATGATAGAAAAGACAAGTAGAAATAAACCTATCATACTAGTGTCAGTAATCAGCTGTTTAATAGCAA
This sequence comes from Psychrobacillus sp. MER TA 171, assembly GCF_023713305.1. Taxonomy (NCBI): domain Bacteria; kingdom Bacillati; phylum Bacillota; class Bacilli; order Caryophanales; family Bacillaceae; genus Psychrobacillus; species Psychrobacillus sp. MER TA 171. The sequence goes on along the minus strand of NZ_JAMAWN010000001.1, from coordinate 250,922 downwards.
TCTCATAAACTACCGAGGTAGTCCTGGGTATAACATAAATCGGTCCTAGCGTTAAAAACAGCAAAACCGAGAAAACAACAGCAAATTTAGGGGAAACCCTACTTGCCAGCTTTTCCACAGTTCCTCCACCTTTAGTTAGTGCAATTATTGCTAGTAAAACTAAGCCTACTCCAGTTACTAAGAATCCTGCCATGGCAATCGGTGTATTGGTCCCTGCCTGTTGCCCTAGAACTGGAGCAAAAATCACATTACCCGCACCTAAGAACATAGCAAATAACATAAACCCAATGGCTACAATTTGAAAAAAAGATAATTTCTTTTCCATTTTTTTGCCCCCTTTAAATAAAAACCTTCTCTAAATCGCAAAGCCCTCCGCATAAATATCTGCTTCCTGAAGAATAAATCTGTGCTCTCCAGTAATCCAAGCAGACCCCTTGATAGCTGGGATAATAGCATCCATTTCTGCGACTTTTGTTTTGCCTAATACCCTTCCTTCAAAAGTTGAACCAATAATACTTTCTTGAACGATGGAGGCACCAGTTTCTAATTCGAGGGCAGCCATTTTAGCGCACGTTCCAGTTCCACAAGGTGAGCGATCAATCTGTCCGTCTCCAAATACAACTACATTTTTATAATGATTGTCACTAATCTTATTCGTAATTTCGATCAAATCCACCGTTCGGATGTTTGGAATAGTCGGGTGCTCAATATTGATATGGTGATTGATATAATCCCTTGCCTCAGTAGCAAGCTCTAATATTCTTTGTTTGTCCGATAGGTCAATATTGACCCCTATATCAGAGGAATTGATTATCCCAAAAAAACTTCCTCCAAATGCAATATCTACGGATACATCACCTATGTCATTTAACTTGATAGATAACCCTTTATGTAAGATAAACGCAGGGACATTCGTAAATTCGATACTCTCCACCTGATCTCCCTTAAAATACGCTCTGCATTCTATAACTCCAGAAGGCGTATCTACATAGATAAGCTCTTTTTTAGGAATAATCCCTTTAGTTAAACACATCGTAACGGTGCCTATAGTACCATGACCACACATGTTCAAATAGGAGCCACTGTCCATGAAAATTATTCCTATATCACATTTTTCATTACATGGTTCAGTTAAAATGGAGCCAAACATATCTTTATGCCCTCTTGGCTCGTTCATCAATAGCTTGCGAAGGTGGTCGTAATTTTCTTTGACATACTCCTTTTTCTCCATCATCGTCTCTCCAACAATATCTGGAAAACCGTTGACAACTATACGCGTTGCCTCTCCCATCGTATGTGTATCGATTGTTTCTAAACTTAAAATATACTGATCCATACTTGTCCTCACTTTCTATTAATTTCTTCTTTAACTTAAAACATATAATATTTAATATGTTTTGAAAAGTATATTGCATTCATATAATTTTATTTTTTTATTATTTTCTAATAATAAACCCCGTCATATAGGGATTTGTGCAAAAATATATTTATATTAAAAAAAGATAAATTTATCACAATATTAAAATATATGTTATAATGCTTGAGAAATTGATTGATGAACATGAGGGAGAGATATTAGATGGCATTACGTGACTTTTTTATCGCTTTATCTGAAAACCGTACACTCAACAGTGCAGCTCAAAAATATGGTTTAAAAATGGGTGCACAAAGTGTTGTTGCAGGAACTAATATTCAAGAAACGATTGAGAGCATTAAAGAACTAAACCAACAGGGAATCTCCTGTACGGTTGATAATTTAGGTGAGTTCGTGTTCGAAAAATCAGAGGCTACTGCTGCTAAGAAGCAAATCTTAGAGGTTATTACAGCAATACATGAACATGGTGTGGATGCACATATCTCTTTAAAACCTTCACAGCTAGGACTAGATATAGATCGAGATTTTTGTTATGAAAATCTAAAAGAAATCGTTGCCTTGGCGGACGAATACGATATTTTCGTCAACTTCGATATGGAAGACTATGGCCGTTTGTATCCTTCCTTTGAGCTAATGGAGGAACTAAGCGAACAGCACGATAATATTGGTACAGTAATTCAAGCCTACTTCCATGAATCAGTTGAAAATATTGAGAAATATAAAAACTATCGTTTAAGAATCGTTAAAGGTGCTTATAAAGAGCCAGCTAACATCGCATATCAGGATAAAGCAGAGATTGATCGCAAGTTTATCCAATTGATCGAGTATCATTTGCTAAACGGCAAGTTCACCTCCATTGCGACTCACGACCATAACGTGATTGATCATGTGAAGCAATTTGTTAAAATCAATGATATCCCTAACGATAAATTCGAATTCCAAATGCTTTACGGCTTCCGCAAGGACATGCAGCTTCAACTAGCAAAAGAAGGATACAACTTCTGTACATACGTACCTTTTGGTAGTGACTGGTATGGATACTTCATGCGCCGTCTAGCTGAACGCCCACAAAACTTAGCACTTGTCACCAAACAAGTATTCAATAAAAAAACAAACACCGTTATTGGACTAGCAGCAGCTGCATTCCTTGCTGGTCGCTTAACAAAACGTAAATAATAAAAACCTGGACCTCCTTTATATGGGTCCAGGTTTTTTAATTGTAGGATAGGGTGGATTGTTGTGAAGTTAGCTTTGACCGGTGAGCCGATTTAGAGATTGTCGTAATCTTTGGGTCGATTGTCGTAAACTTGAGCTTGATTGTAGTAATCCGGGCCCTCATTGTCGTAAAAGTCACTTTGACCGATGAGCGGTTTTGGGATTGTCGTAATCTTTGGGTCGATTGTCGTAAACCTGAGCTTGATTGTAGTAATCCGGGTGCTCATTGTCGCAAACATAACTTTTACCGGTGAGCCGTTTTAGGGATTGTCGTAATCTTCGGGGCGATTATCGTAAACCTGAGCTTGATTGTAGTAATCCGGGCCCTCATTGTCGCATTCAGGAGCGGAATTATCGTAATCTAAGCAGTGATTGTCGTAAACCACCTAAAATCAGATGTTAAACTTGGCCAACTCGAACTACCCATGCAAATTCATTGATGTGCGAAAATTTCCAGTCTTTTAATATGGCTTATGAAGCTTTCGGAAGAGCTAAAGAACCTGCTTCTCCCCATATTAACTCCACCCATTCAGGATGATCGATAAATGGATTGCGATTCCCTTGCCATTCCTGGATAACATTGTTTCGGTTAAGTTCAAATTCGTCTACAGGATCTTGTTCATGCCACTCTAGTAAAACAGAAAGCTTGCCATGAAAAGGAGCTGAGCCATTGTTTAGTTTTTCATTTAGCTCTAAATCTACTCGATCTCCTGCTTCATACCGTGTAGCCATATAAAAAAGAATACGAGCAACGTCACCCTTTACTCTATCTGGTGGCTCAAAGGAATTTTTCGTCTTATAGCAGCCATCACAGCCGCTAACTGGCGCCCCGCCATTATCAAAGTCTAGGTTCCCTCTAGCACTATTCACTTGAACGTCCGTGGGACGGAGGTGATGGATGTCTGTTCCAGGACCTTTACTTGTACCAAAATCTCCATGAGACTTAGCCCACGTATGCTCGCGGTTCCACTGTCCTACATTTCCTCCGTTGGCAGTTTTAGAGCGGGATTTCCCGGAATAAAACAAGATCACATTATTTTTATTTTTCGGGTCCTCATCCGTTTCTTTCAATGCATCCCATACTTGACTATAAGATAATTCGGTATGGTCATCGATAATTTCATGAAGGGCAGCTTTTAGCGCAGCACCTTCTTTACCAAGAGCATCCTTATAATAATTATCTGTCGGCGAGCCTGCTGCTGAGACAACTACACTGAATTGCGTAGTTACTTCTTTCTCACCGTCTGATCCAGTAACTCCTACAATGTACGTACCCGCTTCCAGATCAACAGTTAATACTGACCCTTTGATCGTTCCTAATGTGGAAGTAAACGTCAGCTCATCCTCATCTGGATCAGAGAAGTAATCCATCAAATTAATGGACTTTGATTGTCCTACCTTCAGGTTCATAGCAGGTATATTTGTAGCCATTGGCGCTTTTGGGGTAGGAGCAGGCATTGGAGTTGGAATAATAATATCCATTCCCGCTTTTTTCGATACCTCTGTCACCTTATCGATAAGCTCCTTCACCATAGGTAAATCACTAGGAGAAGGTAAACGAATAACTAACGGCTTAATAGATTCTAATATTTTAATAGCTTCTTCCTTTTTCCCTGCTGCAAGTAGCTTATCCGCTTCCTTCACTTTCATGTAAATAGTGACAGGTATCATCAGCTGATCTCGTTTTTGATTTGCAGGCTCCTTATATTGGTCTAGTAATAGATCTCTAGCTGCCTTCCCAGAAAAACGGTAAAGGATAACTGTTCTACTTTTAAGCTGGACAGAAAGCTTATGATAAAGAGCCTCAACCTTTTCCCAGTCCTTAGTACTCTCTGCCTTTTTTATGTCCGCCATTATAGAGTTTAAGTACTTGTCTGTGTAATTATAAGCATCAATATAAGGTAGTATTCCTTTAGAAATACGTTCCTCGTATAAAGCATCTAAATCTTTTAATAAAGCATCCCTGTTACTAACGTTAGCTTTTTGTATAGCACTTCTCGCTTTTTGATAATTCATCTTCGCTAAATTTAATGCTGGATACAACTCTGCGCTAGTTGCAACAGTACCGTTTTGTGCAGGAACTACATATGAATATGCAGCCTCCTTCATGTCTTTTCTTGCCTGATCCACAATAGATTGTAGTGAACCGTTTGCATACCCTACATTGCTTGAAGCCAGTATAGACGTGATGAGTAAGACTGCCATGACAAATTTCTTCATCTTGTTGTTCATGATATCCCTCCATATATTTAGTCACTAGACAAAAGTAATATTCTGCATTCCATTGTTCCTCGCAAATATAGCAATCTTACATATTAAGAACAACCATCCATTCATTAATATTTTGTAAAATTAGATTTAAATCACTTTTTTTGATAACCAAAGTAAAGTGGGAAACCATAATACTTTTATAAACAAGAAGTAGATTTGATTTCCGCTCATATCCACCCGCTTTCCATTCTTAGTTCTTCGGTAAACAGAAACAATATAGAATAAAGGGAGATTCTAAATAGGATGTACAACCAAAAAGGATTCTTCATTTCAAAAAAATAAGATTTCTGGAAATCGGATAATAAATTTATAGGTAATGAAACAAAAAATGTGGGATTTGATGAGCATTTATTTATGTGGATTATCATAATCCAGAGCTTGATAAATTGTGTCTGACACAGGGACACACAAAAAAAGCTGTCTGTCAGGCACAAAAACACCTAACAAAACAGCCCTTCATATTTTAACTCTTCCACGAAAATTTCCAAGCTCTACCTGGAACCTTACACAAGCCAACTATGAGTATGAACGATAAAATCCCGGCCACTAGTGAAAGTGTCATATAGCTAGTTTGAGCCGCAATAACACCAGACAAGCCGCCACCCGAAACACCAGCGAGCGCCACCCACACGTCAATCGACCCTTGTCTTTTCGCTCGAGTGGCAGGTACGGTGGAATCTACAATCAAAGCAGTACTGCTGATCAATCCGAAATTCCAGCCTAGCCCAAGTAAAGCAAGCGCCACAATAAGCATTCCTAAAGAGTCACCTGGTGCAAATGCTGCCACTAACCCTGCAGCCAGCAGTGTAAATCCAGAAGCTACCGCAATCGCCACACGACCAAAACGGTCAACTAGTATCCCAGTAACAAGTGAGGGTAAATACATCGCAGCCACATGAAAGCCAATGACAAGACCGACTGCGTTCAAGTCATGTCCATGATGCCTCATGTGCACGGGAGTCATTGTCATAATGGAAACCATCACGACCTGAGTGATGACCATAACGGCAGCCCCGATGAAAATACCTCTCCTATCCTCTACTTCCTCTTCTACACTTGAAGTATCCTGTTCCACCTGCTTATTAATAGCAGTCGAAATCACTAACGGATCTGGTCGCAATAAAACCCAAAGAATTGTTCCAGCCAATAAATAGGCAGCTGCCGCCAATATAAATGGCCCGGCAAGAGATGGAACCCCTATAGACTCAGCAAACCTTCCCATAACCCCTACTAAATTTGGACCCGCAAATGCCCCTAATGTGGTCGATACCATCGCAATACTAATGGCAGTACCTCGCTGCTTGGCAGTGGCTAAATCCGTTCCTGCATATCTAGCCTGCAAGTTTGTCGCTGATCCTGCACCATATATTAACAAGGAGGCAAACAGTAAGATGATACTGTCAGTCATAGCAGCAGCAACTACCCCAATGGCACCAATACCACCGACGATAAATCCGCCGGACAAGCCGTACCTCCTACCATAACGCTGTGACATCCTACCAACCATTAACGCCGCTCCTGCTGACCCTAACGTGAACAGGGCAGTAGGTATACCTGCATAGCTATCTGTCCCTAGCATATCCTGAGCAATCAAAGCCCCGACTGTTATTCCAGCTGCCAATCCTGCTCCTCCAAAAACCTGCGACAAAACGACTATCCACAACGTTCTTTTATATAGTCGCTGGATTTCTTCTGGAGAATCTATGTATCTCTGAACATCAATTTTTCCCTGTGAAATAAAAGCCACCCCCAAATCTATGCTTTTGAACTACTCCGCAAACCCTTTAGCCAACTATATAGTATGATTCCAACAAATGCGCCAGTACTATCGATCAATACATCCTTCACCTGCGCGCCCCTACCAGGCACAAACAGCTGATGAAGCTCGTCACTAATCGCATAAACAATGCAAATAGCTAAAGCAAATACAATACTTTTCTTACCTTGAATCTCACTTAACCGGAACGCTCGGACAACCAATATTCCCAATACAAAATAAATAAGAAAATGTGCATTCTTTCGTACGAAATGATGTAAATGATCAACAAATAAATCCGACTCCGGAGCAACAACTTCCACCACTGATAAAATTACCTCTGTTACCCCTGTACTTAATTCCTTTGAATCATCAGCTGGTTGGCTGGAGAAAAAGAAGATTAACCCCATCCATAAAACCACTGCTAAATACGACCAAATTTTCGACATATAACCTCACCTTTAAAGCTTTTCTTATCAAAAAAGCAACTAAAGCTATAGCTCCAGCTGCTATTAAACATTACATATTTTTATAAACGCCTGTCCGAAGCAAGGCTTGCTTTAACGAACTGAATGTAGAAATCTTACCGAAGTCTAGTCCTAGCTGGACAGAGGTATGTGCCACCTCTGGGCGAATACCCGAAATATATGGACGAATTCCTAGTAAGCTTAAAACCTCCATAAACTTATACAGCTCATTGGCAACCATCGTATCTATTATAGAAACTCCGGAAATATCAATAAACAGCTTATCTAACCCAAGCTCTATACACTTTTGTGGAATCTCATCACTTAGAGATTTTGCGCGATATGTATCCACGTCCCCAACGATTGGCAAGACACCAACCTTTTCTAGTATAGGTATGATAGGACTGCTCAATTCACGTATTAGCATTTGTTGAGCATTAAGCCGAGTCGTAAACAGATAATAATAGCGTTTAGAGAATTCAAAGATTAATCGGTCAAAGGATTGATTATAAATGGCGCTCCACTTTAAAACATCTTTAGTTGTAATATCTCCTGCTTGACCTTGAACAAAACGTTCTACATAGCTCCAAATAATCTCTCTCGTCTTGTTAAGTGCCTCGATCACATTATGAATTGCTATATTATTTTCTACTCTATTTTTTGCGACTGTTTCAGCCCATGTCTCTAATAGCTCGGAAAATGTTTTCTCATCCAATAAGGAAGTGGCAACTGTCCTAATCGTCAATGCATTCTGTTCCTTCAACAGTTCATCTATTGAAGGGTTAGGATTATTTGAATAAAAAGGATCAGTAAAATTTCTTTTTTCCACTAGCCACTGCTGGGAAATATGTGGAGAATTTTCAATCAAATAATTGTAAAGTTGTTCATTAATTGAAGACAAGTGATCTCCTTCTTTCTTTCTAAACAATAGTAACTCTATTATAAATGTTTCAGTAAGAAAAAGGTATTTTATTCTATTTTTAATTAAAAAAAGCAACCGAAGTGAAACTCCGGCTGCTAAAATATATTTATTTTGAAAATCTTCCTGCAAAGTCCATTGTGCTACATTTTTCCAATGGAAGTTTAACACTTTTACCTTCTGCAGCTGATTTATAAATAGCTAACACTAGCTCAAGTGCATTTCTACCGTCCACTGCTGTTACATAAGGATCTCTGTCGTTTTTAATAGCATCGATCACGTCTGTATATAGTGGGTTATGCCCAAAACCGTATACAGATGGTGGATTTTCGTAGTATTTTGCTTTTACTTCTTCTGAGTTATCCTTGTCATCAGCGAACATCCACTCTTCAATGATGTTAACAGATTTACCACCGATTTTAACAGTACCTTCCTCACCAAACACATAAAGTGTTTCTTCTAGGTTTTTAGGGAAGATATTCGTTGTACCTTCGATAATTCCGTAGCTTCCATTTTTAAAGCGAACTAAAGCCATACCAAGGTCTTCTGCCTCGATGAAGCCGTGCATTAGATTGTCCGTCATACCAACAACCTCTACGATTTCGTCGCCCATCATCCAACGTAACAAGTCAATATTATGTATACATTGGTTCATCAACGCGCCGCCATCTTGCTCCCAAGTTCCGCGCCATGGAGCTTGCGTATAGTAATCTTCCCCACGGTTCCAACGGATATGAGCAGTTCCGTGAAGTAATCGACCAAAGCGACCTTCTTCAACAGCTTCTCTCATTTTTTGAACAGACTTGTTAAAGCGGTTTTGGTGACAAGCACTTACTTTAACATTTTTCTCTTTAGCTAAAGCGATGATTTGATCTGCTTCCTCTAAAGATAATGCGATTGGCTTCTCGATAATTAGATTGCTGCCATGCTCGATACAATCTAAAGCGATTTGTGCATGCTTTCCGCTTTCCGTACAAATCCCGATTAGCTCAGGAGATTCCTGCTGAAGCATTTCCTTGTAATCCGTATATTTCTTCACTGTTTCTGGAAGCTCAAACATGGAAATTGTTGCATCCATTTTACTCTCGTCCACATCACATAACGCCACAATATTTAAGTTATTTTCTATAGCTGCAGCAACATGATTAGGAGAGATTCGTCCACACCCGATAATTGCATATTTTAAACTCACTTACGTGTTCCTCCTTTGGAATATCCAAAATCTATATGCTCTTATGTTATCCAAACACTTAAAGTTATACTCTTAGTGAATATCCTCACATAAAGCCTACACTATTATATCATATTCCAATCTATAGTTTTATCAACTAAAAGTGTTTTAGAAAAAACAATACTAATGGTTGAACAAGTACTTCGATAGAAGAAGTTAATCTATCCATATTTCATAAGTGAGAATACGAAAATACATAAAACACAAAACAACCTAGACTTACGATTGTTCATAAAAAAATTACAAATATCCTGAATCTCGAAGGTCAAACAATTTCAGTCTTTTTGTTCGGCCAGGGAGAAAGCAGGAAAATTTACACCAAATTATGTGACAGACGATAAGTAATCCGTTATTGGATACTAACGGGTAATCAGACATTCAATAGCTTTATAAATTTGCAACCTTTTGCGAAGGACTATAAAGTAGAGGAATATATTGCTCTTGACCTGTGTCACTTCTAGTTTACGAATGCACCCTTTAAAGAAATGAGCCACATTTCTACGTTTAAATAATTTTTTAACCGCTTTGTTAAATCTATCAAGCTCAAAAGATATTTCTTCTCCAGTACAGTTAGGGGCAGTCAATGTTGAAAATATTTCCCTCAATTTATTTCACTTCTCCCTTTAATTAGAGAAAAAGTTGAAACTTTTTACTTTTATTTGCGTAAATAATTTTAAAAAGGAGGACGAAAATGGATTTCATAGTAAATTTTGTCATTATAACATTATTTATTTTTCCAGTTATCGCTCTAATTCACGAATTAGGTCATGCATTTTTTTTGAAATTATTCGGAGGGGCAGTAAAGGAGTTTGCAATCGGAAATGGCAATGTATTGTGGAAGAAAAATGTTTTTTTCATTAAAACTGCTTATTTCGCCGGCGGTCGGGTTGTCCCTGAGAACATCGAAATACTAAGCAAAAACAAAAAAATGTTCTTTTACCTCGGTGGGGTTCTCTTTAATTTACTATCTGCTTTGACACTTCATTTTTTAACTGGATATGAATTCTTTGTCTTCCGAAACTATTTGGATAGTTTTATTTTTGTATCGTATCTAAATGTTATTATTAATCTTATTCCACTTGTTACAGTTATAGGGCCAACTGATGGTAAACAAATAATTGATTTATCTCGGAAAGTAATAAATTAGCTTTTTTCTTCCATGAACATGTTTTAGGGTGCCTTGTTATATACACACATTAAAAGCCGATAAAAAAGAGATTAACTCTTTCTATCGGCTTTTCCAATTAGTTAAAATCATACATCCTACCTTTAATCAGATAAGCGGTGCTTTCTGCTATGTTGGTGATGTGGTCGGCTGTGCGTTCTAAGAAACGGTTGATGAATAGTAGCTGTACTAGCTGGGCTGTGTCCTCGGGATGCTCGCTTAAGTATTGAATAAGATTTTGGTAATTAGCTCTACTGTTAGCATCGACCTGGTCATCAAGGTCGGCTACTTCCTTCGCAAGGGCAATATCTTCATCAACAAACGACTTCAACGATTTTTGTAGCATCGTAATGGATACCGTCTTCATCGGCTCAAGCTTTGTCATGTGTAACAGGGATGGTCGCTCTCCAATTTTAATAGTTGCCTTGGAGATGTTAACCGCAAAGTCAGCGATGCGCTCGATGTCGCTTGATATTTTCAGCACGCCAATGATTCGGCGTAGGTCACGAGCAAGCGGCTGTTCTTTAGAGATAAACCAAATAGCCATTTGGTTAATTTCTTTTTCCATGTCATCGATTGTATTGTCTTTTTCAATTGTCTTTAAAGCAAGCTCGATGTCCTGCGTTTCTAATGCTTGATAGGAGCATTCTAGCTGCTCCTCTGTGATTCTTACCATTTCAGCTAGCTTGTTTTCTAGCTCTTGCATGTTATTTTCAAAATTTTCGCGTATCATTTTCCGTCTCCCATCTTATTATCCGAAACGACCAGTAATATAATCTTCTGTTCGAGAGTCACTTGGTGTTGAAAAGATAATGTCTGTTTGATCGTACTCGATGACTTCCCCATTTAAGAAAAATGCTGTTTTATCAGAGATTCTAGCTGCCTGCTGCATATTATGTGTCACAATCACAATCGTGTAATCTTTTTTCATTTGCGTGATAAGCTCTTCTACCTTAAGCGTGGAAATTGGATCTAGTGCGGAAGTTGGCTCGTCCATTAAAATCACATCTGGCTTCATGGCAATCGCACGAGCGATACACACACGCTGCTGCTGTCCACCGGAAAGTCCTAAAGCAGATGTTTTTAATCTGTCCTTCACTTCATCCCAAATCGCAGCCCCACGAAGACTTTCTTCCACGATCTCATTTAAAGCCTTCTTGCTTTTAATGCCTTGCATACGTGGTCCATAAGCTACGTTATCAAAAATGCTCATCGGGAACAGGTTTGGCTTCTGGAAAACCATTCCTACCTTTGTGCGTAGCTTGATAACGTCCTGACTTGCATATATATCTTCTTCGTCAATCACAATTCTCCCAGTGATTTTCACTCCATCGATTAAATCATTCATACGGTTTAATGTACGTAGAAACGTAGATTTACCACAGCCAGAAGGGCCAATTAATGCAGTTACTTCTTTCTCCTGGATACCTAAGGAAACACCATATAACGCCTGCTTCTCCCCGTAGAATAAATTCAGGTCATATACATTAATTTTTGATTGCTCCGTAGTTGTAATTGCACCAGAGCTTTCAGCGGTAGATTTAGAAAGTATTTTCTTCATATTGGTCTCCTTCGTTTAATGATTTGCCTTATTGAATTTCTTCGATATATACGTTGCAGACAAGTTAAGGACTAAGATAATCACGATCAGGACAATACCGATAGCTGCTGCCAATTCAATATTTCCAGTTTCCTGAGTAACTAAGTAAGAATGTACTGTTAACGTTCGTGCTGAAGAGAAAATACTATCTGGCATAGCAGCAACTGTTCCTGCTGTTAAGAAGATAGCTGCCGATTCTCCCACGATACGTCCGATGGAAAGAATAATACCTGACAATATCCCTGGCATCGCACTTGGCAAAATAATTTTATAAAGCGTTTGTAGCTTCGTCGTCCCTAGTGCTAGAGAGCCTTCTCGATACGTGTTTGGTACCGTCTTTAACGCCTCTTCTGTCGTTCGGATAATGACCGGTAAGACGATAATCGTCAATGTCAGGGATGCCGCGATAATAGACATACCAAGCTTTAACGTAGCCACAAAGAATACCGCACCAAACAAGCCATAAATAATAGAAGGAATCCCTGTTAAACTTTCAGTTGCGTAGCGAATGATTTTCACTAGTCGGCCTTGCTTCGCATACTCGTGTAAATACACGGCTGCCAAAATACCGATTGGTGTTGCAATAGCCAGCGAAATCAGAATCGAGTAAATAGTGGTGACGATCATCGGCCAGATGCCGCCTCCCTCAGTTGGAGAGTAATCGCCGAATATAAAATCAAAGCTGATTAATCGGAAGCCTTTATAAAAAATATAGCCAACAATGACAACGAGAATGGCAACCGATATGAAAGCAGAAAACCATAAGAGGCCACGTAATATATTATCCTTTACCCTATTCATATTAGTTGCCTCCTCTTGCTGTAATTCTGGCTAGTACGAAATTTAAAATGAGAATGAAGGAGAATAAAACGATCCCCGTTGCAAATAACATTTCCTGATGAGTTCCAAACGCATATCCCATCTCTAAAGCAATATTCGTAGTCAACGGTCGAACACTGTCTGTAAGGCTTGTAGGGATGATCAAGCTGTTCCCCGCAACCAATATAACGGCCATCGTCTCACCGATTGCTCGCCCTAATCCAAGGACGATTGCTGCCATAATCCCAGACTTTGCAGCAGGAACAATTACTTTGAAAATCGTCCCAATATGTGACACTCCCAGTGCCAAAGAACCTTCTGTGTACGCCTTAGGTACAGCACGTATCGATGTCTCTGCTACTGTAACAATCGTAGGTAGCATCATAATGGCTAGCACGAGAATGACTGCCAGTAAGCTTTGTCCTCTTGCTAGTCCAAAGTTGTCCTGTAAAAAAGGAACGATAATCGCAAGTCCAAATACCCCGTATAATACAGAAGGGATACCAGCTAATAGCTGAATAGCCGGGGAAATTAATTTAGCTAGCCACTTAGGTGCAATCTCTGCTAAGAAAATCGCCGTGAACAAGCCAATTGGAACTCCAATAATTAATGCACCAATTGTCGCGAATAGAGAAGCCACGATCATTGGAAAAATACCGAATTTATCCTCACTTGGAACCCAGTCCGAGCCGAAAATAAAATCTATAAAGCTATAGCCCTCTGCTATAAACGGATAGGATCCTTTATAAAATACAAAACCTACTATTAACGCTAAACTGATGACCGATAATAAGGCGCAAGCAAGGAAAACCTTTGCAGATAAACCTTCTAGAAAATACTTGCGTTTGTTCGCTTTTTCTATTTCAACGGTTTGCTTCTCGAATGGTGGTGTAGTCACGCAAGTTCCTCCCATTATGTAATTTCACAGATTTTATTGAAGAATAGGGATAGCTCCTGCCTCCGAAACTATTTGCTGTCCTTCAGGATTTAAAATATAATCGATAAATTGCTGCCCAGCAGCTGTTAACTCGCCTTCCTTATAAACGAATAAGAATGGTCTTGAAAGACTGTACTTTTCGTCTAGCACGTTTTGTGCGGTCGGCTCTACTCCATTAATCTGCATCGGGTAGATCGTTTCATCGATATATTCGAAGGAAATAAAGCCAACTGCGTGCTTATTTGTTGCCACTGTTGTCTTGATATTACCGTTCCCACTAGCAACAATCGCATTTCGAATCAATTCCCCAGAGGAATAGCCGACAATTTCCTGGAACGCATCACGAGAACCAGAGCCGTCCTCACGCGAAACAACCACAATCTCCAAATCTTCTCCACCAAGCTCCTTCCAGTTCTTCACCTCACCAGTGAAAATATGCTTCACCTGTTCCATCGTTAAGTTCTCCACCTTATTCGATGGATGCGTCACAATAACAATCCCATCATAAGCAATAATAATTTCTTCTAACTGAGCCGCTTCCTCGTCCTTTAAATCACGAGAGCTCATCCCAATTTCCGAAACACCATTTGTTGCATTGGTAATCCCAGCTGACGAACCAATCTGGTTTACCTCTATTTTGACCGATTCCGTTTCCTCATACTTCATCGCCAACTTCTCTGCCAAAGGACCAACCGAAGTAGACCCAGATATAGAGATCGTCTGCTTATCGCCACTATCCTGCCCTGAGTCATTACCTCCACAGCCAGCTAACAACGCAAACGGAATCACGAGAGAAACAATCGCTTTTTTAAATAACATGGACAACCTCCAAAAGTTATAGACTTCTATCTACTCTCCATCATAAAGTTAATTTCTTAACCCTCTATTAACTAAATGTTAAGGTATTGTAAACTTTCTAAAAATGAATTAAATATATTGTGAATTTAATGAAAAATCGGTAAAAAGATCTGGTGTGAATAGAGAGATATGGGAACGGTTAAAATTGTTGAAGTGACACCTAAATCAGAGATATTCGCACCTAAACAGGGGGCAATATGTCACCTAAAAATTGTTAATGTGTAACCTAAACTGAAGATGCGCACATAAAACCTTTAAAGTGACACCTAAATCAGAGATAACCTCACCTAAACTGGAGATTCGCACCTAAAATTATGACAGTGGTACATAACAGTTAAGAAGTGTCCCATTTAACACCTGAAAGTGCCCATAAATATACTAAGAGTGCACCATAAATGAAAGATAAACGCCCATAAACCGCAAAAGTGCCCATTAGAAGTCCAAAAGTGTCCCATTAACTATGCGGAAAGCGCCCATTAATCAAGTAGAAATGTCCCATAAAATGAAGAAAGTGACCCATTAACTAAATCGAGCACACAAAAATCAAAAAGTGTCCCATTAACCAAGGAGAAAGCACACATAAACAGGAATCAATCATAAAGCTGTTTTTCGTAGTTTGGTCTTCAACTAGTTGTCATATGTATAATGGAAGGAGGACAAAATTCAACTCAATAAAAAAGCCGATGTAAGAGAATGATTCTCTTTCATCGACTTATTGTTGCTTATAGCTTGCCGAGCTCATCTATAAATGCTGGCCTTTTTGCATACTCGGTGCTTAATTGCTGGATTAGCTCTGCTTGTTTTTCCTCACCAGCATACTTTTTGTATCTCTTAATTATTTTACATACGCCTTTGTATCGCTTTCTGTCCGTGGCTGATTTTGCGGTGTCATGTATATAATTTTGATAAATTTCTATAACGTCCTCTGGATATTTTTCCGCTAGCTGATCAGCATAGCTTTCTAGCTGGCTTGGAGATTGCTTCACATAATGCAATAACTCCTCTAAATCGTTTTCTTCGAGGATAATTTTCAAGTATACTTCCCTTGCTTTCCACCCTTCGGAAGCCTTTAATTCATTGATTAGAGAATCATAAAATGTGTCGTCTTGGGCAAGCTCTTTTAACTCTTTATAATATTCAAAGTCACCGGACAGCAATAGCTCTTTCGCAAGCTCCTTCTGCTCTTTTTGAAGTGAAAGCTCTTTATAAGCTCCGTATCGCTCCTTCTTCCAATGTATCACTAAACCTCGGAGCTTTTGGTCCTGCTTTTCTCCCTCCAAAGCAAGATCTATCACTCGCTCATAATTTTTCTTTTCCATATGCTGATTTATCAATAGCTGTCGAAAGAATTTATAATGAATATTTTCTTGAATAAAAGAAGCCTTTTCCTCTTCAGAATCGTATTTTACCATTAAAATCCATAATAACTGAAGAAGACTTTCCTTATAATAATTCGAGTACGCATCGTCTGACTCTTCTTTTATCAACTTTTCCAATTTGGCTCTGTACTTTTTCCTCACGACTTCTATATCCGAAAATTCCTCGCAGATTTCGAGTAATTTCAATTTAAAATTTTCCCATCCTTCAAATATACGTCGATCTCCATGCTTCAACAGCTTGTTAAATATCTCTATTCTTAAATCCAAATCTAACGGATTGCATGCCATTGCACGCTTCCCGATTAGTCCTATCGTTTCGTCTACGAGATAACCAATATCCCCGTCCGAATCATCAACATATTGAAACGCCTTCATCCCTTCATCTAGCACGAGCAATCCAATATCGATAGCTAATAATGCGTCCTCTGTATCTCGAATCTTCTCCATAAGCTCTTCGAAGGCTACAACAAATGCATACGCATTTCGTCGAGAGATATAACCTTCTCTCCCCTTATGCTCTTTAACAATAGAAGACACCAGCTTTTTACACTGATCTAACAAATTTATCTCATTCACTTTCGCGTATTTGAAGACTAATTTTTCACCAAACTTTGGATCTTGCTTTGTCATATCCATTAATATTTCTACCAGTTCCTCTTTAGATAAATCATTTAACAATTCAAAGACAGCGGGCTTTTTCTTCCCCACCATTTCACCTTCATATTCAGCTTCCATTAGTTTAAAATAAACAGCAGCCTCATGTTTGCAAATAGGTCCAAAATCGTAAGGACAATCGCATGCCGAATAAGTTATATTACCTGTTTCGTCTACTTTGACAATAACTTCATAATCTTCACTGCCTTGTACTATAAAATTATCCTCGTTATAGCTCCTCATAACCCGATTTTCCCTATAATAGTTAAAGCCTCGCTGTAATATTTCTTGGTTTAATCTTTCTTGAAAGTTATTTAGATTCATTAGTAAGGCTCCTTTTTATTAGTCTAATTAAAACAAATCATACCAATAAATTGCTCTCAAAAATAGTTATGAAAGCTAGATCATTAATTAAATTTCCTACGTTTTTTCCCAAAACTTTAGGGTATAACTAACAACGATGAACAATTATTTGGAGGTGCTGGAATTAGTGGAAGAGCAAACGATATCAATTGTGAAGCAGTCACTGAATGCATTATTGGAGAATGAGACGTTTTTACCGGATTTACAGGGAGAGATGCGGACAAAGGCATTTACTTCGCTGAATGCCATTCTATCAACGCCGAATCAGATACATAAGTCTTTCCTACGTGTCCCGCTTGAGAGTGGAGAGGTCGTAAGGATTCCTTCTTATCGGGTGCATCATAATGATGCTCTTGGACCTTACAAAGGTGGGATTCGTTTTCATGAGTCGGTAAATGAGGAAGAGGTTATTAACTTAGCGTTTCTGATGACGTTAAAAAACGCCCTGCACAATGTTCCATTTGGTGGAGGAAAAGGCGGAATCGTTATAAACCCTAAGAACTTTACGGACAAGGAACTGCATCGTATTTGTATTAAATATGTTCGTTATTTTAACGACGTACTGGGACCTGACCGTGATATTCCAGCACCTGACGTTGGTTCTGGTGAGCGTGAAATGGACTGGATGATGGCAGAGTACAAAAAGATTAACCAAGGTCAGCCATACCTCGGCAGCTTTACGGGTAAAAGTGTTGCCAATGGTGGGTCATTAGGTCGTCGAGAGGCTACTGGTAAGGGTGTTTATTTCACCTTCCGCTATATGCTCGGCAACTATGCCAAGGAGCATGAACAAACATTAACTGGTTCGGATAATCCTTATGCGAAAACGCTCATGGAATATGCCAACCGTCCGTTAAGAGTAGCCGTTCAAGGTTTCGGTAATGTTGGATCTGTTACAGCACTGGAGGCTGCCAATTGCTCTTACTTACAAAATAAAGTGGTTGCAGTAAGCGACCGCAATGTCACCCTCTTCCATGAAGAAGGACTAGACATTCAAGCACTTGTCCAATTTTCTGCTGGGAACAAGGGTGACCTACCGACTTCAGAGGAGCAGCTAAAAGAAGCGGGAGTCAAAGCGTCTATCCGGAGTAGAGAAGAAATTCTCACGATGGATGTGGATGTTTTATTCCTGGCTGCTTTAGAAAATCAATTAAACGCAACGAATAAAGCCGAGATTAAAGCACGAATTATTGTAGAAGGCGCAAACGCTCCAACGACAAGGGAAGCGGATGATTACCTAAGTCAAAAAGGCGTGATCATCATACCGGATATTCTAGCCAATGCCGGCGGGGTAATCGTATCTTATCTAGAATGGCTTCAAGGACGCGAAACCCAATTTTACTCCGTGGAAGAAGTCTACAACCAGCTTCTCGATAAAATGAAGCATACAATGGACACACTGCTTCCGCTATACTTCAGCGACCCATTACCACTTCGTCAAAACTGCTATATCCATGCTGTGATTCGTTTGTCTACAGTGTTGTATCGACAAGGGAAGCTATATTAAAAAAAAGATGGAGCGACGTCAGTCACTCCATCCTTTTTCCATTCTAATCAAAGAAAAAAGCGTAATCCAAATTTCGGATTACGCTTCTTCTTTCCCTATAAAGGGAATACACTCGGAAAATTCACTTTATGTTGCGTTGTAAATCATAACTGACAATTCTTCTGTTAATGAACCAGACATTTAGGTGCACTTAAAACAAAAAACTTTTCTTTCACTTGCTAAAATACGCTGAATCGAAACCTAAATATATCGGTTCCCGACGAGAGTACCTTTCGTCAGTAAAGCAAATCTTCCGCCAAGGCTGTGCAAATCATCCTTTGGAGTTTCTTGTAAACACATAGTTTACCAGTCCTTTCCTTCGGTAGTTCCGCCTTGTACTATTAATATACCCCGCTATAATAGCATTAAACATCTTTTATCAATATTTATTTAAAATTTTTTAATTCAAATTGGAAGACCGCTTTATCTCGCTTAAAGAAAATGCTTTAACACCGCTACTCTCTAGCGTTTGAATATTAAAGTCTGCAGTACGAAATATGTAGAAATTATTTAAAAATTAATTATCAGAATAGTGTCTGACACAGGGACAGCTACAACAGTTTGTGCATCGAAATAGCAGAAGAGGTAAACCCCAGCTTTGTATATAGTCGATAAGCATGCTCATTATTTCCGAATACGCTTAAAGAGATTGAATCTATTCCACGCCCTCTTACTCTATCTTGTAATTCCTCTAAGGCTTTTGTTGCGTAACCCTTTTGCCTGTATGCTTCTTTAATATAAAGGTGATAAAGATAGGCGCGATTAATTTCCAGATTTACACTAAACCAGATGATTCCTACTTCCTTAGCTATTACAGGATCATAGAGGTTGTATAAAAATTGTCCATCGGTGGATAAACCATCTGGAAACAAATCCTTCATCATCATTTCTGATTCTTCCATCGCTTTATCTATAGGAAGATTATAGTTGTCCGAAATATCCTTCGCATAATCCGGGATCATAAAATCTAAGTAGGTATTAAATTCATGGTTATTCATTTCTTTAAGCTTAATCATCTATTTATCCTCCACCCTTTGACATCCCACGGCTTACCATAATTAAATTGTTCATACATGCCCCTCTTAATATCCTTCGTTATTTATTCGCAATAGACACGAAAAAATCCTGCTTTTTTTAGTTTTCGCGGCTTTTCCTATATACATAAAAAAAGCCACTCACTAATGAGTGACCTCTAATTTATCCATCTTAAACAACAATCAGTCTCCTTGGGCCTACACGCTTCCGAGGCTTTGTATCCAACTGCTCACTGCCGATTATGTATGACAAAGGGATGCAATTACCGAGAATTGTAGTCAATTGTCAGAATAGTGTCTGACACAGGGACACCCTCCATCCTACTCACCAGTTCCAGATAACCTCGACACAGTCTCAGCCAACAAAAAGCACCTTTCCGTCAGTGAGTCTATTTCGAGATATTCTCCTTCATTGTGTAGCTTCCCACCGATTGGTCCTACACCGTCTATGGTGGCTACGCCTAGGTGAGAGGGAAATGATGCATCTGATCCTCCACCGGTATGGGAATCGGTTACCTTTAAGCCAAAGGAGTTTCCGACCTCCTTCACGATTTCTAGGAGTTTCTGGTTCTTATCATCAAGCTCCATTGGTGGACGAGTGATGCCCCCTTCTAGATCGATGGTGGTGCCTGGTACGTCTGGTACGGAGCAAATATTTTCGATTTGCTTGGCAATTTCTAAGCTTTGCTCATCACTTTCGACGCGTACATCTACATATCCAGTGGCGCTGTCCGGGATCATGTTTACCGCGTCTCCGCCTTCTACTATGCCTACACTTACGGATATTCCTTGTTCGTGGTCAGTTAAATGATTGAGCTTGATCGTTTTATATGCAAGCTCCTCAATAGCACTTCTGCCTTCTTCTGGTGCTACTCCGGAGTGTGCAGATCTTCCATGTACATGCAGCGTATATCTGCCGCCCCCTCTTCGTGAGGACACAATCGATCCATCCTTACGGGCAGGCTCCATAACCAATGCATATTTCACTTCCTTTGAAATTTCCTCAATGAGCTCCCTGGATGTCGGGGAACCTATTTCCTCATCACTGTTTAAAATAATGATGACATTTTTCAAAGCAGCATCGTTTTTCTCATACAAATATTTCATAGCATACAATAGAGTTACCTGACTTGCCTTCATATCCGCTACTCCTGGACCAAATGCAAGGCCATCCTTAATGGTAAATGGTCTTTCTGCTGCGGTTCCAATCGGAAACACCGTATCCATATGGGCGATTAGCAGTATTTCAGGCTTCAAGGCTTCTTTATGTTTAATGACAATGTTATTACCAAATTCCTCATTTTCTTTAATTTCAATAGAGAGGTCCATTTGTTTATATTCATTTATTAGGATTTCTCCTATTTTATCTACTCCAGTTTTACACGTTGAGCCACTATCGATATTTACTAATTTTTCTATGAGCTCAAGCATCGGCTCAAGGTTTCTCCTCAGATAGTCCATCACGCATCTACCTTCACTTTCTCTTCATTGATAATTCCTTTACCATTTTCAAGCGGGAAATGACAAGCTACAAATTGACCTGACGCTTTTTCCTCAAATACAGGCTCTGTTTTACTGCAAATATCCTGAGCATAAGGGCATCTTGTATGGAAATTGCAGCCAGGGGGTGGATTTGCCGGACTCGGGATATCGCCTTCTAAAAGCTGTCTTCCCTCGATGTTCCGTTGAGTAGGATCTGGAACTGGCACAGCGGACAATAAACCCTCTGTATATGGATGCATAGGATGTAAAAACAACTTTTCCTTTGTCGTCAGCTCCACGATTTTACCAAGATACATCACGGCAATTCTGTCACTGATGTGCTTTACTGCCGGAAGTCCATGTCCTATAAAAATGAATGTTAGATTGAGTTCCTTTTGTAGCTTAGATAGTAAGTTTAATATTTGGGACTGAATCGATACATCCAGTGCAGAAACTGGCTCATCACATATGATAAGCTTGGGATTTAAGGAAATAGCACGAGCAATTCCAATTCGTTGTCTCTGTCCTCCACTAAATTCATGTGGATATCGATTGACATAAGCACGATTTAACCCAACTAGGTCCATAATCTCCATTACTCGTTCAGTGAGCTCTTTTTTATGGAGAGATTTATGAGTCCTTAACGGCTCAGCTATCAAATCAAACACGCGCATACGTGGATTCAAGGAAGAAAAAGGGTCTTGAAATACCATTTGGATATCGGCTCGTTTCTTTCTTAACACCTCTCCTTTTAGCTTTGTTAAATCTTCTCCTTCAAATAAAATCTCACCCTCAGTGGCATCCAGTAGCTGACCTATCAGGTTTCCAGTAGTCGACTTCCCACATCCTGACTCTCCAACTATACCAAGCGTTTCTCCCTCGTCCACATAAAAGTCCAAGCCGTCGACTGCATAAAGAAACTGTTTTTTTCTTTTTAAGAAACCTTCCGATATATCAAAAGCCTTTTTCAGCCCTTTAACTTCCAGCAAATGATTTTGTTTCATACAAATCAACCACCTTTTCTTCATGGAGCCAGCATCTGACCTTGTGATTTGTCAGAATTTCTTCAAGCTTTGGTTGAGCCTCCGCACATTTTTGCATGGCATACGGACAGCGATCCATAAACCGACAACCAGTTGGATAATTTAACGGACTTGGGACAGTGCCCGGTATAGAGGTTAGTTCATCCTTTAATTCATGGATTTTAGGAGTACTATCCATAAGACCCTTTGTATATGGATGTCTAGGCTCTCTAAACAATGTAAATACATCCGTTTCTTCCACTACCTGACCTGCATACATCACGACTACACGATCTGCCATTTCAGCCACAACCCCCAAGTCATGGGTGATTAACAAAATAGATGTATCAAACTCCGTGATTAAGCCCTTCATTAGTTTAAGAATTTGAGCCTGAATCGTTACGTCTAGAGCGGTCGTTGGCTCATCTGCAATCAACAATTCCGGATTACAGGAGAGTGCCATCGCAATCATGACACGCTGTCTCATACCACCACTTAAGGAATGGGGAAATGAGTCAATGACCTTCTCCGCTCTTGGTATTCCTACCTTTTTCAGCATTTCAATACTGATTTGACGTGCTTCCTTCTTATTCTTCTTTTGGTGCAGCATAATAGATTCTGCCATTTGATTTCCTATTGTGAAAACAGGGTTCAAGGAAGTAAGAGGCTCTTGGAAAATCATCGCAATTTCATTACCACGAAGGCTGCGCATCTCTTTCATTGAGATCGGAACAATATCTTTTCCTTTAAACAAAATTTGTCCATCTTCAATTCTCCCTGGCGATTCGATTAAACGCATAATAGAAAGGGACGTTACGCTTTTCCCTGAGCCCGATTCACCTACTATAGCTACTGTCTCACCTTTATTTATCTTTATAGAAACGTCATCGACTGAGGGAACAATCCCATTTTCAGTATGGAAATAAGTTTTGAGGTTTTTTACATTCAGTACTTCCTCCGCCATTGGGATTCCTCCTTTAGATTATTTTTTGATAGAGCGTGGATCAAGAACATCTCTTAACCAATCACCCAAGAATATGATTCCAAGCACTGTTATTGTTATGGCTAGACCAGGAAAAGTTGCCAGCCACCAGCTAGTCGCTAAATAATCTCTTCCATCACTCAAAATAGATCCCCATGAAACAGTCGGTGGTTGAACACCAAGTCCCAAAAAGCTAAGTGACGCTTCTAGAATGATCGTGGTTGCCACACTTAACGTGGAAATTACGATAAAAGAGGAAATTACATTTGGCAATAAATGACGAGTAATTATCTTATGGTTTTTCACTCCAATGGAACGAGCAGCTCTTACAAAGTCACGTTCCTTTATAGTTAACACTTCGCCGCGAACAAGCCGTGCATAGTTTACCCAGTTCGTAGCACCGAGAACGAAAATAAGCGTAATCACACTAGGGCCAAAAACACTAAGTATTACTAGCGCAAAAAGAATAGTCGGGATGGCAAGGAAGGAATCTACAAGGCGCATGAGCAAATTGTCTATAAAACCTCCGTAATACCCTGCGATCAAGCCAATCGTCACACCGATGATTCCGGCAACAACTACAGATGTAATACCTACTAATAAGGAAATTTGAGAACCATAAATAATTCGACTAAGAATATCTCTCCCAAGATTATCCGTTCCCAATAGATTTGCGGTACTACCACCTTCCATCCAGAAAGGAGGCTTGAGCATATTTGCCGCATTTATAGCAGCGGGATCATGTGGTGCTAGGAATGGCGCAAAAATGGCCACTAAGAAAACAAATAATACGATAAAAAATCCTACTGTACCTGTCTTACTTCTAAGTAGTAATCTACTCCACCTTTTAAAAGAAGAGGGTTTGTTTTGTGTCATGCTTATTGTCTGTGATTGGGTCAACTTAACTTCCCCCCTAGCTATATTTAATCCGTGGATCTAATAGTCGGTAAAGAATATCTGCTACTAGATTCATAAGAATGACGAGTGTTGCGATGACAAATACACTGGCTTGAACAATCGCCATATCACGTGTATTTACGGCCTGTATTAATAGTTGCCCTAAACCTGGCCATGAAAAGACGGTTTCAGTGATCAATGTGCCACCAACCAAAGTAGAGGTTTGTAGTGCAGTGATTGTGATAACCGGAATAAGGGAGTTTCGGAACGCATGCTTATAAACTACGATTCTATCCTTTAAACCTTTACTCTTTGCTGTGCGTACGTAATCCTGATTTAAGGTTTCAATCATGCTAGACCGGATGAGTCTCGTCATTTCCGCTGCTATACCAGTAGCCAGAGTGACAGAAGGGAGAACCAAATGCATAAGCGTTCCTCTTCCGGAAACCGGGAAGAAGCTTAACGTAACGGAAAATAATAAAATTAACATGATTCCTAGCCAAAAGTTCGGCATCGCTTTTCCTATTACAGCAGCGCCTGTCGCCACTAAATCTAGACTAGAGTTTTGTTTGGTAGCAGACCAAATACCAAGTGGGATCGATACAACAATTGCTATTAGAAGTGCTGCAATACCTAGTTCAAGTGTTGCAGGGAGACGCTCTAAGACGATGGACATCGCATCCTGCCCATAACGATACGATTCTCCAAAATCACCTTGTACAAGGTTCATTAGGTATGTAGTGTATTGAACGATAAAGGATTCATTTAAGCCTAAGGATTCTCTTAATAGCTCGACATCTTCCTGAGAGGCGTCATCAGGTAGCATTAATGCCACGGGATCTCCTGCTATAAAGACTAGTGAAAAGACAATAAATGAAATGATTAATAATACGGGTATTATTTGTAGTATTCGCCTAACGAAGTAATTGTTCATCAATTGTCACCTCACACATATTTTGAAATGAATTTGTAGAATGAATTAATTTCATAATCCTGTTCCTATAGGATATCTTTTTAAAATAAGAAAGTAGAATGGATTTTCGCTTCAGGCGGACGCTTTCCGCGGGGTGAGTGATAAGCCATTACTCATCCCGCTGGAGTCGTCACCTTCCGCTACAATCATCTATTAACTTGAACAAACCTACTAAATTTTCTACCTAATAGTAAAGGAAGGAAGAGCAAGCTCTCCCTACCGTTAACAGAATCTACTTTTTATTAATAGAATCCACGTAAATGATTTCATCCATTGTCGGAGTATAATCAATTGCATCACTTACCCCTACGTTAATAGATTCCTGGTGTAATACAATATGAGCCGTGTCTTCCGCTAATAAATGCTGTGCTTTAATATATTGCTCTGCTCTTTCTTCTGGGTCCATATTTTGAGCAGCAGCTGCCAATAACTCTTCTACTTCTTCATTATGATAATCAATTTGACCTTTGAATCTTTCGTAGTTATACCAATCTAATGCATTTGCCGCATCAAACATCGAGTTACCTAAAGCTAGTAAATAAGCATCCTTGTTTTTGCCTGAATTACGAAGTTCAACGAAGCTGCTCCACTCCATGAATTCAACATTTGCTTTTACTCCAATTGCAGTCCACATGCCAGCAACCATCTCCGCTATTTCAGCATCTTGTAAATAACGCCCTTTTGGAGAATGGAATGTCATCTCAAATCCATCTGGATAGCCTGCTTCAGCCAATAATTTCTTTGCTTCTTCCACGTCATAGTTATACGTGTCATAAAGATCCTCTGCAAAACCAAAGTTTCCTGGTGCGACACGAGTGATTGTTGGTATACCTGCTCCATTTAACAGGTTATCCGTTATTGCCTTGTTATCAATAGCCAAGTCCAAAGCTTTTCTAACTCTAGGATCCGAAGTTGGATATCCTTCTGTTGAACGGACAAATATCATCATAGTTCGGTTAGAAGTACCTTGCGATAAATGCGTTCCATCGTTGTCATCAATACGTTTCCACTCACTTGGTGGCATGTTTGTCGCAATATCAACTCCACCTGTTAGGAGCTCAGAAACACGTGTAGAGTTTTCTGGGATGACACGGAATACCACTTCGTCCCATTCCTCATTTTTACCGTCAAAATAATCATCATAGACTTCTAGCACGATACGATCGTCACGTACCCACTTAGAAAATTTAAATGGTCCTGTCCCAACTGGATTTTCCAAGAAGTGATCCATTCCGTTTTCTTCAATATATTCAGAAGGAAGGATACTAGAAGCAATCCTTGAAATTCTATTTAATAGAGCCGGGTCTGGCTCATTTGTAACGATACGTAACGTTAACTCATCCACAACTTGTACCTCTTTAATAGAGTTATAGTTAATGTGATCAAGCAGTGTGGAATCATGCGCAACACGTTCAAGTGAGAATTTAACATCCTCCGAATCTAATGCCTCTCCGTTATGGAACTTAACTCCTTCTTTTAATTTCACTTCCCACGTCTTATCGTCAATTTTTTCATAACCCTCTGCTAAGTCTGGTAAAATCTCACCAGTTTCATTGTCTCGTTTAAACAAATAGTTAAACATATTCACGTGAATCGCTTCTGTAGAAGTATTAACATGGTTATGAACATCAAATGTTACCATGTCCGTTCCCATTGCAATCGTCAATGTCCTGTCATCCTCTTTTTTAGTCGTAGAAGTAGAAGTAGAAGAATCATCTCCACTACAAGCTACTAGCAATCCTACTGTCAAAAGTACAGAACTTGCTAATCCTACCCATTTCTTCATAGTCATTCCCCTTTATATATATAATTTCATTGAACCTATACTTATTATTCGTTCGTATTACTCTCTATGTAATCAAGAGCGAACTGGGCCAATAAAGCCGAGCCATACGGCAGCGCATCTTCATCAATATCGAATTTAGGATGGTGATTGGGATAGATGCAATCCTTCGTTTCATTGTAAGTACCTAATCGGAAGAAGATCCCAGGCACCTTTTCCGCATAGTAAGCAAAATCCTCTCCTCCCATGCTCGGATTAATAATCGATAAAGTATTGGCTCCCAATATTTTTTCAGAGACTGCATCTAATAATGGAATCAATCGATTATCATTTTTCACGGAAGGATAGCCAAATTGATAATCGAACTTATAAGTAGCCCCCATCCCTTCGCAAACGCCTTTAATATATTGCTCCATTCTTTTGGAAATGACCTCACGCAGCGAAGGATCTAGCACTCTAACCGTTCCTTCTAGTCGAACGGACGGTGCGATAACATTTCGCTTAAAGCCACCTTCAATTTTTCCTATTGTCAAAACGGCTGGCTTTAGAGGGTCAATCGACCGACTTACAATTTGCTGTAAGGAAGATATTACTTCCGCTGCTACTGTTATCGAGTCGATAGACATATGTGGATGAGCCGCATGTCCCCCCTCTCCGATCACTTCGATATCAAAAGAATCCGCACATGCCATTGCGACATCTTTCGCAACCGTTATAAACCCTGTATGTGCTGTAGGATGTACATGCAAACCGGCAATAACATCCACATCGGGATTTTGAAGAACCCCTTCCTGAACCATATGTAAGGCCCCTGCTAGCCCTTCCTCTGCTGGCTGAAATATCAACTTGATATTTCCCTTTGTCGGTCTATGCTTACTTAGTATTTTAGCTGCCCCCAGCAGCATCGAAGTATGGGCATCATGTCCGCATAAATGTGCAACACCTGGAACCGATGATGCGTATGAAACCGACTTCTCATCCTGTATAGGAAGAGCGTCCATATCTGCCCTTAATGCAACTGTCGGACCTGGCTCAGTGCCTCTTAGAAGAGCCACAATTCCAGTTTTGGCAACCGGTGCTTGAATTTCAAAACCAAGATCCTTTAAATTTTCTAAAACAAACTTGGAGGTTTCATATTCTTCAAATGATAGTTCAGGATTCACGTGAAGATGTCTGCGCCACTGTATTAAATTCTCCTTAATCTCAAGCGCTTCTTTAAGTAAAACATTCTCTTCTACTACTGTATTTTTCATGTAGACCTCCTACTCGCTATAATTAGACATAATATTACGAAATAATAATATATTCTGATTATTATATTAATAGTAATTAAGAATATTTCTTTAGTCAAGACGTTTTCCATTTTTATTGCCTAGTACTAAAGTAGAAAACGGTAAATTTGTAGAGGATTTTGTCTGACAGGGACACACACGGTAACCCGACGAATTGTAGTAAATTGTGTCTTATACAGGGACAAACCTACAAACAAAAATACCTGTGTCAGCCTCCAAACGCTACTGACACAGGCATACCTTCTAAATTGTAGTGAATTGTGTCTGACACAGGGACGCACACACAAATTGTAGTGAATTGTTTGTGACACAGGGACGCACACAAAACCAAACTACTCCACGATCGACAAAAACTGTCTAGTCCTCTCTTCCTTCGGTTGAAGAAAGATTTCCTCTGATGTTCCCTCTTCCACGATTACACCCTTGTCCATGAAAATGACACGGTCCGCTACGTCTTTGGCAAAGCTCATTTCATGAGTCACGATAATCATCGTCATTCCTTCACGCGCCAGGTCCTTGATCACCTGGAGCACTTCTTTTACAAGCTCTGGGTCTAATGCAGAGGTCGGCTCGTCATAGAGCATGACCATTGGGTTTAATGCCAATGAGCGTGCGATGGCTACTCTTTGCTGCTGACCGCCTGACAACTGCGCTGGGTAATAATCACATCTGTCCCCTAGCCCTACCTTTGTAAGAAGTGCCTTCGCTACTATTCTTGCCTCTTCTAGCTTGGTCCCATGTATGACGATTGGTCCCTCCATCACATTTTCGATGGCTGTTTTATGCGGAAACAGATTGAACGATTGAAAGACGAATCCAGTTTTCTTTCGTAGCTCTCTTATTTCTTTTTTACGTCTACGATTTGACTTGCCACCGGTATCTACCTGGAAATCACCAATGCGAATGACACCCTCCGTTGGCTCCTCTAAGAAATTTAAACAGCGCAATAACGTGGATTTGCCTGAACCGCTAGGGCCCATAATGACAACTACTTCGCTTTTCTCAACCGTCAAATCGATACCTTTTAATACTTCATTTGTTCCAAAGCTTTTTTTTAATTGATTAACCTGAATGATACTCATAGCCATCCCCTATCATTCGTATTTATCGGACCAAGTATTTGGATGTACGAACTTCTAATTTATCTAAAATAGTAGTGAAGAAGGTTATTAATACCCAATAGATAGCTGCAGCTATTAAATAGATGGTAAGTGGCTCGAATGTTTTGGCAATGATTAAGCTCGACATTTGCAATAGTTCCGTAACGGTAATAACTGAGACCAACGAGGTATCTTTTATAAGTACGATAAATGTGTTTGATAACGTAGGAATAGATATGCGAAGACTTTGCGGGAGAATAATTCTCCTTAACGCCTGTGAATACGTCATTCCCATGGATAATGAAGCTTCCATTTGGCCATTGTCCACTGCAAGAATGGAAGCTCTAAATGACTCTGATAGATAAGCGCCAGCGTTTAAGCTCAATGCTACGATCCCCGACGATATGGGATCTAATGAAATACCGATCTGAGGTAAGCCATAGTAAATAACGAATATTTGAACAAGTAAAGGAGTTCCACGAATTATAGAAACATAGCCTGTGGCAATGCCGTTTAAAACCTTTACTTTTAGAATTCTAATGATTGCGGCGAAAAATCCAATAATGAGCGCTATGATAATGGATATGGCTGCCAAAAAGATAGTCATGAGCGTTGCCTTCAGTAGGGATGGCAGGGAATCAATAATTATCGTAACATCCATAGATCGACCTCCTTCCGACAAATGATAGGATTAGATTACAGCCTCTTCTTTAAAACCTATATGAATTCCTAAATTCTGTAGTTCCTTCATAAACGGGTCGAATCTCTCCCTAACAATAAGGCTCTCTACCGGTACAACCCCTGTCTCTTCAATCCTTCCAGATGCAATCCATTTCGCTAGAATTGCTGCAGGAAGGGCAGTTGTTTTAGCCATGGACGTAATGTTTCGTTCCTGATCGTAGACATCAACCATTTCCCATGTAAATTTAGTCGCTTTGCCTTCCTTCATTCCACTAACCTCGACTCTTAGCACCGTTATATCCTCATGGGAGGCACCAACCATTTTAGGCGCTAAAATCTGTTCTGCAACTGCTCGAGGAGTTGTAATAACTCCTGCGACTGTTATAGGTTTATTGTCTAGAAACCCTAGCTCCCTCAAAACGTTCATCTTGTCCCAATGCCCAGGATACCTAACTGTTTTTTCGTATAGGTTTTTCACCTTGTCCTTCAATATAAAAGCCGTGCTATGCGCATCCGTAATCACTGCCTCACAGTCCCCAACGGGCTGGGGGAACGTCATCTTTTCTAAACCAGACAAAGGAGCTAATTCCACAAGCTGTCCGTTTTCAACCGCAATAGCAGGTTTTGTGTAGAGGCCTAGCACACTCTCTAAGCGAAAAACGACCTGATACCATAGAGGTGGAACGGGATGTCTCGGAATCCCTCCACAAATCATGATCGCTTCCTCTGCTTCGTCTAGCATCTCGATCCCTTGGGCTGCCAAAAAGTTCGTTATTCCGGGAGCTACACCACAGCCTGGCACGATGATCACCCCTGCATTTCTCGCCGCTTCCTGTAATTCTATTTTCTCTTGGAATAAAGACCCAACTAAATCTACCAAATGACAGCTAGACTCTATTGCTGCTTGTATAGCAACTAGACTTAAGGAATGTGGCAGACAGGCAACCGCAACATCCCCACCTGTCAACACCTTCGCGATATCCTCCATAGTCTCTAAGGAGGCAACCCTGCCAGTCACTTTGGGACTATTAGCGATTTCTAAGCATTTATCAATACTTTCCTGTCTAACATCCACCGCGGTAATGACATCTATTTCTGAGAATTTAGCAAGCTCGCTCACGACGGTCGTCCCAATCATTCCCGTACCTAAAACTACAATATGCAAGTGTTATTTCCTCCCATCGTTTTATTGCTCCACAGGATCTGAGCCAAACCACTTTTTATAAATCTCGTTATACGTCCCATCCTCTTTCATGTCACGTAAAGCCTCATTGACCTTTTCGATAAAATCCTCGTTCCCTTTGTTCACTGCCATCCCAACCTCGTCCACCTTTAGAATCTCGCTTGCAACCTTGATTGGCAGCTTATTTTCTTTTATGTTATAGCTCATTAACAGCTGGTCATTAATGATGACATCTAATCGTTCATTTTTCAGATCCTCTAAATAATCCGTAAATGCCTTATATAGCTTCACATCCGCACCATCTACACTCTTTGCGATTTCCTCAAAGGTAGTTCCTCCGCCAACACCAACTTTTTTACCCTTGATATCTTCGAGCTTGCTAATATCATTCGTTTCCTCACGAGTGATTAACACCGAGCCTGTAATAACATACGGATCCGTGAAATCTACACTTTTTTTCCTTTCCTCTGTCACAGTCATCTGCCCGATAATAATATCGAACTTATCTGCCTTCAGACCACCTATCAAACCCTCCCACTTAGAAGTGATAAAATTGGCCTTCACGCCTAATCTTTTCGCTAGCTCGTTGGAAATATCTACATCAAAGCCAGTTAATTCACCTTGATCATCTAAATAGTTAAACGGTGGATACGTTCCCTCAAAAGCAACATTCAGTACCTTCTTTTTCTCCATACGCTCTAGCACTTTACCTTCTCCAGACCCGCAGCCTGCTAGTATACTCAAGACAAAAACCGTAATAATGGCCAACATGATATTCTTCTTCAACGCTTGTCCCCCTTTTATAAGATTGAGGAAATTACCAAAGCTACTTCCTTCCTATAATGTATTCGTTAAGAATGACTTTTATTAACAGATAATCTAATAAATTATGATCCCCATAAACTCAAAAAAACCGTGGGAACAAGTATCTCGTCCCTACGGTTTTACTATCTATATTTCAATACCTATTAACTGAGGTCATTAATCCTCAAACACCGCCAGCGGCAAAACAGCGCTTACGATATATTGTCCCGCGTCTACAATCTCTGAGATTTTTAAATCCACGCAAAGACTAGACAACAAATAGGCATCCTTTGGCTCCATTTCATATGTAGTTGAAATGTGATCTACCATCGCCCGAAGCGCATCCTGCGAAGCCTTCATCAAATCTGGACCAACGCCAGTGGTACCGAAGAATCCCTTATGGTTAACCTTAGGAGTAAGCTCACCACTCGTTAAAAACTGAGGCGAAGGAATCGTTTTGCCTTTAATCAGGTTGAACTTTAAGGTAGCGGTCATCGGACACTCTAATGCGGAAACACAAACCTCCCCGTCTCCTTGAGCTGCATGGGCATCCCCGCAGCTAAACAATGCCCCAGCCACTTGCACTGGTAGATATAGCTTCGTTCCAATCGTCAGCTGGCGAACGTCCATATTCCCTCCAAACGTTCCTGGAGGCATAATCGGCTGACCACTAGCATCCTTAGGGCTCACTCCCATCGTCCCTAAAAAAGGCTCGATCGGAATTTTAATATCCTCGCGGAAATGTATAAACTCCCCATCGGTCAAATCAAAGGTTCTTAAATACGCATCTGGAAACTCCTCTGGTAGCAACCCTAGTCCAGGCAAAATAGCCGTCCAGCCCCAGCTTCCTGTCTCGAGATTTACAATTTCCACCTCCAGCGTATCTCCAGGCTCTGCCCCCTCAATGGCGACTGGACCTGCAAGCGGGTACACCTTGTCCCAATCTAAGCTAGCAATAGATTCAGTAGTAGAATCAATCGAAAACTGGTTGTCCGTTACCTCTCTCGTCTTAAATATGACCGTGTCCCCACTTTCAATCGTCAGGACCGGCTTCGGATCCTTCTCCCACGCGTAATGCACAATCTCCTCCGGAAAATGATGGACTTTTGCTGTTTGAACGTTCATAGTCTTCCTCCTTATCAATCTATCTATCTATCTATATAAAAAGGCTATCATAATTTCACTATAATTTAAATGAATTTATAAAATTTTCAGTTAAATACAAAAAAGCCACTCATTAAAGTGAGTGACTTCCTATTTATCCCCCAAACCCATAAATCATCCCAGCAAGAACCCCATAAACAATCAGCAACCCAAAGGCAGCCAACACCCCAAGCCAGCTAGTACCCCCACGCAGTTGAAGCTCTGACTGCACGAATTCCTCGCTGCCATGTTGCTGCTCCGTGACTCTCTTAATCTCCTTATTCGCATGCATCAAATATAAATAGTTTCCTAAAAAACCACAGATGATCCCTACTGTAATTCCTATGGTCGAATCTACCCCAAAATCGACCCCACTCAAGACAATGATCAGATCATATAAAAGAAAAAGACCTAGTATGATTAAAATATACGCATACATTTTCCGGTAACCTAACCAAAAGAACGAAAGGAAAAAAGCTGCCCAATTCCATGATAGCCCCTAATTCCACTTGCGGGAATAATATTCCCATTTGCTAGCTCCTACAAATGCCCCAAGTAACGACTCATCTAACTCCGGATATTTCTTATCCATCTATATATCCCCCCTTTAATATTGGTGCTTATTATATGATATTACACTTTCCGTATACCTACCCCTAATAACCATTAAACTCATTATAATGTTAGATTTAGGAATAAAAATAATATAATTCAACAATTTATAAATAGTTACTAAAAACCTATAAAATTTCTTTTTTTTAAAACATTTTTATTAATAAAATAAATATTTGACCGAAATATACTTGTGTAAGAATTTTCAAAATGGGGTGTAAAAGATGTTATCTGACTTTCACGGCAAGCTAGACAAGGAATTAGGTCCTAGGCGGATATTGCATATTAAAGAATGTGAAGTTTGTGGATTCGATGAGATTTACTATGTGGATCCGGAAACAAATAAACAAATTGGCATGGCTTGTGAGGGGTGCAATTTTATAAGAAGGTTTGTGGACAGCACTAAAACCCAATCGAAAGGAAGCAGTTTAATCCGCCATTAAAACAACTGCTCCTTTGTTTCACTACAAGTTTAAGCCTCTCCTAGACTCACTTCTGGTAGACCTTTTAAAACAGCAGCCATTTCATCGATCCACTCCTCACACTTATTAGGCAAATATGGGAACGGATGTCTTGGATAATCTCTTGCTTTGTTCCAGTATGCCTTTGGTTCTTTTCCATTCAACTTCAGACCGTCAATCGGTAAAAACCCATGCTCCATTGCAAGTCTCTTAGCTTCAGGTTTTGATCCCCATCCATACAGCACATGATCCACTAGATTGGTCATCTCTATAAATTCCTGGATGTTATTGGCATAGCACGAGTTAGGAAGATTCTGTAGTTCACATATTTTAAGCAATCGCTTGAATTCAAAGGAGTCTCCCTCACACATATCGGATAGATTCACTATAATTAGTTCATCCCAATTCATCCGCTCCATCAACCGCATAAGCTGGTATTGAGTTTTATCTGGAATACTTTCCTGCCATCCATCTTTTAACTCTTCTCTTGGCAGACAACTTCCAGGGTTTTGCATAACGATTAATGCATCAGCTTTTCTATTAGATAAATCCTCAGGTATTGCTGTACCTTTTCTTATAATTCTAGCCTCTGGTCTAATTAAAACCTGATGCAATTCAAACTGTTTATACCCAAATCTAGCCATGACGATAAATTGCTCGTTTAATACCTTTCCACTTATCATAGTATTCCTCCCTCAACTAAAATAGTTACATATACTTATTTCTATATAACTATAAAAATACCTTTATTTTTAAATAAAGCCTCAAAAATTGAAAAAAAAGAGCCACCCCCTTAAGAGTGACTCTTCCATAATTGCTTTAATGTTTATTTTAACTAACGATATTCGCTCCCACCACCCCAGATTTCTCTACCGCCTGTGTGACCAGTGTTTTGATGTGTCTCTTCATTTACAAGCTGGAGAACTCCTGGCTGCTCATTGTGGTGCCAGTCGTAGCCTTCCGGTGTGATTCCATTAGCTAATGCTTGTATATCCAATTGGGACAACCCCAAATCATTTGCCACGTTTGGTGACTCTTGTATTGCTTGGTAAAGAGTTTCATTGGCAATTAAAAAATGTGTGTTGTCATTTTCTAAATACATTTCTTCCACTAATAGGACACTAAATGGAGAATCGAATACAGGAAATGTTCCTTCTGTTAGTTCCCCAGTGGGCAATTCAATTGTACTGTTTATGAATTTAACCCCAGTTTCGGGATGCTCTAACCCTAGTAAATGATCATTCCGTGTTTCTAAGGCTTCAGCTTGTGCAACGTCTGATCCATCCACAATATCGATAACTCCAATGGCAAAAGTGCTGACTACTACAACCTTCCCTAAGTTCCCTACTCCACGGAGAATCTCTTGTCTGTCATTGTTACGAATGCCATTCATTGTAATCCCCGTGCTTTTAATCGTGTATTTCAAACTTGATCCAATGCCTTTTATAGTACGACTTGTGGAATCCTTCATATCTCCCCAGCCTTGTTGTTTATGATAACTATCCTTTTTGACGATTCCATAAACCCTTTGGACGGTGCCATCTGCAAACTGCCCGACAGAATCCACCGCATACTTGGATGCCTCAATAACACTGTCGCCTAATTCTCCTACATAGCGACCTACTTTTTCATTCTTCGTAGATATTGCTTTGCTAACTAGCATAACCCCGCCTTTAGCTACTCCCCCAAGAACTGTAGTTGCAATTTTACCACCACCACGGAATACACCCATCAAAAACTCCCCCTGTTATTATCATGTTAATTTTAAAACTAAGACTCTATCTACTTTCCAGACTGTTTCTAATGACTATGGATTATAAGTATTGGCTAGAACCAAAGTGTGGTCTAACATTTCTATGAGATTAAACAGAAGTAGATATTCTTATACCTCTTTTTTATTTTGCTGCTTCTTTAAAACATCTATTAACCTAACAATTGCTACTTGACCTGTAATTGTTACTTGTGTATTTTCAATAAGCTTATCTTTTGTAGAAGTCTCTAAATTTGTATTTATGCTCGTTTCTTCTACTATTAGAGGGTCTCTATAGGAGAAGTTATTTGTTAAGTCAGCATCAGTGCTAGTTTTTAAATGTGATTTTACAGTAACTAAATCGTCACTTGGAGCTGTTTTATCCGGTCCATTATAGGATAAATTATTTGTAATATCTCCATCAGGTGCTGTCCTTATGTGTTCATCTACGTACATATAATTTTGTATTGCGGAAACGATTGTCCGCGAGCTATATACCTCGCTGGCAGTAACTGTTGCTTGTCCAGCAAGAGGTTTTGTTTCAATAGGTGTTTCAGTAGTGAAAAAATCACTACCTATATGTAATTTTAGAAAAGGTAAAACAAATGTAATAATTATTACAGGAGCACTTCCCATGATACCTAATGCTGCATAGCTAGTATAATTAAATTCATAAAGCCACTTAAGTAAATGTCTCAGCAAAAAGTAACTCAAAACACTCATAGCTAAACCTTCAGTAATAGTATCTACTAGTAATTCTCCATGATTAGAATCAAACAAATCAAATGAACGGGAAATGAGTATAAATGCCATTCCGTATAAGAGAATTCCAGCTAAAATTGGTCTCCAATTTTGTAGCACGTAACCAATTCTTAAAAAGAATAAAACAATCATAATGATAAATATAATAGGAGCTAAGAAAGGTAAGACAAGTGAAATAACACCTAATATAATCACCCATAATAACATAGATTTAAGCATCTTAAAGGAAGTTAAAAGAAAAAAAATAACAATTCCTATTATGAAAAGTGCAGGATGTAAAAAACCTAGAAAAACTACTAAAGGTAAAAGATAAATCGCCATCTTATGGTGACTTGTTTTGGATTGCTCCATTACCCAATTACTATCCATATAATTCTCCAATTCTTATTTGATTAATATTTTGCATTACTGTGTGTAACCTACACTCATATTATACTATTTATACATAATAATTCCATATTTTGTTTTATTAATAAATCTTATTATTTAATATGAAAAATTGAGAAGTTGAAGGTTTAATATATAGAAGCTAATGCTATCATAAAAATTGAGGACAAATAAAAAAGCAACTGAAGAATTCTCAGTTGCTTTCTTATTATTTATTAATTTGATAATAGTTTACATACCAATCAGCGAACTTCTGCAGACCCTCTTGAATTGATGTTTTAGGTTTAAAGTCTACTTTTTCTTGTAGGCGATCTGTTGAAGCATAGGTAGCAGGTACATCTCCAGCTACTAAAGGTTGAAATTCTTTAACAAAGGTTATTTCTTTTCCAGCTGCATTACTTAATGCTTTTTCTAATGATTCGATAAAGACCATTAATTTTTCTGGATTATTATTTCCTATATTGAATACATCATGCTGGACACCTTCATTAGTTGGTGGATTGCTCAATAAACGTTCGATGCCTTCTACAATATCGTCAACGTATGTAAAGTCTCTGTATAAATCATTTTCAAAGTCTCCATTGTTGAAAATTTGGATAGACTCCCCCGCAAATAACTTATTAGTAAATCCAAAATATGCCATATCAGGACGACCCATAGGTCCGTATACGGTAAAGAAACGAAGACCTGTAGCTGGAATTTTGTAAAGATGACTATAAGTATGTGCCATTAACTCATTAGACTTCTTCGTAGAAGCATAAAGAGACAAGGGATTGTCCACAAAATCTGTTTCTTCAAATGGGACCTTTTTATTGGCACCATATACAGAGCTAGAGGAAGCATATACTAAGTGATCTACAGGGTAATGGCGACAAGCTTCTAATATATTATAGAAACCAATGATATTGCTTTGTATATACACATCTGGATTTTCTATTGAATAACGTACCCCAGCTTGAGCTGCTAGGTTAACAACTATATTAGGAGAATATTTTTCAAATAGGTTAGTAACTGCGTCCTTATCTGCAAGATCTCCTTTGATAAAAGTAAAATTATCATATGGTTCAAGCTTTTCTAGACGAGCGTATTTTAAGTTGACGTCATAGTAATCATTTATATTATCAAAACCAATGACTTGGCACCCTTCATCTAACAGCTTTTTAGATAGATAGTATCCAATAAATCCTGCTGCTCCTGTGACCAGATAGGTTTTATTTATGTCTAGTGGTTGGTAACCCATTACTTTTTGCCTCCTTTTGTAGCTCTAATACATCTCTAGTTACTGGTTTTCTGCCAATAGAGTAGTATTCTACGCCTGCTGCTTCCATTTCTTCTACTGAGTAAATATTTCTTCCGTCATAGACTAAAGGAGTTCTCATCAACTCTTTATATTTATCAGGAGTAACAGCTTTTACTTCTCCCCACTCCGTAAAGATAAAGCAAACATTGGCGTCAGCTAAAGCATGCTCTAAATTCGATACATAGGTAATAGTACCTTTGCCAATTTTTCCTTCTGGATGAACTTTAGCAAAGTTTTCAGCACCTACGGGATCAAAAGCATAAATATCCGCACCTTGTTCTAATAGAAGAGGGATATTTTCTAAGGAAGCCGCTTCTCTTAAATCATCTGTACCTGGCTTAAAGGTTAAGCCTAATACTGCCACTTTAAGACCGTTGAAAGTAATAAGTCTTTTGCTAGCCTTTTTGTATAACTTTGTTTTTTGTTCTTTATTAATATCAATTGCAGCAGAAACGGTTTTTAGATCATAACCATTTTGTTTTGCAAGATTCTCTAAAGCCTTTGTATCTTTTGGGAAACAAGATCCCCCATAGCCAATACCAGCGTTCAAAAACTTGCTTCCTATACGACTATCAAAGCTCATCCCTTTTGCAACATCTTGAATATCTGCTCCAACCAGTTCACAAAGGTTAGCAATATCATTCATATACGAAATTTTAAGTGCTAAGAAGTCATTCGAAGCATATTTAATCATTTCTGCTGATCTTCTATTTACAGATACGATTGGTAAATTAAATGGTTTATATATGTCCTTTAGAACTTCTTCAGCCCATTTGCTTTCAGTACCAATGATAATTCGTTCTGCATGTAACGTATCATGTACAGCCGAGCCTTGTGCTAAGAACTCTGGATTAGAAGCTACTTCTACACGAACATCATTCACTAGAAAGTCTTGGATAAACTGTTCAACTTTATCATTCGTACCAACAGGCACCGTCGATTTAACTACTACTAGGCAGTCTTTTTCAATAGACTCTGCGATTTGTCTTGCTACTGTTGCTATATAGGAAAGGTTTGCAGAACCATCTGGCTGTTCGGGTGTACCGACACCTATAAATATTGCATCCGCATCTTTATAGGCTGCTCGATAATCAGTAGAGTAATTTATTCTACCTGCAGCATAGTTTTTTTGCATTAATTCTTCTAATCCTGTTTCATAGATAGGAGACTTACCAGATTTCATAAGTTCTACTTTAGCTTGATCAATATCTACACAAGTTACTTGATGACCTACCTCTGCAAAACATACACCTGCTACTAAACCTACATATCCTGTTCCTGCTACTGCAATTTTATACATAGACACGCCTTCCTTTCTTACCATTCAGGCATTACAAACTGTACTGTTCATCAAAGTAATTTTGATATTCCCCACTAATAATTTGTTCCCACCATTCTTTGTTATCAAGATACCATTGAATGGTTTGAGTAATACCTGTTTCAAATGTATACGTTGGTTTCCAACCTAGTTCTTCTAATTTAGTTGGATCAATAGCATATCGTTTATCGTGACCAAGGCGGTCCTTTACAAATTCTATTAAATCCTCTGATTTACCTATAGCACTAATGATAGCTTTAACTACTTCCAGGTTTGTACGCTCATTATGACCACCAACATTGTATACCTCACCGTTTAAGCCCTCATGCATCACTAGATCAATTGCAGCACAATGATCAATAACATGTAACCAATCACGAATGTTCTTTCCGTCACCGTAAACTGGTACTTTCTGATCGTTTAATACTCTAGAAATTGTTAAAGGGATTAATTTTTCTGGAAAATGATATGGACCGTAGTTATTAGAGCAGCGGGTAATATTAATCGGTAATCCATAGGTTTCATGATAAGCACGAACTAAGAGGTCAGAGGATGCTTTACTTGCACTATATGGGCTATTTGGTTGTAGCGGAGTTTCCTCAGTGAAAAATGTAGTCGGGTCAAAGTCTAACTCCCCATAAACTTCATCCGTGGATACATGTACAAATTTTGTAACTCCAATTTGCTTGGAAGCATCTAATAATACTTGAGTTCCAAGTACATTAGTCTTAACGAAAACTCCTGGGTCTGTAATTGAACGATCAACGTGACTTTCTGCAGCAAAATGAACAACAAAATCAAATTTCTTTTCATTAAATAAAGAACTTACTGCTTCATAATCCGTAATATCTACTTTTACGAAGTGATAGTTTTCTTTTTTCTCAATATCACAATGCTTTGTTAAATCTCCTGCATAAGTTAATAAATCTAAATTAAAAATTTCATAGTTAGGATACTTATTAACCATGTACTGTACAAAGTTACCTCCAATAAACCCTGCACCGCCAGTAACAAGCACTTTCTTTTTTGACATTTATTTCACCTCTTCTTTTAATTCTTTTAGATATCGCATAACAGCATCTTGCCAGGTAGGTAATGGATTAAAACCGTGGTCTACAAGTTTTTGTTTTGACATTCGGGAATTTTTTGGTCGTACAGCCCGAGTAGGATATTCTTCTGTAGAAATGGAGTTCACATTTACTTGAATATTGGCTTGTCTAAATATTTCTCGGGAGAATTCTGACCAACTGCAATAACCTTCATTGGAAGCATGATAAACTCCATATCTATCAGTTTTAATCATATCAATCAATAATTTCGCTAAATCATACGTATAAGTGGGTGAACCAAACTGATCTCCAACAACATTTAATTCATCCCTAGTTTCTGCCAGCCTTAGCATTGTCTTAACAAAGTTGTTACCATTGATACCAAAAACCCATGAAATTCGAATAATAAACCATTCTTCCAATAGTTTTTTTACTACTTCCTCTCCTTCTAACTTCGTTTTTCCGTAGTAACCTATTGGACTAGGTTGATCAGTTTCAACAAATGGTCTATCTCCTTCACCATTAAAAACATAGTCTGTGCTTATATACATAAACTTCGCATCGATTTCTTTTGCTGCTTTTGCTAAATGAACTGTTCCTTCTACATTTACAAGCTGACACTTTGCTTTATCATCTTCAGCTGTATCAACAGCTGTAAATGCAGCACAATGAATAATTGCACTTGGTTTCACTTTTTTTATGTATAAAGAAACGGCCTCCTTACTTGTAATATCTAAATCTTCTGATCCAATTCCTACCATATTTAAACCTAACCGTAATCCTTGTTGTACAACATCATAACCAAGTTGCCCTGTATAGCCTGTCACTAATATCTTCATCGAACTACACCCCATACTTGAAATTATTCTCTGCATTTCTTAATAGTGGTGCCATATCATCTTTTGTTGACAATATAGGTCTAATATCCATTGGCCACTTGATTCCAATTGCAGGATCATCCCAGATGATTCCTCTGTCACACTCAGGTGCATAAAGTTCATCCACTTTATATTGAACTTCCACATCATGAGTTAACGTCATAAAACCATGAGCAAACCCTTTTGGAATAAGTAATTGTTTTTTGTTTTCTGCTGTTAACTCTATTCCAAACCATTCTCCATAAGTAGAGCTACCTTTTCGTATATCCACAGCAACATCGTAAATTGCCCCTTTTGTACAACGGACCAATTTTGTCTGTGCTTTCGGATTTAATTGAAAATGTAACCCTCTTAGAGTTCCTTTTTCAGCCGAGAAAGAATGATTATCCTGAACAAACTTTACATTTATTCCAGCTTCAAAAAAATTCTCCTCATTATATGTTTCCATGAACCAACCACGATGATCACCATGATGCTTTGGTTCTACTACTATTAATCCGTCAATTACCGTGTTAATAAAATTCATTCTTTTCTCACACTTTCCAAATTAGTATTTAATTTCACCGTTTGCTACTTTAAGGAGGTATTGGCCATACTCTGTTTTACTTAACATATTTCCACATTCAATTAGTTTTTCTTTACTAATCCAGTTATTAATAAAGCTGATTTCTTCTAATGCCGCAATTTTCATACCTTGATGTTCTTCAATCGTTTTCACGAAATTTGTAGCTTCTACTAGACTTTGGTGTGTTCCTGTGTCTAACCAAGTAAATCCACGTCCTAATAATTCAACATTTAATTCTCCTGATTTCAAATAAGCCTCATTAATAGAAGTAATCTCAAGTTCACCACGGATAGATGGTTCAACATTTTTAGCTATTTCAACTACTCTATTATCATAGAAGTATAATCCTGTAATAGCGTAGTTTGATTTTGGACACTTTGGCTTCTCTTCTACACTTATCACTTTCCCATTATCGTTAAACTCAACAACACCAAATCGCTGGGGATCTTGAACGTGATATCCAAATACTGTGGCTCCAGTTTTTTTTTCGGCAGCCTTACGAAGTATTTTTCTCATACCACTTCCATAATATATATTGTCCCCTAATACCATAGCCACAGAATCTTCTTGAATAAATTCTTCACCTAGAATAAATGCTTGAGCTAGACCCTCAGGTGAAGGTTGTACTGTATATTTTAAATTTATACCGAACTGTGAACCGTCTCCCAACAATGTTTTAAAACGAGGTGTATCCTCTGGAGTAGATATTATCAATATATCTCTTATACCAGCTAACATTAAAGTGGAGAGTGGGTAATAAATCATAGGTTTATCATAAATTGGAAGTAGCTGTTTACTTGTTACTAACGTTAGAGGATATAAACGTGTTCCACTTCCGCCGGCTAAAATTATACCTTTCAATTATAAAATCTCCTTTATAAATAGATTCACTTTTTTATCTAAAAATATTTTTTTATTATGTTAAAAGAATTTCTAATTTCCCTTTTATTTATTGTAGTAAAAATTATTAAACTTAATAAGTAAAAGAAAAAGCTAAATAATGTAACTGGGGAGTACCAAGTAACTATCATAAAGATAATTGTCAAAAACATTTCACTAAGAGAAATTTTTATAAAAGATACATTAAATTTTTTTGCTAAATAGAATTCAGTAATTATAGATCTTATAATTATTCCAACTACCATAGAAATTAGAATCCATTTAATATCCTTTAAT
This sequence comes from Psychrobacillus sp. MER TA 171, assembly GCF_023713305.1. Taxonomy (NCBI): domain Bacteria; kingdom Bacillati; phylum Bacillota; class Bacilli; order Caryophanales; family Bacillaceae; genus Psychrobacillus; species Psychrobacillus sp. MER TA 171. The sequence goes on along the minus strand of NZ_JAMAWN010000001.1, from coordinate 207,733 downwards.
ATGTAACCCGAATATAAACATAATAAAACGCTGATAAGCAAAGAAATTAAATTAACTCGAAGTAAAATTTTCTCATATCTTAGTACTTTAAGATAAGTACCTAATAACATCTGCATTTTTCCCTCGAATATACAAAGTGGAAATAAAATTATTAGAAACCTCAAACTTTCACTGTATTCTGGTAACCACCATTGTAAAAAAAACTCAATCGGGCCGTATAATAACAAAGTACACATTAATAAAAATGTTAACAATACCCTAATGGTAACAAAGGTTTGTGCATGATTTTCTTCAGCTGTTTGTCTGAGTGCTGGAAACAAGACTATACTAATAGCATTAATAAAAATTAATAACATACTTGTTATTGATATTGAAAGAGAGATTTCCCCAAAAGTATTTATTCCCCATATCTCATCAATAAGAAATCTTCCAAAACCTAAAATGAGCATACTGGCAATATTGGCTACCATTAAAAAGCTTCCAATTTTAATGTTAATTAGATACCCTCTTAAGGAAGGCATAAGAGAGATTACTTTTCCAAAAATTAAGTCCCTACAAATATACAAAGCAAAAATTAGACTAATAAAAGTTGATGTAACATAAGCAATAATATAATATTCATAATTTAAGAATTTGAAAAATAACAATAAAAATAATAAAATTAAAAAAACTAACTTATCCAATAGAATAATTTTTGAATAATCTTTAAATTTATTTGTACACTGTAGTATAATTCCAATATAACCGATAATATTATTTACTATTAAACAAATTGCTGTGCCAATCCATACAGTAAATCTCTCTTCCCCTCCATAGAATGTTAATGAATAAATAATTATTCCAGATGCAATTAATGTCAGCTTAGTAACTAGAATATAAAAATATGACCTTAATTTTTCTTTATCTAATTCCTTGTAGGTTACACCGCCATATCGAAGATAAATTCCATCGTTAAAACCAAAATGAAAAAAACCTACAAATCCAATATAAAATAAAAATAGCTGCCAGTAGCTATAATCTTCAATACCAATTACTTTAGGTATTAAAAGTACTCTTGCCATATTTATTATTAAAGCTAAACTTTGCACAGAAAAAGTATAAAACATATTTTTAATACTATTCTTTAATAAAGTATTTATGTTATTTTTCATATCCAACCTCATTTTAAAAACTATTTAATCTTTTATTTGGTTTGAAGTAATTTCCATAAAGAACAGCGGCTAGGATACAAAAAAACATGAAGGGCAAACTTGTAGACATAGTCGGTTCTACCATACCATGAACTATTGGAACAGACACAGCCTGTGCCATTACTAATAATTCCTTGTTAGATTTCGTTTCTCTTAGGTTAACAAGAAAAATCGTCTTCACTATATAATATATAAAAAACAAAAATATGATTGTTCCTACTAATCCTATAGCTGACAGATATGCTAATAACCAATTATGAGGATCTTCTAATTTGTTCATACCTGCCAAAAAACCAAATTGATTCATACCGTTCCCAATCAAAGGATGTAACTTAAGTTGTTCTAATGCTAATGTATAGTATTCTATCCTTCCATTAGAATAATCTTCCTTACTAAGATTAAATATTCTATTCTCCGCTAGGTTCGAAAAAGAAATAGATATTAAGCCTATTATTATTAGAAAGTTAATTAACAAAAATCTTGTCCGAGAAACTTTAATAATCAATAAGGGTATAATAGCAACTAACATACCCAAATAGGCTCCTCTTGAAATGAAAAAATACATCATTAAAATAATAGCCCCCATACATATCAAAGAAACTATTTTTTTAAAGTAAGATTTATTAAGTTTAAAAGAGCCAAAGCAAATAAAAATTAAAGCAGCTAGATATCCTGCCAATGTGTTTGATCGTGTACCACTATCCCCGATAAAATATATTAGTGCTCTATGTGTTTGGGAAAGTTCACTTATAGAATGACTATAAAAAAACACAAATAGCATAGTAAAAATAAAAAAAGTAAATAACCAATACAGATTTGACAAATCTAATTTTCTTCTTGCCAAAAAAGCAATATTAAAGAATATTAGGGTAGCTATAAAATAGGAAGTCAGACCATCTATAGCTAATTTCAAATTTATAGAGTTTACTATTGAAATTGCTATACAACATACTAAAAGAATCAATAAGAGTACAGGCTTGGATATTGATTTAATTATTTTTTTTCTATAAAAGAATATCAAGATAAAGAAGTTTATTATAGTGAAAGGTATTAGGTAATTTGTTTGGGTAGTTAAAGTAATAACAAAAATTCCAAGATAAGTGGATATTATATACTCAGCATTATTATTGTTGATAATTATAATTAATATACAAGATAATATGCTTAAATAAATCAATATATTTACAGGGAAACCAAGATAAATAATTAGGGAAAAAAAATAAACTCCTAATAAAATTCCAGAAAGCATATTTCTAAGATTAACTTCTTTGTTTCTCAATTGTTCCATTAATCTATTCTCCTCTTAAACTTTCCCCAACAAAATTAAAATTTTAAGGAAAAAATTGTCTAATCCATTAACCATTTGTATATCTTTATTTCTAATCAATTTTAATTTATTCAAAAAAGAACTTTTATAATTAATTAATAAATTTAGAGTTATTAAAGTTTTTTCATCAAATATATCACCATAATTTTTTTTTAAAGCTATAGCCGATCTTAACCTACTATTTGGGACCCTAGGAAACATAAATCTTTTCATTCTATTAATATTTTTTTTTATAAAAGAAGTTTCATTTCCAATAACATTACCTCCATGTTGCCTATAACTGATATGTGGTTGTTTATCAAATACTACTTGTCCTAATCCACAAGCAAGTTTATAAGCTAATGAATCATGCATAATAATATCCTCACCTTTAAAATTGGATATATGTTTTTTTAAACTATAATTAAAAACAAATGTACATCCTGGTGACACAGACTGAACGAGTGATTCTCCAAATGAAAGTCTATAGCTTTTATTGTAAGCAATTGGGGCAATTTCATTTAAATTTTGATCAACTAATTTTGTAGTGGAACAGTATAGAATAGGAGTTTGTTGCTTAAAAGGTTCTAAATAGTTTATTGCTACTTCAATTTTTTCTCTATCCCATACATCATCTTGATCTGCAAAAGCGTAAAAATCAGTATCGCTAGCATTCCTTACTAATTCTAAAAAACTATAAGCAGGCTTAAGATTTGTATCTCCTCCATACCACTTCAATTTACCTTGCATAGAATATTCCTCTAGGATGTCAATTGTAGAATCACTAGAACCATCATCTCTAACGATTAAATCAATGTTTTCATAACTTTGGTTAAGAATACTTTCTATTTGTTCTTTGATATATTTTTCACCATTATAAGTAGACATTAAAATAGTTACTTTTTTCATATTATTTCCCCTTAATAAAAAAATATTTCTTCTATAAAGTTTTTAAACTCCCCATTTCAAATTATATTAATCTTTAGTTTCTCCCATTATAAATAATTCAATTCTCTTTGATTGACTCATCCTAGAAGGATTACTATTCTCATTCGTTATTTGATTTGTGCTGGTATATGAAATCTTTCTCCAAGAATATAATCAAATTCATCCGGAGAGTATCCGTGATAACCGCTTCCAGTATAAAAAGTTAGCTCTCCAAAGTAAATTTTCCCATTAATATTATATAAATCTACTCTTACATGGGGAAAGTCTTGCGACAAATCTTTGGCTATTTCTAACATTTCCTCAAATTTTTCTGGTTTGTTAATACTTTTTTTTAGTTCGGGTATATCATCCCTATGATAAGAGAGTTTATTAAACTCTGTATCAAATATCCCTAGCTTAATACCATCTTTAAGGTATCTTTCAACAATTACATATAGAGAAAAAGGCTTACCGTTGAAACAAAAAAATTTATAATCTATTAAATCATTATTTTGATCTTTTTCTAATAGCTTTTCACAAATAATCTTTGGCTTTATACCATAATAAGCCCATTCTCTTCCTACTTTGCCTTCCCATGCTGTTAACCAATTATTTAACTTATTCTTTGTAGCCTCAATGTCTAATGTAGATTTATCCTCACATATTATATTAGTATGGCTTCCATTAGTAGTTTTTAATACAAATTGGTTTGGTAATTCCTCAAAATTGATTTCCTCAGCGGTATTATAAACCCCGTATAATGGAACTAAGATATCACTATATCCTTTTGATGAAATATATTCTCTTACTTCGTATTTATCAGAGCACTTAACCATTAAAGGATCACGATAATTGAGCTTATACCATTGAATTTTCTCAGTAAACCTTCTTGGTTCTTTTATATTTAACTTCCTACCAGTACTTATTTTATACTGCAATTTAATCATCAAAATATCTGGTAAGAAATCTATAGATTTTAATATTTTTAGTCTTAACTTCTGACTCCGTATTAATTTCTTATAGTTCACTTATACTACACCTCTATATATTTTTAATTTCTTTTAGATATTCTTCAACTACTATATTACGATTAAACTCTCTTTCAACTTTCTGCCTTCCATTAAGACCCATATCTCTTTTTTCATCATACTTCATTTCTATGAATGTAATTAACTTTTCGGTTAAATCTTTACCATTTTTCGGTTCAACCAGAAAACCATTGACCCCCTCCTCAACAACCTCTTTACAGCCACTTCGATTAGTAGTAATGATAGGTCTCCCTGAAGAAGCACTTTCAAGTAGCACATTTGAAATACCCTCAGGGTAATAGGACGGATGGACAGTACAATGAGTTTTGCTTAGAATCTCCTTAACATTCCTAAGCATGCCATGATATTTTATTACATCCTTTTTTTGTAATTCCTCTAATACTTCTTCATATGCCTCCTCGCAAAAACCACATATATGAAATTTAGTATTTGGATATTTACTTCTGATATTTTGTGCAGCCTCTAAATATTGATCAATACCTTTTTCTTTCATAATTCTCGAAATGAATAAAAATTCTATATTTTCCTCTGGTGGGTAAGTTAGCAAACAAAAATCATTTAAATTAACTCCAGATCCCGGAATAAGCTTATGTTTCCCTAATGCTATTTTATTGTCTTCAAAAAATTGGTTATTTTCTTTATTTTGAAAGAAGACAGTTTGAACTTTTTTAAAAGAGTGTCTATATAAAAGAATTATAATTTTCTGCAAAATACCTTTTTTTTCTACAGCTGTTCCTAATCCAGTTATATTTGCAATGTATGGAACTCCTTGTGATTTACAAGCTATTCCTCCATATATATTAGGTTTTATTGTATAAGTCAAAACAACATCTGGATTAACTCTTTTAACCAAATCTTTATATAGCTTTATTAGTTTTAACTCATTAATAATATTAGTCCCATGTCTGTCTAAATTTATTTCTTGGTATTGACAACCCATGGATATTAACTCTTTTATTCTTTCACCATATGGGGATGATATATAAACTTCAGCACCTTCACTAATAAGACGCTCTACCAATTCTTTCCTAAAATTATAAATTACAATATCATGATTTACTAAAATTAGGACTCTTTTCTTTATCAATATTTTCCCCTCTTTCTGTTAAGTATATACTCTCTTTAAAATTTCTGATCTGATAGACATCTTTATAAGAACTAAGTTCTTTATCATAAACTAGGTTACCAAACATTTTATTCAAAAAATCAATTCTCTCAATAAAAAATACAATTAATGGATTAAACATACGAATAAGACGTATATTATTCCCATGAACCTCACCGATCATACGTACCATTTCACTAGTTTCAGTATACTCTTGATTCTGTGGGAAAAATAAACCTGATTCCTTGTTATCTATCATAAGTTTAATAAATTCACATAAATTATCTATATGTAACATACTACGCTGATTTTTTATACTAGGAAAAAAAGGTGTTTTCCTTGCGACTTTAGATAATTTAGGGTAATTCCCTTTTGAATTCTTTCCATATATCATTGGTGGACGAATAATAACTATATTAAAATCAGTATCTTCTAAATCCTTAATCTTATTTTCTGCTTGGAATTTACTATTTCCATAAAAGTTGCTTGGTTTAGGGAGAGTATTTTGATTTATAACTTGACTAGCTTTTGTACTCTCACCATATACAATGATACTACTCATAAATATAAATTGACTAACACCCTCTAACTTTGACTTTTTAGCCAGTTCAAATGTCAAGTCCCGATTAATCGTATAATATAGTTCTTCCATTTTTGGATTTCGTGAAACATGAGCGATTCCTGCTAGATGAAGAACAGTATCATATGTAGAAAAATCGACATCTTTCCAGGAGTTATCCCTTACACTAATCATTTCTATTTGATAGTTATTAGTCGAGTGAGTTAACCAGGCTACAAATTCTCCTCCGATGTATCCATTTTTTCCTGTAATTAATATCTTTTTCAATCTACATAAACTCCTTTGTATCTATTAGTTTCTTATTTTATTTCGAGACGGTTTTACCTTCTTTAATTCCATCACTCTTGACAACACTAATTATCGTTTTAAAGAAACACTTCACATCAATTCCGAATCCAATTTGATGAACATACTCTCCGTCTAATTTAGCTTTATCCTCTATAGTAATTTCATCTCTTCCATTAATTTGTGCCCAACCAGTTAATCCAGGCTTTACATCGTTAGCTCGATATTTATCTCTTTCTTCAATTAAATCATACTGATTCCAGAGTGCTGGCCTAGGACCAACTATACTCATTTCGCCTATGAAGATGTTCCAAATCTGTGGGAGTTCGTCAAGAGAAGTTTTTCTAAGAAATTTTCCTATCTTAGTAATGTATTGCTCTGGATTGTCTAATAAATGAGTGGGTGTATCTTGTGGTGAATTTAATCTCATTGTTCGGAACTTTAATATAAAAAAATGTTTTTTATGAATCCCTATTCTTTTTTGTTTAAAAAGAACGGGACCTTGGGATTCAAATTTTATTGCTATAATTAATATTAGGAATACTGGAGAAAATATAATAAGCCCAAATAAAGATAAAACAATATCGATTAACCTTTTAAATTTCATGTACATTATATACACCCTTACTTACTTATTTATTTTGCACCTAAGTATGAATTATCATGTTTTTTTCAAAGTCACTTGTAAGCTAATCATACGATTCCAGGTGCAGATTGATTATCGAAGCAACTGTAAAGAACTTTCAAATTTTCTTTTAAAAATCTCTTTTTTACTATTTTTTTACTTCATTCATTTGTACTTCTGTAAGTTGGTTTAGATAAATTAATAATTCTTCTCTTAAGACCTCATTATCCAAAGCAAATTCTATCGTAGTTTGTATAAACCCTAACTTCTCTCCAACATCAAATCGCTTACCTTCAAAATCGTAAGCATACACATTTTGAACTTGGTTTAACTCTTGAATAGCATCAGTTAACTGTATTTCTCCACCAGCACCAGCCTGCTGCTTATCTAAGAATCCAAAAATCTCAGGTGTGAGAACATAGCGTCCCATAATAGCTAGATTAGATGGTGCGGTACCTTGTTCTGGCTTTTCAACAAAATTACTAACCTGATAACGCCTGCCTTCTTGACCACTTGGATCAATAATTCCGTAGCGGTGTGTATTTTCTTCTGCCACTTGTTGAACTCCAATGACAGATGAGCCCGTTTCATCATACTGCTCCATTAACTGTTGAAGGCATGGTTTTTCTGCTTGGACGATGTCATCTCCGAGTAATACGGCGAATGGTTCGTCTCCTATGAAGTTACGAGCACACCATACAGCATGTCCTAACCCCTTTGGTTCTTTTTGACGTATATAATGAATTTCTACCTCGGAAGATTGGTTAATCTTATCTAACAGCTCGTATTTTCCTTTTTCTCGAAGGTTTTCTTCTAATTCGAAGTTACGATCAAAGTGGTCCTCTATGGATCGTTTCCCTTTACCTGTAACGATAATAATATCTTCAATTCCAGAAGCAATTGCCTCTTCTACGATATATTCAATCGTCGGTCTATCGACGATTGGTAGCATTTCCTTTGGCATTGCTTTTGTAGCAGGTAGGAATCGAGTTCCTAGACCTGCTGCTGGAATAATGGCTTTTCTTACTTTTTTCATCCTCGATCTCCTTCATTTGTCAGATAATTGAAATCAGACATGTTCCTTAATCGGTGAATCTACAAATTTATGGTTAGCTAATCCGATTAATGTTTCTTTTAATGTTGCTTTATCCATTTCAGGGAGCTTTTCCATTACGTATTTCAGCTCTGCTTCACTTATTGGGTTTGCTTTTCCTACATGGATTTTTGGGAAGACAAATCGACTTTGAATCTCGTTGTCGTTTAAAAGCTCCTCAAATAGTTTTTCTCCGGGTCTAATGCCAGAGTATTCAATGCCAATTTCTCCTTCTCTAAAGCCGGATAGTTTGATCAGGTTTTTGGCTAAGTCAACAATCTTGACTGGCTCTCCCATGTCTAACACAAACACTTCTCCACCACTTGCTAGGCTTCCCGCTTGTAAAACTAAGCGCGATGCTTCGGGTATTGTCATAAAGTATCTTGTCATTTCAGGGTCTGTTACAGTTATTGGTCCACCTGCAGCAATTTGCTTCTTAAAGAGAGGCACTACGCTTCCACGTGATCCTAATACATTCCCAAAACGAACAGCAGCAAACTTCGTATTGCTTTCCTTCGCGAGGTTTTGAACGATCATCTCGGCAAAGCGTTTCGTTGCGCCCATGACGTTTGGTGGGTTCACTGCTTTATCTGTGGAAATCATAACGAAGTACTCCACGCCAAACACATCCGCTGCCTCTGCAATATTCTTAGTTCCAAAAATATTGTTTTTCACTGCCTCCATTGGATTGTATTCCATTAACGGGACATGCTTATGTGCTGCGGCATGATAAATCACGTCCGGCTTGTATTCCGAAACAATGTCGAATATACGATTGCGGTCCTGCACATCTGCGATAATTGGAATTAATTTCGTTTCAGATGCAACCTTTTGACGCAATTCCATGTCTATTGTATAGATAGAATTTTCGCCATGGCCGAGAAGAATAATTTGTTCTGGGTTAAATCTTGCAACCTGTCTACAAATCTCTGAGCCGATGGAGCCGCCCGCTCCAGTAACTAGTATTCTTTTGCCAGTTAACTTCGAGGAGATGGTAGCCAAGTCTAGCTCTACCTCGTCTCGACCGAGTAAATCTTCAATCTTAACATCTCGTATTTCATTGATAGAGACCTTACCAGTTAGTAGGTCCTCAATCAGCGGCATCGTTTGTGTACGTATGCCTGTGTCTAAGCATTGCTGTAGTAGCATAGCCCGACGTGTTTTTTCCATGGAAGGTATGGCGATGATAATATGCTCAATGTTTTGCTCGAGCACAAAGTCCTCTACGCTATCCGTTCCACCAAGGACACGCATATTAAAAATGTCTAATCCCTTTTTGGCCACATCGTCGTCTAAAAAAGCGATTGGTCTAAGAGGTGAATCTACATTTTTTAGTAGCTGTCTGGCAATCATCGTACCGGCTGCTCCCGCTCCAATGATTAAGGTTCTTTTTTTCGTGTCATTTGCTTTTTGTCCGGTTATGAAAGTATCACGGAACACTCTCCACGAGAGTCTTGTCCCGCCGATCAGCAGTAAATGCAGCATCCATGTGATGAATAACGCTCTAAAGAGTACATCGCCCATGGCTAGCCATTGAATAACAGCAACGGTTAGGATAGAAAAGCTCACAGCCTTGAAAATAGAGAGCAACTCTCTAATGGAGGCATATTCCCACACCTTGCGATAGAGACCGTAGAACATTGCAAAGCTATGGTGGGCTACAAATATGGAAATCGCGCTAACCAACAGAACGAGATCCGTAAAGGGGTTGTCGATTGGATGCAATAAAAAATATCCTATATAGATAGAGAACAAAACTATACAGGAATCTACAAAAATCAGCATCGACATTCTTCTTTTTAATGACATGGAGCACTCTCCCATTCTAGTACCAGTGTATATACAACTTTCCAGTTACATATTATTATAGCACTTTTGATAGAAGAAGTTAGTTGTTTCAACGTCATGAAAATGAAACATTCTGTCATAACAAAGACTATTTTACTACCTCTATCATCGATATGATTTATTATACTAACATTTTTTATCAATAGCTCTATCAAAAATATGTAAAATATGAGCCGTACGTTCGTTATTTAATATTAATGTTATTTTTATAGTTCATTCGAACTTATTTTATTTTTACCTTTTACTGGTTTATTAAAGGGTCTTTGCGTTCATAAAGACAACAAAAATCTATTTAATAACAGTAAAAAAGTGATGATTCAAATATCCTCATCACTTCGACAAACCCTATTTTTTTACGAATATTACATTTCCATTAAAATAGACTCCACCAGTTTTTAGTGCTAGGAGACCCAGGCTCTAGCATAATGACCTCTCCATTTTCCATAATTCGTGCATTATTCTCCAAAAATATATCTACCGCATTCAATCTTTTATGTTTTTCCAAATAGCTTAGCCCAACATCAAATAAAAATGGGCGTGTTTTCAAATTATGTACGTCCGATCCATATGTATGGACTAAATTACAATCTACTAATTGTAGGGATTGTTTTTGAACTTTTTTCCCAAAATGTCCTGCGAGACTTCCTGCTGTTACTTGAGCAATGGCTCCATGATTAATAAGCTTCAACAGTCTCCCTGGATTTTCTGCAATCGCTTTGTTTCTCTCTGGATGAGCAATAACCGGGACTTTGTTTAAGCTTAAAATTCCTTGGATAATTGGAACTGTATACGCAGGTATACTAGAAGAAGGTAATTCTAATAGAACGTATTTGGAGCTGCCTAATGTAAAAGCCTCTCCAGATTCTACTTGTTGAATAGTAGATTCACCAATTCTAATTTCCTGACCTAACTTCAAATTGATCGAAATGCCTCTATCCTTTGCCAATTCTTGAATTTCATTAAATCTTTCCAAAACGATTTCTCTTTGAACATTAAATTGTGGGTGATAGCCATGTGGTGTTACGATAATATCAGTTAGCCCTTCTTTTTCCGCCTGATATAATAAACCAAGCGATTCTTCTAATGTAGCTGGCCCGTCATCCACTCCATAGAGTATATGAGCATGTATATCTACCATTTTATAACCTTTATCCCCTTTTTTGTAAATTAAAAGAGTGATTGGTATTGTTGCCCAATCACTCTCCCGAACCATAATATTGATAATAATGATCCTTTTGAAGAACGAAATTATTCAAAACGACTCCTAATATGTTCGCTTGGGAAGAAACTAATGCTTCCTTCGCCTTTACGACCGCTTCTTTTTCCGTTTCTCCAGAACTCATTACTAAGATTGTTCCATCGCATATGTTCGAAAGTATTTGTGCATCTGTCACAGATAATATCGGCGGTGCATCGAAAATGATTAGGTCATATTGTTCTTTTAATTGCTCAATTAGTTTTCCCATTGTATTGGAGCTTAGTAGCTCTGCAGGATTTGGAGGAATAGGACCACACGTAATAATGTGTAAGTTTTCCGTTTCGGTCTGCTTTAGCGCATCCTCTAGTAATACTTGTCTAGTTAACAAATTGGATAACCCTACTGTATTCGTTAAGTGAAACGTGTAGTGCACGGTCGGTTTACGCATATCCGCGTCTATTAACAGTACCTTCTTACCTTCCTGTGCAAATACTACCGCTGTGTTTGCAGCGACCGTCGATTTTCCTTCTCCTGGAGAGGCGGAAGTATATACTAATGTTTTAATCGGCTTGTCCGGCATGGAAAAATTGATATTTGTTCGAAGTGTTCGAAACTGCTCAGAAACAATCGATTTAGGGTTAGCTGCTGCGATGAGCTTTCTCGCTGCTGTTTGGATGATTTTCTTTTTTTTCTTAGCCATTTTATGCCCTCTTTCGTCTGCTTGCTACTTCAAGCTTCGTGCTTTGAAGATCTTTATCGGAAATAACACTGATCAGTCCCAATACTGGTAAGCCTAATACGTCCTCTACGTCCTGCTCATTTTTCACAGTCGTATCTAAATATTCCATTAGGAAGGCAATTCCTACTCCTAGCATTAAGCCGATAACTGCTCCAATCGCCATATTCAGCATCGGGTTGGGCTTCACTGGAGATGGATTATCCGATAGAATAGCCGGTGTTAACACACTGACGTTATCTACCTTCATCAAATTCTTAATCTCTGCTTGGAATACCTCGGCCGTCATATTGGCAATATCGACTGCTCGTTTTGGGTCTGGGTCCTGGACCGTAATATTGACTACCTGCGAGTTTTCCGCATTATTTACTGTAATCTGCTCCGTTAAGGCAGTAGTAGTTGTATCTAAATCTAACTCCTCAATAACTAAGGAAAGAATAGCTGGACTTTTAATAATGACATTGTATGTATTAATCAGCTGTAGGTTTGCTTGTATTTCCTGGGAGTTAAAGTTAGTTGCGTCTGTCTTCTCTTGGTTCACTAAAATTTGTGTCGAGGTTTGGTATATCGGTGTCAGTAATAGAAAACTAACGACACCACTAATTGTTATTGCTAAAATTGTCATGACAATGATGAGCCCTAATCTCTTTTTTAACGTCTTAAAAAGATCCTGGAGACTGATTGTTTCTTCCATTAATTGATAACTCCTTCTCTCTATCTTTTACGAATTTTGACTCAGTATAACATATATTATCTTTATTATTCTATCATAGGGCAGTATAATAAAACCATCTGAAATAAAATAATACCTATTTAACCAAACGGAGGTTATTACTTGAATTTACATAAGTCTATTATGCTAGTACTATCGATACTTTGTGTCATCATCTTAATATTGAGCTACTTTATGTGGAAGGATAAGCTAGAAAATGCACAGAATTTGTCAAAAACTGCTATAGATCCTCAAATTGAAAAGGTTCAAAAAGAGGAACCAACCTCCAGCGGGGAGACGACATCATTACCTGAAGAGCTAGAGTTAACAAGAGAAGAATTGGTCGCGGCACTTAGTAATGCTGATGCCAAAATACAGGAGCTAGTATTAGATCGATATGACCAGAGCGAGAATATTCAAATGCTTATTGTTGGTTCTACGGTTATGAATGATGGTAACCCTGGATACGGTCAGCAGCTTAGTGAGGCACTAACTAATACATATGGCAGCTTATTTGAGATTACACTTTCACCTTGGGATGTCACCTCAGAAGAGTTCGTGGAAACGCATTTAGAAGAAATCGCATGGGATACCGAATATGACTTAGTGCTAATGGAACCATTTACACTAAACAATAACGGGCTAGTGACAATCGAGGATGAGCATGATCATATTTTAGCCGTACAGGAAAGAGCTAGAGAGGAAGTTGAGGATACAATAGTGATGTTACAGCCCCCACATCCCTTCTATCAAGCTCAGTTCTATTTAACACAAGTTAGAGCATTGGAAACATTTGCAAACGACAATGATATCCCTTATATTAATCACTGGACTGACTGGCCAGCGACGGATGATGTGGCAATCACAGAATTTCTGACGGAAGATAACAGCCCAAATAGTGATGGTGCTAATTTGTGGAGTAGTTTTCTGAGTTCATACTTTACCAGTCAATAATGGAGGAAAACAGTGAAAAACAAGCGAAAAATATGGTCGTGGATACTTGGAATTAGTGGGATATTAGTAGTTGGTACTGTTTTGTTAGGGTATTTCCTATATAAAGATGTCACTGATACAGTGAAAGACATGCATGAGCCGATAGATCGAAAGGTTTCTGAGAAACGTACGGAGCCTGTTACATTCAAGGAAAAGGACCCCTTTTCTGTATTAGTGCTAGGTGTAGATGAGCGAGACAATGACAAGGGACGTTCCGATACGATGGTCGTCATGACCGTTAACCCTTTAACGAATACAACAACAATGGTCAGCATTCCGCGAGATACGTATACGGAAATCGTAGGAAAAGGCATACAAGACAAGATCAACCATGCATACGCATTTGGTGGGATTGAGATGTCTATGGCAACAACTGAAAACTTATTAGATATCCCGATTGACTATGTCGTTCAAGTGAACATGGAAAGCTTCCAGGACATAGTGGATGCTGTTGGTGGAATTACCGTAAATAATGACATCGACTTTGCTGCTGGTGGACATACCTTCGCTAAAGGGGCACTTTCCTTAAATGGCGAAGAGGCATTGTCCTTCATACGCATGCGCTATGAGGATCCACGTGGAGACTTCGGTCGCCAGGACAGACAAAAGCAAGTGATCCAGGGAGTTTTGAAGCAAGGTGCTTCTGTCGGAAGTATTATGAATTATAAGACCATCTTTGCTGCGTTAGGCAAAAATATACGAACAAATTTAACATTTGATGAAATGGTATCTATCCAATCCAATTACCGCGGAGCTGTAGGTAATGTCAATCAGCTCTATATCCAAAAAGGACAAGGTAAAATGATTAATGGCGTTTGGTACTATATAATGGACGAAAATGAGCTTGGCACGATTCAAACTACATTGAAGAGTGAGCTTGCGATGTAATAATAAAAAGGGCTGCCGTATATACTGGCAGCCTTTTTGTTTGATATTAATTACCCATCACTTGACTCAGAATCCCGTCACGGCGAGCCTTCTTCTTCGCTTCATACTCTTTTTTCATTGCCTTAGCTTGTGATTGATCATGCCCATTTGCTGCTAGGTCTTTTTCAACAGCTTTTAACACTGCGTTAAATACTTTATCTGTATTTCCCTCTAAGTCCTTGGCAGCCGCCATATATTTATTGTAGAAGTAACCGTAGTCGATACTTTCCCCGTTGGCTTTTTTCGTACTGTACTCCGTTTTAGCTCGTCCAACTAGTGCATTAATCTTGGTGTCTGCTTGGCTTTCGAGACCTTCCATTGCTGGACGATATTTCTCCATGATCGTATCTACTGACTCACTTTGTAAGGTAGAATCCGTGCCACCCACACTTGGCTTTGGAGAACTTGAAGTTCCAGAGCTTGCTGTTTTCCCAGTACTCTGAGAGGGTGTCGATGCATTATTAGAATTGGAAGCTGCACTTGCAGGACCGGAGACTGCTTGTGTATCACCATCTGAGGTACCTGTAGTTCCATTTGGTTCTGTTCCCTCAGTAGTTTCTTCTACAACTTCTCCATTTTCATCCATTAAGATCGTGATACCACCTGGGAGTTCCACCTTGTATGGTTCCTTCTCTACGATCTCTTTCACTTCCTCGTCTGCTACATCATATTCTTTGAAATTAAATAGATACAATAAGTACCCACCACCTGCAATAATAACGGCAAGAGCTATGATAGAAAATACTTTTAATTTTTTCATAGAATATCTCCTTTCCTAGTAAAAAGTACAACTAGTTTAGCACGATACTTAGTAGAATAGTGTCGAAATTAGTAAAAATATGTATAAAAGCCCATCCTTTATACAAGAAATGGGCTTTTTGAATTTAAACTTATTTAAAAGTTACAGAGAAAGTAACGTCAATAGCCGATCCGTTGTTCACTGTCACAGGAAGAGAATATGATTTACCTTTTAATTCGTCTGCAGATTTAATATCTGTAGGAATTTGGTTTTTAAGATAATTAACACCTTCTGGTGATAGTGGATTTAGACCGTTCACATGTGTTACGCCCACTTGTGTAACAAGCTGTGCAAAGAGACCTTTGCCTAAATAGCTATTAATCGCTTCAGGCTTTACGTCTTCTTTAATAGTTACTGTATAAGCATTTGCTCCAGTTTTCTCCACTGTTGCAATATCAGATTGAGTTGCATTTAAAGTGGCAATAATAGCCGCAACTTTTGTATCTAAAATTTGTTGCTGCTGAGCTGGTGTCGTCGTTCCACCATCTGCAGGCGGATTACCAGGGTTAGTGATTGGTGGCGTTGGTGCCGGTGTAATCGTACCATTCACCGCTTTACGAGCCTTGTCCACTTCTACAATAAGAGCAGCTGTGAATTTGTTCGTAGTTAAGCGAGGTAAAAGAGCTTCCACTTCCGCTAGTGAAGCTTTTGCTTCTGTCAATTTGTTTGTAGCTAAGAAATCATTGATTTTAACAAGCTCCATGTAGATTGTGACAGGAACCATTAACTCATCACGTTTTGCATCTGCAGGTTTTTTGTACTGCTCTAATAATAGATCGCGAGCTGCTTTACCAGAGAAACGGTATAGAATTGCAGTTCTACCTTTTAGCTGATAAGAAAGCTTATGGTACGCTTTTTCTACTGCCGCGAAGTCATTTCTTGCTTGTGCTTCGTTTAATTCATTCATGATTGGCACCAAGTATTTTGTCGCATAGTTATGCGCATCAATATATGGCACTAATCCTCCAGAAATTTTTTCATTATAAAGGGAATCGATTTCACCCAGCTTTGCATTCTTTTGAGCTGTGGAAAGTCCAGAAGCTCCTTGAATGGATTTTCGAGCATTTTGGTAATTTTTCTTTGCACTATTTAGAGCTGGATATAACGTGCTGCTCGGTACAAGCTTTCGTTCCAAGGAAGGATACACGTAGTGTGTAGTCGCCTTGTTCAATTCTGTTTTTACTTTGTTCACTGTTTGGTCAACCGAAGTTGCCCCCAGTGCAGCAGGTGCAAATGATAATACCGATGTTGTTAACAAAGCCGCTGCCACTGATTTTTTTACGAAGTTTTTACTCATAGTATTCCTCCTTTTATTTTTGGGTAATTATGAAAATATTACCTTCTACTCACGTTTCCATAATACCCTTAATTTTTAAACTCTTCAACTTATAACATAATAATATATTACAAAAATACTTATAAAATTACATATTATGTTTGTTTTACTTAGTGTTTGATAGAAAAATGGAGGACTTTAGGGAAATTTATAGTTTTTTAGCTAATTATATTGAGTTATTTCGACTTGCTTGAAAAAAAGAGGAACGCTATTAAGAATGAACTTACTACTACTTCATTATATGTATATACCAAAAGTGAATTTTTACCATTTTAGGTTACATTATGTAATCATTTTATAGTAATATTAGAGGTAATTCATTTATAGGAGGAACCTTACTTTTGAAAAAACTCACCATGATTATCACCTTGTTTATTTTGCTGTTATCTACCTTCAATACTGCCTCTGCTGCTGCATTGTTTAAGGATGTGGATGACTCCCATCCCGACAAAGCTGCCTACGATTACCTAGCAAATAAAGGTCTTATCATTACAAATGCCACTAGTAATTTTGGAGTCACCAAGGAAATAAATCGATTAGAGGCTGCCGAGCTACTTGTCGAAGCATTAAATATCGATACCAAAAAGCAATTTGATGTACTCATATCAGATTTTGATCGAGATCACCCAAGCTACCCAATAGTTGCTGCTTTAGTTGAAAAAGGGATAATGAATCTCGATGGTGATCATGCGTTTAATAGAGATCAGCCATTTTCTCGTGGCGAGGCTGCCGTCTTTTTAGTTCAAGGCTTTGGTTTGACTGGAACGGTTTCGAAGACTTTTCAAGACGTGCTACCGGAGTATTGGGTATCGGATGCTATCAAAACTCTTCAATCCCACAACATCATAAGCTCGACTACCGACAATACATTTCGACCACTCGAAAATGTGACAAAAGGAGATTTCGTCGTTTGGTTAGCTCATAGTATGGAGCCAAGTTTACGTAAGATAACTGCTCAACCAGCCCAGCCCGTCCCTCCTGCAAAATCTTGCGAAAAGCCAAGCAACAAGAAAATAGTGAAGGTAAACGTCCAGGTCACCTCTCTTTGGAAGACGCCAAACGCGTATCGTGCAGTAGATAAGCCGTCGATTTCTGCTCCAGTGGATATCCATAAATGGACGAAAAATATGAGCATCAAGGAAAAATGGTGGCTAGTAAATAAAGTCGACACCCAAGCACTGTTTGGTGACGAGGTTACGATTTTAAAGACAAGTGGTAGCTGGGTTAAAATTGCTATTAAGGATCAATATGTTCCTCACCAAAAGGAAGGTTATCCAGGATGGGTTCCAAAATCACATATTTATGAAACTATAAAGGACTATTCCGATTGTGCCATTGCCGTTGTAAATGCAAAAAGCACAACACTCTATAGCGACACTGCTAAGAAGAATAAATATATCAGCATTAGCTACTCTACTATCCTTCCAGTAGTCAAAGAGGAGGGCGACTGGCTGCATGTACAGACGCCACAAAACGGCGTGAAGTATATGCTAAAGAAAGACTCTAAGATTTTCAAAAACTACAAATCTATTCCGAAGCCGACTCAAAAGGATATTGTAAACAGCGCTAAAATGTTTTTAAACCTCCCATACCTTTGGGCTGGTACGTCCTCTTATGGCTATGACTGCTCAGGCATCATCTATTCTGTATATAAAAATCATGGAATCATTATTCCAAGGGATTCCTTCGTTCAAGCAACAAAAGGGATTGCTGTAAAGAAAGCCAACCTCCAGCCGGGGGATCTAGTATTCTTCGCTGGCAACCGTGGGAAAGGAAAGGTATATCACGTAGGGCTTTACGTAGGCGAGGGTAAAATGCTGCATGCACCGAGCTCTTCCTCTAAAGTAAGAATCGAGTCGATGAATGCTGGGACTTTTAAGACGAATTATGCAGGGGCACGAAGATATTTGAATTAATACTTAACACTTTTATACCCTTCACTTTTGTGGAGGGTTTTTTATGTTTTTTCGGCAAAATGTGTATATCTAGCTAACAACAGTAGTTAAAAATCTACAAAATATACTATGTTCCGTTTATATACCCCATTAAATTTATTATATTAAAATACTAAAAAAAGCACTCCTATTGGAGTGCTCTTTTTTTCGATTATGGCTTGTACCTTAACATTCCTCAATATTATAAATGAAAAACTCTTAACAAAACTCAGTTTTAGCTAATTGAAAACTATTTTAATATTAGTAAGTACTTAAGAAATGCAATGTAATATTTATCATTCATTTGCTATTTTCATTACTCTTAGAAATCCTTAAAAACCATTTTTTGTAAATTCACTTCTCATCGAGGAGGGGCAACTAATCAGGGCAATTTTTATTGTTTTCATAATACTTTTATGCAGTTGTAATAGTGAGCCGGTCAGCAGTAATCCAATAACTAAGGATGAGGTAAAAGAAATAAATGAAAAGGAAGAAGAGGTGGAAATCATCAAGCATCCAACTGAGCCAGCAATAGTAGAAGTACCATATGTGGATCAGCACACTGAAGCTGGCTGGAGGCTTACCTTTCGAGATGAATTTGACGTGAGTCAGGTCTCCTCTACTAACTGGAACCTTTTAAATAGTGGCTACAAAGATCATGGTAGATTACATCACTACTTACCAGATGAGGTAACCTCCGATTCTGGTGTTCTAAAGCTAGAGGTTAGTGATACCCCCTATGAAAGCTACCCTTACCGTTCCGGAGCCGTTACGACACAGGGCTTACACGAGCAAATGTATGGAAAGTTTGAAATAAGAGCGAGATTTCCTAAAGGTCAGGGGCTATTCCCTGCTATCTGGCTGCTCCCTACCGACCATTCATCTTATCCGGAAATCGACATAGTGGAGATGCTTGGCCAATTGCCAAATGAGCTTTGGCATGTCGCTCATCAGAAGAAAGGTAGCCGTGCATTTCATCTGAATGAACAAATAGATGGTTCCGAGTGGCATACGTATACGCTCGATTGGTCACCGGATGAGCTCATTTTTTATATAGATGACGAAATAACCTTCCGAATAAGTAATGTTTCTCATACAGAAATGTATTTACTCATGAATGTAACAGTTGGTGGTACATGGGTTGGTGACCCAAACGCAACAACACAATTTCCAGCCTATATGGAAGTGGATTACGTAAGAATTTATCAAAAATAATAAATAGAGAAAGAAGGATTTATTTGGATTTACTATCTATTGGCTTAATCATAATTTTTATACTTTATTTGCTCCTACAATTAAAGTATATATACAGCTCTCTGAATACAACTAAAACGAAGCTTCTTATTCTGCCGGAGAAAAAGATTTCTGTATTAATCCCAGCCTACAATGAGGAGCTGGTTCTCAAGCAATGCTTAGATAGCTGGTTTAGGTTGGACTATATGAAAAAAGAGGCCATCTTTATAAATGACGGGTCTACTGATTCTACCTTGAAGGTATTACAGGAGATGCTTGACCTAGAGGATGCGCTTAGAGACTCTGCTAGTCTCTTAGATTCTGGGGTGATTAAAAATGTTTACCTAAGTAAAAAATATCCTGACATTCTAGTTGTGGATCAGTATAACGGCGGGAAATCAGCAGCCTTAAACACAGGAATATCTATAGCGACTGGTGAAATTGTCATCACCTTGGATGCTGACTCTATATTAGAAAAGAATAGCTTAAACAAGATCAATGAAGCATTTGTTGATCCAAAGGTGATAGCCGGTGGCGGGATGGTCCACGTCGGACAGCAAATAAATAAACAAGGCCTTATTCATTACACTAAAAACTGGATTATAAAGTATCAGGTTTCTGGTTATCTTTCATCCTTTTACGTAAGGAAGGTCACACAAGCGAAACTAAATGTGTTAAATGTAGTGTCTGGGGCCTTCGGGGCATTTAGAAGAGATGTCCTTAAACAAATTGGTGGTTATCGGGATACGCTTGGTGAGGATATGGAGATCACCTTCCGACTTCAAAA
Organism: Psychrobacillus sp. MER TA 171; assembly: GCF_023713305.1. Classification (NCBI taxonomy): domain Bacteria; kingdom Bacillati; phylum Bacillota; class Bacilli; order Caryophanales; family Bacillaceae; genus Psychrobacillus; species Psychrobacillus sp. MER TA 171. Next base: position 187,070 of record NZ_JAMAWN010000001.1, on the reverse strand, counting down.
ATATATACACAATAGAAATTTGGGAGAAAAAATGATTTTTATACCCGAGGCTGTCTGTTACACAGAAGTTCCAGAGAATTTTGCATCCCTCATGCATCAGCGTATTCGCTGGCAAAAGGGATTCATAGATTGCATTAATTTATATAAGAAAGACTTTTTCATTAACTTGGGTAAGAAGTTTTCTAGTTTTCTCTTATTTGAATCAATCACGCTTAGTATAGTGGGGACAGTAGCACTCGTCATATTTCCAATCTCCATCATACTCGGAAACGTATCCGGCATTACATTTTTGTTGATGGCTATCGCTTGGTTTAGTGAGTTTATACTCCGTTTAGTGGCAGTTCAAAGAGCAGGACATTACGGCTATAAATTTTCTGTTTTACACTGGCTTCGTATCATCCTATTCACGATGTGGGAGTCCATCACCTATCGCTTTCTGGACACCTTTTTCTTTACTTACGGCACTATTTTATACTTTTTCGGAAGCAGAACCAATTGGAACAAGCTAACTAGAAGCGGTGCAGTACATTTTGAAGACATCGAGCCTGCAAAGGTAATTGCCCAATAAACTAAAGTGATAGATAAATAAACTTCTACTGTAGATAAAGAGGCGATTTCAATTAGAGAGATATTCACTGTCATTAGTATAATTGGATTGATAATCATGGGGTTGCTTGTATTCGAGCCTTTTCGTACCGAGCCTCCCTTACCTTCTATTACGGCAGGCGACACACATATCTCTACTACACAAGGTTACTATTGTTGGAGTGGAATCCTGTCTACTGCCTGCGCTAACCCAGTCAGACCGTTAGACTCTCCTACCTCGGTTTCGCCAGGAGAAGAAATTAACATAGAATTTAGGATGAAACCAGTTGCGGAATCCCTGAAGGTGGAGCAAGGCAAAAATAATGTCACTCAAATTCCGATTCATGATCATATCTTCGTAGCTCCAAAAGAAAAAGGGCTCTATCTCTACAATCTGACAGCTTTCTGGAACAATGGAGATGGGAACTATGCTTTTTCGATTATCGTGGAATAGAAAGCAAGAATCCATTCTAAAATAAAATGGATTCTTGCTATTTCTATTCATTCACTCTTGTCGGTGTTGCTTCTTTAACGATAATGACACCATCATATGCTTCATTTGGCGTCATTTCGATTGTATAGAACATCTTCAAAAACTTGTACCAGTAACGGAAGTCATCTCCGATATTAGCCATCTTTTGCTCCTTCGATATAATATCCTTTAATACCTCCGACTCTTCTGCTTTTTCAAAATCCACATAGAAAATATTGGACTCTACCTTTCTAAAGGCATCGGTTAAGTCATTGTTGTTTTTTACTTTATAGTCTTTACGCTCTCCACTGCCATTTTTGGACTGAAACTTGCTCTCGGTGAAGTCCGTACCAATTGCAAAGTACGCTTCTCCATATTGCTCGTCTAAATAATGCCCCATCGATTTGTAGCCAGCTACCGATGCAGACGTTTTTTCCACATGTCCGTTATGACCATTAAAGAAAACCTTCTCGTTGCCACGGGCTGTCTCGAACTCCATGATCCATTGCAGATTTTGAGCCAGGTATTCATCTCGTAGCTGCATATAATCCTTTTCATTTAAGAATAGCTGAGTACGCTGCCTCATGATTTGAGCATATTGTAGCGCAAGAGAGTGAGCTTCTTTATTTGATTTCTCTATATAAGCTGCTTCGTTAGATTGTAAATCTTGAATAATCTCTTCTACTGTTTGATTGATATCATTTAGCTGCTCTGTTGTTAGTTCACGCATGCTCTCATTAGAAACTTGCTCGAGCTTTGATTCATAGTTCGTCAACGCATTTTCGTTAACCGTTTGGTAAAAGTCCAGCACGCCTTTTTTGCTATAGTCATAGCGCTGCATATCGTTTCCGTAAAAGTAAATCTTCTCTTCCTCGCTTGCGGTTGCGTTATAATCATGCATCCATTGTACGAGATTGACCATTTGCTCTGTTTTATAAATAGCGTAGTCCAGCGTGTTTACCGCTTCTTCAGCTGTGCCCGTTCCATTTAAGATGAAATCGTTTATTTGCTGGCCGCCACCAAAGTCACCCTCGATGACGAATACTCGAACGTTTTCTTGTTTGATTAGCGATTCAAATACACCTTTTTTCAGCTCTTGAAACTCCACATTCCCATGTGTCGCCTCCCCTAAGCCGATGACCTTCACACCGTCCGGGATATCCATCGCTTCTACGGTTGAAATAAATGATTCTGCGTTATCAGCTGCTTTACTGCTGCACCCCGTCAATATAACTGCAAGCAAGATAACCATAACTACTATAAAATTCCGTTCCATTTTTTATACCGCCTTCCTTTGAAAATAGATATATCCTCCAATGAAGAATAATAAAAAGCTTCCGCCCACTACCGTTAATAATTGATCCCATGGAACGAAGAACGTATCACTCGTGTCCCCTCCGATATACATCATCAAAAATGGCTGAGCCCACGGATAGAATGAGCCAAGGCGCTCGGAGTTTACAACTAGTATCGTAGGCAATGTTAAAATTACATTAACCGCGAACGGTGCCGCAAAGCTCTTGAACATGATAGCCATCCATAGCTGTAATGCGACTAACGGTAATGTCGCCACCCATCCCCCGACTAAGCTTTTCCATACAATTTGCATGGGAAATGGATCGGTGAACCCTTGCATGATACCTACTACGTAAAGGGAAGCAAAAAATAATAATTGAATGACCAGCACTAGCAATAATAACAATATATACTTCGCTGCAAATACTTTTCCTCTTGTCCCTGGCAATGCGAGCAGCTGCTTCCAGCCCCCTGCCTGATGCTCGTATCTACAAATCACACTTGCTAAAACTCCTGTTAACAAAGGTAAAAATAGTAAGCCATACGTAAAATTCATCGTTAGTAAGGATAGATACCATTCATTTACACGGTCATCTGAAAAACCGTTAGTAAATCCAAGAAAAATACCAACAAGGGGCACGGTCAAGATCATGAACAAAATTTTGGAATGGCGAAACTTAAACCATTCTGATTGTAAAATCGAGAGCATTTATTTCACGTCCCTTCTCATAAAGTCGAGCATTCCTGCGATATACAATACAAGCCCTACCCCAACCCCAAGCAGGACATTAATGATTGGCTCATCCCACTCATTCATCAAAGATGGCCACTTCCAAATCATCCAGTCTGGTAAAACGAAGGCCGAATAGGCAAAAATGACACCTAACACTCCTGTTGTAATGGGAATACCTTGGTTTTGACTGACGGACGCAATCCATAGCTGTAGCGCTAGTACTGGCAGAGCTGCCAAATAAGGATAAAAGCTATATTTGAGTAGCTCCAAGTAAGGAATGTCATCTCCCAAGTTCAGAAAAATGCCATATACTAAAGAAAATATTCCTACAAGCAAGGAGGATACAAAAAGCAGGCTTGCGAGAACCGTGAACTTCGATAAATACACGCCCATTTTGGAGACCGGCAATGAAATCAGCTGCTTCCAAGCATTCGTCTCATTTTCTATACTTGCTATAAATGAAGTTAAAATAGCGATTCCTAATACAAGTGCTAATGGGGTAAACGAGTGTACGTTTGCTAAATAATAGCCCCAATCATCATCACTTTGCTTTAGTAAATAATCTTTCCGAACGCCGTAGTTGACCATTTGCAGCGCAATCACTCCGAACGGCCCTAAAAATGCTAGAAACCATAATCCTTTTCGTTTTATCTTCAAAAAGTCTGCCTTTATTAGTTTTCCAATCATACGAACTGCTCCTCTGCGGTCATTTGAAGGAACGTATCTTCAAGCGATCTTTTTTCCTCTTCCACTCGGTAAATGGAGTAGCCTCCGTGCACGAGGGTCTGGATTGCCTTCGCTACTTTTTCATCGGAATGCTCGGACAGTAGGATAACCCCTTCCTGCCATTCTGCTTTTATCCCGTTCCCTAATAACGAACGCCATGCCTGCTCACTATTGCTCACCTTCAGTAAAATCTTTTGCTTCGCATGCATGCGGAGAGCCTCGATGGAGTCCTGGTAAATCATTTTTCCTTTTGAAACGATTCCAACGGTCGTCGCCATTTGGTCAATCTCGGACAATAAATGACTGGAGATTAAAATAGTCATCCCAGTTTCAGCGGGCAGCTGTTTGATTAGGTTACGAATTTCTATAATGCCGGATGGGTCCAATCCGTTTGTTGGCTCGTCTAATATTAATAGCTCCGGACTGTTTAATAAGGAAGCCGCTATTCCTAAGCGTTGCTTCATTCCTAGCGAGAATCCTTTGACCTTTTTATTGGCCACCTCAGATAATCGGACAATTTCTAATACCTCATGGATTCTTGATGTCGGTACCCCTAGGATCTTCCGTAATGCCTCTAAATTTTCATACGCCGTTAAATGGGGATAGTATGATGGGTTCTCTACTAGGGAGCCCACTCTTTTTAAAATATTGATGCGCTCTTTATGTAAATCCTTTTCAAAGATTTGAATTGTGCCGGACGACGACTTCATCAGCCCTAACAGCATACGGATCGTCGTTGTCTTCCCCGCTCCATTCGGTCCTAAAAATCCGTAAATCTCTCCTTTACGTATTTTCATATTTAGCCCTTCTACGGCTACTTCCTTTCCAAAACGTTTTGATAAATTATTTGTTTGTACTACATATTCCATTTCCCTCACCTCTTTATCTATGTTAAAGATGAAAGGTTAAAAGAACGTAAGGGGAAAGGTTAAATTTTGTTTAAAAATGGTGGTGGGAATGGGCGCTATACAATGGGAGCTTGTTATATTGAAAGTATTTGAATATTCAGGTATTTATTGTGTTAAAATACATTATATAGAAATGAACATTACAGGTAGAAAGGGGTGTTGAATGATGACTGTCGATATGTATATTGCTTTAGTTTTTTTACTAATGGTTATCAGTTTCGTTTTACAGTACTTCTTAAGACGGAAATATAACATTACTACTCCTGATAGATTTTTTAAATTTGTGAATAATACACATAAATGGATAGAAATATTCTTGTTTGTTCTAGTAATTATTATCATTGGTTTATTTTGGTTTGTGCAGCATTGGGTATGGGTCTATTTACTAATTACTATTGGCGTTGTTTTACTTAGTCTCCGCGCTTATGTAGAATATAAATACGAACGAGAAGAAAGACAATATATTATTACCCTTGTCAATCTTGTAACCTCTTGTGTACTCTTTGTTCTATTATTGGTTAATTATAGCTGACAATGATTGTAGAAAATAAGGCAAAGGAAAAACGCATAGACGTAATGGTCTATGCGTTTTTCGGTTACTTATTTAGTTATATTTTTTCCTCATACTGCATTACTTGTATTTCTTCCACTTGATCTTCTTTGACTGACCGATTATTCGAGATAACCGACCGATTCTTGACCTGAACCGACCGATTATTCGAAGAAACCGACCGATTATTGACTCGAACCGACCGATTACGAGCAAAAACCGACCGTTTCCAATTAAAAAGGCCACCTTGGTAGGCTTATCACCCTTGTAGATTCTGGTACCTAGAGTGTTAACAAGAATCGCGATTGTACAATGTGAAATATGCATAATAAAACGCATAGACGTAAGTATCTATGCGTTTTTCGGTTACTTATTCAGTTATTCTCCTACACCATTACTTGTATTTTTTCAATTTGATAGTCGTTCCATTTTCACTAGACTCCATGTCCCAGTCCAGCTTCATGCCCTTCACCATCATATCGACGATGGACAAGCCTATTCCAGCCCCAGCTTCATCGGATTCGTTCTTCATCCCTTTCCCTCTGTCGGAAATAACGATAGCATCATATTGGTCGGTAGTTTCCGTTTTGACGCAAACATAAGCTCCATTCTTTGCATGGCGAAGCACGTTTTGCAATAAATTATCTAGTATACTCCCTAACCAAATCGGGTCGATCCTCCAATTATTTCGTTCAAAAGGAACCAAGTGGACGTCCACTTCAAACCCTTCCTTTTCGAATACGGGATACCATAAAGCTAGACATTCCTTTACATAGCGGACAACGTCCATTTCCTTCGATTCAAATTTGTATTTACTAGCCATGAGTAGCGTGTAAGACATCAGATTTTCAATGAGTCTGTCCACATTCACAACCGAGGACTCAAGCGATTGGATCGCTTTCTTTCCTTCGTCAGATAAATCCTCTTTTGCAATCGAATACGCTTGAGCTCTTATTTTCGTTAACGGAGTTCGCAAATCATGAGACAGATTGGCAATCAGCTCTCGACGTAGCTGCTCCTCCTTCTGTTCCCTCTGCTTGCTCTCCCTCAGCTCGCCTACCATTTGATTGAATGTCTTTTCAAGCTGTCCAATTTCGTCCTTCTTTTTTACCGGAATTCCAATTGGCAGCCCGTCTACATCCCGTATTTCCATTGCCTCCTGTAAATGCAATAACCGCTTTCGAATGCTTCTAAAGAATAGAAAGGACATGAATAGGAACAGGAAAATGATAGCCATCACACCTGTTATGAAAATGAGTCCATATCTGTCATACATATTGGCAAGTGGCGGATCAAACTCGGACCTTGGCAGCTCGAGTACAACGAAGCCGTTCGTCTCATCTTGTCCAACAAACGCAATAACGGTAAAAGGGTTCCCTCCATAACGCTGTTTGATAAACTTTGCCGTATAGGCGGGCGACCACTCAGTAGGGAGCTGCTCCTGTACGTCCTTTTGGCTCGCGAGTTTCCCTTGTCCATCCACCCAAAACATGGATGCTCGTGGATACTGCTCCTTCCAACGATCAAAAACCTGTTGAACGGATTCGGTCGTTGCATTTTGCATGGCGTTTGCTTCTTGATGCCATTTGTCCTCTACTGCACTTTCCTCAACCGCACCTTTATTTTGCGTTTCCCCAGAATTATAGGAAACACCAAACACAAACAAGGCAATAATCAAGTATGCAGCCTGAACGATAAACATCGCTAACAAAATCAGCAGCATATACTTCGCTAGTAAGGATTGGAATAATCTCTTCATAGTTTTACCCTATATCCAATTCCGCGGATCGTTTCAATGATTAGAGGCTTTGCCGGATTCCGCTCAATTCTTTCCCGCAAGTAACGAATATGAACCATCAGCGTCTTATCGCCCTCCATATATCGCTCTCCCCAAACCCCTTCATACAGCTGTTCCTTCGTTAGGATTTGATTGAGATGACGAATAAAAAACTGCAGCAGATGATACTGCTTGCCAGTTAACTGGATTTCTTCATTTGTTTCATTGTCCACTATGCGCATATCCTTTGTATGTATGGTTAGATGCTGAAGCTTTAATACATCGTCATTCTTTTGGTATCTCCGTAAAAGGACCTCCACCCGAGCAGCCAGCTCATCCGGATGAAACGGCTTCGTCAAATAATCATCTGCAAAATGAAGCCCCTCTATCTTATCCTCCACCGCCGTCCGCGCCGAAAGCATTAAAATAGGCAGGTCCCCCTTCTCCTTCTTCATCCGCCTTCCAACCGAAAAGCCATCGAGCCCTGGAATCATCACATCCAAAATAGCAAGATCCACCTGCGAAACATACTTTTCCGCATCCTCCCCAGACTTCAGCCACGTCACCTCATATCCTCTTTCTGTTAAATCCTTCGTAACCCAAGTGCCTATATCTATTTCGTCTTCTATGTATAGAATGTGTGTCATGGTCGTCCTCCTCATTGGGGTTGTCTCTTGAAGAGCATCACTTTTAGTAGTAGCACTCTAGTTGAAGAGCTTCTTTTCGTGTTTGCTCGTGATTGTAGTAAAGTAATGTTGGATTGTAGTAAATTAGACGCTCATTGTAGTAATTTAGCAGCCTATTGTTGTAAATTTTGCCTTGATTGTCGTAAATCTGGCTTGGCGGGTTGAACTGGATTGCCATTGTAGTAAAGTAGACGCTGATTGTAGTAATTTAGCTGCCTATTGTCGTAAATTTTACTTTGATTGTTGTCAATTATGCTTTGATTGTTGTAAATCTTGCTCGCTGAGTAAATGAGCTCATCGCCCTGCATGATTGATATTAATTATTTTACAATATTCTTACAATAAAGGGATTATATCATGAAATTTTGTCGCCAGTTATATCTTTCCCACAAAAAAACTCCCCACCAAGTGAATGGTAGGGAGTTTTGGATTAGTTTTGTGGTGTTAGCTGAACATTCCAGCTTGAGAAATCTGGTGATTCTTTTTGGAATACGTTTTTCGGGAAGTGAAGACTTACTGGTCTAGCCTGATGAGATCCTACAGCAAATTGTTCTAATGGGAAGCCTAGTTTTGCAACTACATCGCCTGCCGCGTCTAATAGTTGAACTGGAAGGTTGCTGATTGTGATTTCTTCTTTGTATCCGTTGCGTAGTACCACGTATACATGAACGCCGTCTTCAACTTCTGCAAAGTGAAAGGCATTAACGGAAAGGGAGTTTTCTTCCACAGCCTCCATGGAAGCTAATGAAGCCTCAAGTGAAGCAATCTGCTCTGGAGACAGCCCATTGGACCAGTTTTCATCTAATTGTAATGTGAAATCAGATACAACTGGCTGCTGGTATTCAAACAGTACTTCGAATTCCATTTTGTCTTTTATTTCTTCCTCTGGCACAAGCAAGGAATCTTTGTCGAATTCAAAAATCCAAGGACGTGCTCTTAAAGAGTTTAATAGACCGAATACCTCCATATTGAACTCCTTACGTGCTATATCTTTGCCATCCTTATCTCTTACTACTAATCTAATGACTTCCATATTCAATGTTTTTTGTAGGGAGTGACGAATGATTGCAGTCATAATAAACCCGTTATCATTTTTATGCAATGCCACACCATGGATGTTAATTTGGTTTGGGTCTAATCCCTTAAGCTTATTGTGATAGTATTGGAAAACATAGCGCTCCTGTTGATCTAATTCCCATAGGTCACTGAACTCTAGTATTGTTTTCAATCTATTGGATGTCTTTGGTTGGTTTGGTTTAAACATGAAAACATTCCCTTCAAAATTCGAACTATATAGACATTATATCACAAAGACTACTCTGATAATACTAGGTCATTCCTATGTATCTATTAAGTAGTATTGCAGGGATATTTATGTAATATATTACATGGATTCGAAATGATGCCCCAGATATACCTTGAGAAACAAGACTGAAATGCCATTCGAGCTTGCTCGAATGCACCAATTAGATTTTAAAGAGTTTGATGCTGATCAATTTTCTTCAATCTCCCACATACATATGCTTCTCCAGCTCTCTTCTTATATCGTCTGGAATTACCTCGCTTTTATTCTCTTGTACATTGTAATTTACATAAATGGTGGTGGCTTGGACTGTTAGCTTTTCTTCCTGCCAGATTTCCTCGTATAGCTCGAGGCTGGAGTTGCCGATTCGTTTGATCCAGCATTTGATTTCTACTTGTTTTCCGTAATAGATTTGCGCTTTATATTCTACGGTTGTTTTTAGGATAATCATTTTCCAGTTATGAAAGCTTAAATCCGGGTTGAAGAGGGTAAATAATTGGTTTCTGCCACCCTCTAGCCAAATCGGAATGGTGGTGTTGTTGATATGCCCTACTCCATCGGTTTCTGAGACTCTTGGTTCTATTATAGTTTGGAACATTTCTTCCTCTCCCCTCCTTCCTTTATTTCCACAAGGGTATTTATAATCCTTCTTTTTCTGGGAGAAACGATATAGAATAGACCTAAAAGGAGGTTTTGTCTTGGTATCCTCAAAAGACGTTGCAAAGCATGCGGGTGTTTCCCAAACGACAGTATCTCGTGTTTTAAATACACCGGAGTTAGTTAAGAAGCCCACTCTTGAAAAAGTTATGAAGGCGATTGATGAGTTAAACTATATGCCGAATCTTCATGCGCGCTCTTTAGTTCAAAATAAGACAGGGTCGATTGCCCTTCTATCTGGACCGCTACATAATCCATTTTTTGTGGACAGTACTACTGCTATCGTCAATTATGCGAATGAAATGGGATATCGTGTAAGCGTACAGTTTGTAAACGATGAAAAGCTTAGTGAAGCATATGCGACTGCCTTTGAGCATAAAATTGACGGCATTATTTTATCTTGTATTTTATTGGATGATCCTATTTTTGATAAGCTCAAGCGGATGAACATTCCTTTTATCACCTATAACCGCAAGCATAAAAATAATGAGTATTTTGTGGAAATCGATAATTTTCAAGCCGGTTATTTAGCAGTCAAGCATATGGTGGAGCTGGGCCATACAAGGATTGCTTGGGTTGGTGGCCCATTGTCTGTTAGTACCTTCCATAATCGCTATCTTGGCTACAAGAAGGCTATGGAGGATTTTGAACTACATGTATCTGAGAGGTATATATTTAATACAGATACCTCCAAACAGGATATTGCCTTGGCTTTTGAAAAGCTGAAAAATTTAGAGGATCGTCCTACAGCTATTTGTGGAGGCTCGGATTCGCTCGCGTTATTTTTAATGGATGAAGCTTTTCAGCACGGTCTATCGATCCCAAATGACTTGAGTATTATAGGAATTGATAACGTGGATATGAGTATGCACGGGTCGATTCAACTAACAACAGTGGGTAGCATCTCTGAGGAGAATCTAGGATTTTTAGCTATTCAGGAATTAATAGAAATGATTGAAAATAAAAAAAATAGTTGCACACAAATTACGGAGTCTGTTAAAGTATTTAAAAGAAGCACGACGAGAGCACTTAAAACAAACTAATGAAGCCAGGTTTGTTTTATTTTTTCTCTAGCAATGAATACGTAACCATTTTACTTTCCAATAAAATGGTTACGTATTCAAAAGGGGTTTTATGTAAGGGGTTACATTAAAAATTGGGAGGAGATTTAGTTTATGTTATGGAAAAACCGAAAGTATGGAGAGGAATCCCCGTACATACCAGCGGGCCCTTTTAAGATCCGCTTACCTTTTATTCACTACCGTTTTGAATGGCCAGATTATGTGCAAGGCTTGCTCATGTGTGCAGTCGATTTATCTGCGATTCCACTTTTAATCGAGTTGCTGGGAATGCCATTTGAGGTTGCTATGGCAATCGTATTATTAAACGGAATCTTTTATTTGTTACATCATTTACTTGGTGACCCAGCAGTTCCGGGATGGATTACTCCAGCTATACCGCTGATCATGCTTTATTGCCAGCAGTTCCCTGAAGGTGCAGAACGGGTTCATGCCTTGATCGCCTTCCAGATGACGCTAGGGATTCTTTCCTTGCTGCTCGGTTCAACCGGTCTCGCATCTAAGGTTGTTAAGCTAATCCCACCTGCCATTAAATCAGGGGTTATCCTTGGGGCAGGTTTTGCAGCTGTTATCTCTGTTTTCCAAATCGGAGGAAGATTTGAGTCCTTCCCATGGACGATCACAATTGCAATCGGCATAGCTTTCTATCTATTATTCTCTAACCATTTTGCTACTTTCCAAAACCGAAATCCGTTTTGGGGGACGATTGCTAAGCTCGGGATATTTCCTGTTATTATTTTGGCGGTCGTGATCGCTCCAATTTTTGGAGAAGCACCATGGCCAACACTTCAATGGGGCTTTTCAACACCTGACTTCGTCACGCTGTGGAATGAATATACAATATTTGGTTTAGGTTTCCCACCACTGATGATGTTCCTTACTGGTTTACCAACAGTGCTAGCAGCGTATATCGTGTTGTTCGGAGACGTGCTACAAACGAAAGCATTAGTGGAAGAAGGGGCTGCTTCACGTCCTGATGAAAAAATCGAATACAATCCGAGTCGTGCTCACTTGATATTTGGAATACGTAATAGTGCGATGAGTATTTTAGGTCCAGACGTAACGATGTGTGGTCCATTATGGTCAGCTATGCAGGTCGTGATGGTTGAACGGTTTAAAAAAGGACGAAAAGCAATGGATTCGTTCTTTGGTGGAGTTGGCTCATTCCGTTGGGGAACTAACACTGGATTACTTTTATTACCAATCGTTAGTTTAGTAGAGCCAATTTTAGGAGTAGCCTTAGCTTTAACTTTACTCATTCAAGGGTATGTTAGTGTTAAGGTCGGTATTTTAGAATCACGTAGTCAACGTGACCTAGGTATCGCTGGTATTATTGGTGCCGTACTTTGCATAAAGGGTGCTGCTTGGGCGTTTGCTGTAGGAATCATACTTTGTTTATTAATCTACGGTAAGCATTTCTTTAGAGGTGAGGTCGACAACACCTTCATGAAGGATCAGAAAGCGGACTAAACATATATGGCATCCTCGCATGGTAAAATATTGTTACAGCTGTAACGAATGAAAGGATGATCGACATGGAAAAAAACTACTATGTAAACGGTGAATGGAAATCTTCTGAAAGATATGCGGAGCTATATTCCCCTCATACGAAAGAGCTAATCGCGAAGATTCCACAGGCAACTCGTGAGGAAGTGGATGAAGCAATTGAAGTGGCACATGGTGCGCGAGAAAAAATGGCAGCTCTGACAGCATTCGAGCGCTCTGCTATTTTGGAGCAAATTGCTCAGCTGTTCGCCGTACATCGTGAAGAGGCTGCAAAAATTATTTCATTAGAGGCCGCAAAGCCACTGAAATATGCGTATGGGGAAATTGACCGTACGATTGAAACGTATAAGTTTGCTGCCGAGGAAGCGAAGCGTTTAACGGGTGAGATGATTCCAATGGACGCTGCAAAAAATGGCGTCGATCGATTTGGCTATACGATTGAGGAGCCGATCGGTGTCATCGGAGCTATCACTCCGTTCAACTTCCCACAAAATTTAGTAGCTCATAAAGTGGGACCTGCGATTGCGGCCGGGAATACGATTGTATTGAAGCCAGCGTCTCAGACTCCACTGTCCGCTTTATTTTTAGCTGAATTGATTGAACAAACGGCTCTACCAAAAGGTGCTTTTAATGTTGTAACTGGTAGCGGTCGCGAGGTTGGCGATGCTTTAGTAGAAAGTGACAAGGTAAAGATGATTACATTCACTGGTAGTCCTGCTGTAGGTAAGGGAATCCGTAACAAGGCTGGCTTGAAGAAGGTTGCATTGGAGCTTGGTTCTAACGCTGGTTTGATCATCGATAAAAATGTAGACCTTGCTAATGTCGTGCAAAAATGTGTAATGGGTGCCTTTTCCAATCAAGGCCAGGTATGTATTTCCTTACAGCGCACGTATGTGATGGATGAAATTTTCGATGAGTTTATTGAACAATTTAGTGAAATGACGAAAAAGCTTGTCGTTGGAAGTCCCTTCGATCCAGCTACAGATATATCCGCAATGATTGCTACTACGGAATCGGAACGTGCTTTGGAATGGGTCGAGGAAGCAGTCGGTCACGGTGCTGAAATTATTACAGGCGGGAAGATTGAAAATGATGTGTTCCAACCTACGATTTTGAAAAATGTGAATGCAATTTCCAAGGTTTCTTGTCAGGAGGTATTCGCTCCGATCGTTGGCGTGAGCCGCATTTCTTCTATTGAAGAAGGAATTGAAGCAATCAATGATTCAAGCTTCGGTCTACAGGCAGGCATTTTCACAAACGATATTAAGACAGCCTTTAAGGCAGCCAAGCTTCTAGAGGTTGGCGGTGTCATGATCAATGACATTCCTACGTATCGTGTGGACCAAATGCCATACGGCGGTGTGAAGGATAGCGGTACCGGAAAGGAAGGTATCAAATACGCGATCCACGAAATGACGGAAACGAAGCTTGTTGTTTGGAATAATCAATAAGGAGTGAGCAGTATGTCAGAAAAAATTACGTTCACACCAATCAGCTACACAGGATGGGATGCACTGTCCCATCTACTAGCTGAAGTGGAACGCTTTAAAGTAAAGAAAATACTGATTGTCACCGATCCATTTTTAAAGGATATCGGTTTGACGAATCAAGTCTCGGAGCCACTCGAGTCTGCCGGCTACACGGTTGATATTTATACAGAGGTTGTGCCTGAGCCCCCTTTAGCTATCGGAGAAAAGCTAGTTTCCTATACTCGTGAGCATGCCTTTGACATGGTCATCGGTGTCGGCGGCGGCAGTGCGCTCGATTTATCGAAGCTTGCAGGAGTAATTGCCTCTCATGAAGGCAATGTGGCAGATTACTTAAACTTAACTGGCTCTAAGCAAATTACTCATAAAGGATTACCGACGATTTTAATCCCTACTACCTCTGGGACAGGATCTGAGGTTACGAATATCTCTGTGCTATCTTTAGAGACTACTAAGGACGTTGTGACGCATGATTATTTATTGGCAGACGTAGCAATTGTTGATCCAGCATTGACTGTTTCATTGCCTCCGAAGGTTACTGCTGCTACTGGCGTTGATGCACTAACTCATGCAGTTGAGGCGTATATCTCGAAAAATGCTAGTCCTGTGTCAGATGCTTTAGCGCTACAGGCTATTCGCCTAATCAGCAATTCCATTCGTACCGCTGTATCGAACGGTGAAGACAAACAAGCTCGGACCGATATGAGCTACGGCAGCTATTTAGCAGGGCTTGCCTTCTTCAACGCAGGAGTTGCTGGTGTTCATGCACTCGCCTATCCGCTTGGCGGTCAGTTCCATATCGCCCACGGAGATTCCAACGCCGTCCTGCTCCCTTATGTCATGGGCTACATACGCAAAAGCTGCGAAAAACGCATGAAAGATATTTACGAAGCAATGGGCTTCAGCTCTAGTAATCTGTCTCAGGAAGAAGCATCCTATAAATGCGTCGCTGAGCTAAAAAGATTAGTAGAAGACGTAGGCATCCCTTCTACACTTCAAGGCTTCGAGATTCCAGAAAGTGCCCTAGAAAGCTTGACGGAAGACGCAACAAAACAGAAGCGCATTTTGGCTCGCAGTCCATTGGAGTTAGGAAAAGACGAGATAGCTGCGATTTACCGAGCAGCTTTTGATGGAGAGATTGTGGAATAGATTTGTTTTTGGATAGTCCCTGTGCCAGTTGGTGGCATGGGGATTTTTTGTGGAGCAAGGGGTTTTCCCTTTTGTGCAAGGTTTTCGTCCGTCTCCGCAAGGTTCTTTCCCGTCTCTGCAAGGTTCACTCCCGTTTCCGCAAGGTTCTCTCTCATCTCTGCAAGGTTCTCTTCCGTCTCTGCAAGGTTCTCTTCCATCTCTGCAAGGTTCTTCTCCGTCTCCGCAAGGTTCTCTTCCATCTCTGCAAGGTTCTTCTCCGTCTCCGCAAGGTTCTCTCCCGTCTCTGCAAGGTTCTCTTCCATCTCTGCAAGGTTCTACCGTCTCCGCAAGGTTCTCTTCCGTCTCTGCAAGGTTCTTCTCCGTCTCCGCAAGGTTCTCCTCCGTCTCTGCAAGGTTCTACCGTCTCCGCAAGATTCTCTCTCGTCTCTGCAAGGTTCTTCTCCGTCTCTGCAAGGTTCTTCTCCGTCTCCGCAAGGTTCTTCTCCGTCTCCGCAAGGTTCTCCTCCGTCTCCGCAAGGTTCTCCTCCGTCTCCGCAAGGTTCTCCTCCGTCTCCGCAAGGTTCTTCTCCGTCTCCGCAAGGTTCAAATTGAATTTCTTCAACCATTCTAAAAATCTAACCTTCAAAAAAACCATCAAAGCTCAAGCTCGGATGGCATTATCTAAACTATAATCCCTTATTAATCTCCTCAATAATCCTTACAATCTCTGCCGTCTCCTCTAAAGATACGGTTGCTTTCCCTGTTTCAAAAAATTCTACCATATGCTCAACCAGGCCAGCGTAAAAAGGTTTCTCTTCTTCCCACAGTTTTAATGTTTGCACATCATCTGCGGAGTGCAATACTGCTCCAAACCGTCCATGCCATTCGGTTTCTCCTCGAATGATGAGATGTCGGCCATCCTTGTAGGTTAGATGAACATGGTGGCAATCTGTTTTTTGCTCTACCTCCACCTTTTGCACGCCTGTCCCGAAAAGAGTGACCGCCATTTCAACTAGGTGGATACCGTACCAAAAGTATCCGGTTAGCTGCTCCTGCATGGGCGTTGGTCCGTAGAAATAGCCACTGCTCCAGTCTACTGACCCTTTGACTGCCATGACCGACTCCGAAAAACGTAAAGCAGAAGAGCTCATGACAGGTGTCGCGTGTTCTTTACTTAACCTAATAACCTCTGCCATTTCCTTACTGCTCATGACGACTGGCTTATCGATAAACACCGGCTTACCATAGGGGACAATTTCCTTGAACCAGTCTAGATGGTTGCGCCCATCGACTGTCCCTATAATGACAGCGTCTACCTCACTCATTAATTCCTCAACTGTATCTACCTCTGCTACACCGTATTTCTTGATGACAATTTGATAGAAGTCAGTAAATCTGCTTGAGCTGATTGCTAAATCCTCTGAGAATGTCGGGATAACGTGGGTGATGGTTGCACCTTGTACATGATGGGGATCATCTTGGTTATTTAGTAATCTGGTGAATATTTCACTATGTGAAGTGTCTAGTCCTATCAATCCAATTTTCATAGAGTCCCTCCTAGCTTTCGGTTGTTACGAGTGCGAATACCTGTCTTGGTCTACCGCGCTTTGAAATTTTCTCCATCCCGATAATTTTGATGAGCTCGGCGTCCAGCCAGGATTGGATTATTCTGTGGGCGCTTCTTGGTGTAATACCTAAAATAGAAGAAAGCTCATGCGCTGTGAATTCATTTTCCTTCTTTCGCTTGATGACGGCCATTGTCTTTTGGATGTTTGCTGCACTCATGCCGATATGCTCTGCTTTACTTATTAACAGCTGATCCGTCACTGTGAGTGGATATTTCATCGGGACAATCAAGTCGATTGGTCCAAAGACGCTGCGATCCTCTCGAACGATAAAGCAGCAGCCCCCTCCATTCTCCTGTGCCTGAATGAGCGCCACCCTTGCATGCGATCCTGCCTCGAGCGCTGAAAAACCGAAGCCGACTCCTATTGATAAAGACACCTCCAGCTTTTTCTTCATCTCATCGACAATCGGCAAGTATTTATAGCCCTCTGTAATCCGCTCGAAAATGCCTCGATTTGTGATAAATACATACTCGCTGCTGCTAAGCGCAATCAGATAGCCGTTTATTTGATCGGCAAATTGAAGAAGCATACGGTGGATGGCATGATTTCGAGTATGTACCTGCTGCTCGGACATAAATTCACTAGCGTCACCAGAATTTTCGATAAAGATTCGACCTACTATTATTTGCATCTCTTTTTGCTTTCGTTGATTGGTTGCAAGCAGCATACGTTCAATTGCCACAATAATATCCTGGTCCGTAGGCTTTAGCCATTCGTTTATAATATTCATCTCGGATAGCTGCTCACTAACTAGCTTGAGACTAGTAATGACAACCGTATTAGGTATCTCTTCTACATTCCGTAGATGGAAATTCACCACGTCATCTTTGTTTTCCATATAGACGATTTCTTGGAAATTTTGATACGTAAACGTTTCCTCTAAATTGCTTTTAATAAGCTCCATGTAGTTGTCTTGTATACCGTCCAGACTAATGTTCATGAAATTTTGCTTGCTCTTTAGCTTGTACAGAGACTGATAGAGTCCTGCGCCCTTTAGTGGAATATAGAAGGCAGGTGTCTCTATCGGTATTTCTTCCTTTGCAACTAAATAAGGAATTCTTCCCGAATAAAACAAGCAATCCACCTTGTCCAATAGCTCAGTTGTCAGCTTCCTTGCATCTTTTATTTCATCGGATAAACGGAAAATCGGTTGGATATTCGGAAAAAGTCCAAAGCATCTAACCATCGTCTCGCGAATCCATTGCGGCCCTATAACTCCCACCTTTATGTTTGTCTCCATACCTCTCCCCCTTTGAAATAGAAGAAAAGACACACCTAATCGATGTGCCTCCATTGCTTAACCGTTTACTACACTTTCCTTTTCCAGAAAAGCCTTTACAAATGCATCGTCGTTCAGCTCTGGATACGCGTAGTACACACGATCGATTTCCTCTAGCTGGCCCTCACTCAATACCTCGTGATCCATTAGGCACCAGTTCCCTTGCATAAGCCCCTGTCTTCTGAGCACTTCATTGATACCCGCAATACTTCCCTTAAAGTCGTTCCTCGAATCAAAGAATGCTGCGTTGGCATCCGTGACATGCTGGGCAATGCTGAACCACTTTGGATCAATCTGACCCTGTGCCCTCGCTTCTTTTATTTGCTCAAAAAGCTCCACTGCCTTATGTGTCCATACAGACCAGTGACCTAGCAAGCCGCCGACGATTTGCTTGTCATTATAATTGGTGAACAAATCCACTACGATGTTGTCGTCATTGCCGGTATAAAGCGCAATATCGTCTCTTCTCGGAGAGGCGTTCACTGCGCGAATCACATCTAACGTTAAATAACGGTCAAACGGAGCCATTTTAATACCGAATACATTGTCGATTGCAGCAAACTGCTCCCAAAATTCATAGCTAAATACCCGTCCACCTACCGCTGGCTGCAGATAAAAGCCGAACACTGGAATAATAGCAGCGACCGCTTTCGTACGTTCAATTAGTTCTTTTTCGGAATATTCATTTAATCCACCGTTACTTAATAGTACCATATCATAGCCAAAACTTTTAGCGATTTCTGCCTCTTTGACCGCCTGCTCCGTTTTACCACAAGCACCCGCGATCTTTAGGAATGGACGATTCAGCTTTGCGTTGTTGATTTCCTCCATCGCAAGCTTTAATACCGTTTCATACAAGTTAAACTGAGGATCTCGGATCTCAAATTGTGTGGTATGCACGCCAACCGCAACCCCGCCAACGCCTGCCTCCAAGTAATATCGAGTTAAACGGCGTTGTGCCTCTTCGTCGAGCTTTTTGTCTTTCGTTATTGCAAGTGGATGCGCCGGAATGAATGCTCCGTCATGTAGATGCTGTTTTAACTCTTCTTTCATTTAAAACTCACCCTTCCTCTCCTGGAAGTGAGTCGGCTTATTGATCGTTTCTCCGTCATTCGCGACCCAGTCTGCAATCCATTCAATCATTTCACGGATCGATACACGGGGATAGCCGAACAGCTGATGAGCCTTGCTCGCATTGTTAAGCAGCGCATTTTCCTGCTCAGAGCCTACAAACACTGGCTTCTTATCAAACAAGCGCCCAAACTCATTTGCCAGCCAGCGAACAGAAAGCGTCTCCGGACCAGTGACGTTGATAATGGTTGGAGGCGAGCTCGCGTGAAGCAACGAACGGATCGCATACTCATTCGCATCCCCTTGCCAGATGACATTGACATGCCCCATCGAAAGGTCTAGCGGTGTTTCATTGAACACAGACTTTGCAATCTCCAATAAAACCCCGTATCGCATATCAATTGCGTAATTCAAGCGGAAAATGGCAAGTGGCGTATTGTCTCTTTCTGAGAAATATGTAAACACACGCTCTCTTCCTAAAGAGGATTGACCATACTCTCCAACCGGTGCAACCTGGTGGTTCTCATCACAGCCGCTCCCAATCACAGGCACTAACGGATACACATTCCCCGTAGAAAATGACACAATATTAGAGCCCTTAAAATGCTCTGCCACACGACCAGGCAGATAGGTGTTCATCGCCCATGTGAAATGCTCGTTGCCAGTCGTCCCGAATTTATTGCCAGCCATGTAAATAATGTTCTTTTCAACAGGCAGCTTCTTTAGTTCGTCCTCGTTCAATAGGTCACAGGCAATCGTTTCAACCCCTGCACTTTCCAGCTCCGCCTGCAGCGTACCATTTGAAAAACGTGACACCCCAATCACCTTTTTATCCAAGCCGGCCTCATCAATCGCACGCTTCGCCATCACAGCAAGCGTCGGTCCCATCTTCCCACCAATACCTAAAATCATAATATTCCCGTCTAGCTTCACCATGTCATCAATCAATGCAGCGGACGGCTGCGTCATCAAATTCTCTAACTCTTCAACTGTTTTCATAATTTCCCCCATTCCTTTTTAAGAAAAAAAGATATTGTTTGCGTTGTTATATGCCAGATAAATTAATACAAGTAACCCTATTATGCCGAGTGAATTGCTAAGCCATTTGTTTTTCAGCTCCCCCATCACTCGCTTATCATTCGCTACGACTAAAATGGCAATCGCAATAAACGGAACAACAAATATCGTAACGGCCTGCGCAAAAACAATTAAATTGAGCGGTGCAGACCCAAACACAATTCCAATAACCGAGCCAAATAAAATCACTAATATAATGAAAAGCTTCACCTTCATATTAGAAAGGTTATTCCCTACCCCAACTCCGTCGGCAAGCAGTGACCCACCAATTGTCGCATTCCCCATCAAGGACGAAAACGAAGCCCCAAACAGCCCAAGCATAAACACAACCGTCGACCAGCTACCAAACAACGGCTCGAGCGCCAAGCCCATTTCCGAAGCATCATTCACAACCAGCCCTTGTGGCTTGAGGATAGTTGCTGCTGTGATCATGATGAGGAAGGAGATAAATCCAAGAAGAAAAATGCCTAAGAAAGACTCTCTCTTCCCACTAGCAGCATCCGTCAAAGTCCAGCCTTTTTCCTTAACCAAATAAGACTGATAGAGCGCCCCAACTATCGAAAAGCTAGTAGCAAACAAAGCGATAATCAATCCCATACTTCCATCCGGAATGACAGGAACAAATCCTTGAAAAATTGCACTAATGGAAGGCTTCACAACAATCACCGTAATAAGAAACGCCAACAGCATCAGCACGACCAGCACAAGCATCAGTTTCTCTAAAATTTGATAAAACTGCTTCGCAAATAAAAGCCCAATGGAAATGACCGTAAACACGACAATCCAAATGGTCGGATCCATATTAGTTACCGTCGAAATGGCAATCCCCGTTCCAATCGCATTCCCCGCCTGAAACGAAGCTGTAACCAAAAATGCACCAATCCCAATCAACAGCCCAGACCAGAATCCCCATTTTTCCTTCATCACACCAATGAAACTCCCCTTAGCTGCAATCCCAATTCGCGTGCTCATCTCTGTAAACACCATCATCAGCACAACCGCCAACACCAACGTCCAAACAAGCTGTGCACCATAAATTGCACCAATCTTAGAAGACAACGTCACACTCCCTGGCCCAAGCACCAAAGCAGAAGTAATTAATGCTGGCCCCAAATAGCTAAAAATACTCTTTCTCCCAGCCCTAGCACTCCCAGCAACCCCAATCTTCGCCCCTTCGTTCATAGAAATCCCCCTTCTACTGATTTTTCTGAATTATATGTTTTTATAGTAACGTATAATGATATTTAATGACATGACGTTAATAGGACTGTAAATAAAAAAGAAGCAGTCAGTGGGATGCTGGCTACTTTTTTGATCGAATTGAATTGTGTGGGAGTTGTGTGTGACACAGGGACACACACAACTCTCTCTGCAACAGTTAGTGCAACACTTTCATATTTTCCCGCAACACTTGAATCGATTTCTGCAACACTTAATCACTTTTGCGCAACACTTTTCATTCGTGCAACACTTCCGGCTTTTTGCGCAACACTTTCACAGTTTCCCGCAACACTTGGATTTGTTTCTGCAACACTCAATCAGTTTCCCGCAACACTTTACGTTTTCCACCTTGCTACATGCATGCCCACTCTCTTCATACCACACTTTGAACTACTTTGCTTTACGCTACAAAGGGAAAAATTCATCTACCGGTGATAAATCTCTATGAGCTGTGATCAAATCGATATCAAATATACATGCGGTCACCAAGGACGAAGCGAATTGTATGCAAATTGTGTCTGACACAGGGACACACACAATTTCCCCATCTAAACAACAAAAAAAGCAGCCAGGTATCACCCCAGCTGCTTCTGCAAACAAATTGTGCGAGAATTGTGTCTGACACAGGGACACACACAACTCCCCAATCCACTACAACTCCCCACCAACCTCAAACCCCCAACGACACAATCTCCCTCTCGCTGTATCCTAATTCCTTCAGAATCTCTTTTGTATGCTCCCCGATGTTAGGTATAGGGTTCATGACGGATTCGATTTCGTCAAAGGTTACGGGTGGTAAGAGTGCTTTGAGTTTTCCGACTGGTGATTCAACCTCTCTCCAGCGATTACGTGCTTCTAGCTGAGGATGATCTATTAAATCGTTTACGGTATTTAGGCGTGCGTTTGCTATTTTTTCTGCTTCTAACAATCGGATGACTTGGTTGGGATCCACCTTTTGGAAAACTTCTTCAATGATGATTTTTAATGAGTCTTTATTGGCCACACGATTTGAATTGTTGTTAAAGCGCGGATCTATTGCTAGGTCAGGATTGCCTAGGACCTTTGAGCAAAAATGGATCCACTCCCGTTCGTTTTGGATACCCATGAACACTAGTTTATCGTTGCCTGCCTTGAATGGGCCGTAGGGATAAATAGTTGCATGGCTGGCACCTGTTCGTTTAGGTTCACTATCTCCATAACCGGAATAGTACATCGGATAGCCCATCCATTCTGCTAATGCCTCTAGCATCGATACTTCTAAAACTGCTCCTTTTCCCGTTTTGTAACGAGCAATTATAGCTGTTAGGATGCCAGTATATGCGTACATTCCTGCCGCAATATCGGCAATTGATATTCCTGATTTAGATGGAGAATCTTCTGTACCTGTTACAGACACAAGTCCTGCTTCACATTGGATTAACAAATCGTATGCTTTTTTGTTCATATATGGGCCGTCACTACCATATCCGGAGATGCTGCAAATTATGAGCTGCGGAAACTTTTCTTTAAGCTCTGCGGCACTAAAGCCAAGCCGATCTACCGCACCAGGTGCTAGATTGTGAATGAATACATCTGCTTTAGATAGTAGTTTTTCTAAAACGTTTTTCGCCTCTTCTTGTTTCAAATCAAGAGCCAAAGATTCTTTAGATCGGTTGATCCATACAAAGTGACTCGACATGCCATTGACAGTATTGTCATAGTTACGTGCAAAATCACCCATTCCCGGTCTCTCCACTTTGATCACTCTGGCCCCTAGGTCTGCTAATTGTCTTGTAGCAAAGGGTGCGGCCACGGCCTGCTCTAAGGATACTACGGTGATATCTTGTAAAGGCAACATCTACATTCCTCCTCACATTTTAAACTAAACCAATCCACTTCCACCACGTCGCTGCAACCAAGACAGTAGCGATAATGGTTATAATAGTTGCGTACAATCCAGGCTTTAAAAAGTCTTTTTGTGAAATCATTCCGCTGCTATGAGCGATTACGTTAGACATCGATTCTACAACTAACATATAACCGAAGACACAGGATAAACCAGTTGCGAAGCCAATTGTTAACGGGTCTAGCCCTGCATTTTGAGCAACGCTAATTATAATAGGAACCAAGATCACTACTGCTGTGGAAACATTGGAAATCATTTTATGGAATAATTGTGCCATCACACTTACTACCAATACCGCCAATAAAGGATATTGAATAATATTCGTAAACCAATCTACACTCAAATAGTTACTAATTATATCTGCCGCTCCAGAGTCTACAAACACATACCCCATCGATAAAGTTACACTTAATAGCAGCACGGTATTGTAATTAATTTGAATCACCTTTTCCCAATAGGCAATCCCTACTTGAGGCAGGGTCAAGAGAACAACACCCAATAAAGCGGGAATACTCGGATGCATTCCATGGAGCGGTTCCGTTAACCATAAACTAACGATTAAAATTAAGATGACGAGACAGTTGATCTCTTTTTTATTGACCGGTCCTAACTCTTCTAGTCTCTTTTTCATTTCGCCTTGAATCATAGGGAAGCTTTGCTGTTCTTTTGGTAAAGGAAATACCTTTAATAGAAGAATCCATATGGAAGGAATTAATATGAGCCATAACGGAAACGTATAAAGGAACCACTGGAAATAAGTGATGTTCACTCCTGCAAAACGATTAAGAATCTCCACCGTTAATATATTACCGATTGCAGCAGTCATGACTGCAGTTCCGCTAATTACCCCTCCATAGGCGACTCCTAGCATAATCATTTTCCTTAAATTACTTCCCGGCTTTGCATTAACAATCTCGATAATCATTTTCGAAACCGGCATTATTAAGGCAGTTCGAACCGCGGTAGTTGGAATAAAAAATGCTTGGATTTGCTGAATGATAATGATACTTCCTAATAAGCCCTTCGCATGACTTCCCCACCTTATTAAAATCTTGTAGGTCAATCTTCTAATAAGAGAGGTTTCATTCACCGCTGTTGCTAGCATCATTCCAGCTACAATTAAATAAGTAGCTGGCGAAGCAAAGCCACTAAATATAACGGAGGTATCTGCTACTTTTAGAACAAGCATAAGCAATAAGATAATTAGACCTGTAAGCCCCATTGGAATAGGCTCTAAAGCCCATAAGATAATACCTGACGTAATAATGCCGGTCATTATTTTAGCTGAGTACGAGAATGTGTCTGGTAAAGATAGAAATATGATAAAAAAACTCACTAGTGCTAGTGCAATAGCTGCATAGTTTTTATAGTTCTCTTTTAACACAAGACTTCTTCGCAATTTATAAAGCATGACAGATCCAACCGCCAAAGTGATTCGTCTTGAAGAAGTTTGCAATCCGGTGAAACCCAGCTTCAGAAAGTAAGCCTCGTATTTCTTCTTCAGAGATAGATGATTCGGTTAATGTTGCGTTCATTAACTCCTCTACCTTCTCTTCTGACAAGTTCGTCGTATCCAGCCAATAGTTTTTCCAAAGGTTAACCAGTTCTTTAAACTCTAACGAATTCGGATCTCCGTATTTACTAACGAGTATAAAAGGGCTTCCCGGTTTCAAATGGGCTCTAATTTGTTTTAAGAGTGCCAGCTTATCCTTTACGTCCGGTACGAAATGAAGAACTAAGATACACGTTGCTGCATCAAACGTATAATCAGGAGGAACTATCTCAATTGTTCCATTGAAGAAATCGACCCGATTATTCATGTCCAGTTGCTCTACCTTCATCTTCGCCACCTCAAGCATCGCCGTTGATGGATCTACAACGGTAAACTTCCATTCTGTATTGCTAGGTCCAAAAGCATTTAGCTCGTTACCTCCTCCACCTCCAACTACTAGGAGAGAGGCTTCCTCTTTTAAGTTTGCCCGTAGAAAAGTTTGCGAAAGCCGAAGCATTGGATCGTATGTAGGGAGATTTCGTCTTATCCCTTTGTCATACTCAGCGGCCGTTTTATGATCAAACTCCAGTTTATTAGACAACTTCTCGCCTTCCTTCTCTTTGATATAACCTTTTATTTCCCGATAGATGATAGCAAGCTATACAAATCTGATTTTGCTTCAAAACCAATGCCTGGAATGTCCGGAAGCCTTACATATCCGTCTTCAACGGCATAGTTATCGGCAAATCCACCAAATGGCTGAAATACGCCTGGGTATGATTCATTCCCATGAAGTGCTAATCCCGCAGCTATGTTCAGTGACATCTGATGACCTCCATGAGGTATACAACGTCTAGAGGACCAGCCGTGTTCATTTAGCATTTCTAAAATACGTAGATATTCTACTAATCCATAGCTAAGCGCACAGTCAAATTGAAGAAAGTCTTTCTCCGGGTTCATGCCTGCATATCGGATTAAGTTGGTTGCATCCTGTAAGGAAAAAATATTTTCCCCAGTTGCAATCGCATGTGGATATCTCTTGGAGAGTTCAGCCTGCAGATGATAGTCCAGAGGGTCTCCCGCTTCTTCATACCAGATCAATTCATAGTCTTTAATCTTCTCTCCAAATTCAATAGCATAGTCTAAGTCAAAGCGACCATTTGCATCGACCATCAGTCCACTTCCTGAAGGTAAAATCTCTAGAACTGCTTCGATACGCTTAATATCTTCACTTAAAGAAGCACCGCCAACCTTCATTTTCACATCCTTATAGCCGAGCTCAAGATAACCCTTCATTTCATCTTGGAGTTCCGTTAAGCCTTTGTCTGGGAAATAGTAGCCTCCAGCTGCATAAATGTATACCTTTTCGTCTACCTGACCATTCCCATATCGTTCTGCAAGAAGCTGATATAAAGGCTTTCCTTCTATTTTGGACACTGCATCCCAAACAGCCATGTCTATTACACCAACCGCAACCGTTCTTTCTCCGTGTCCCCCTGGTTTTTCATTTGCCATAATGATGGCATGTATTTTATGTGGATCAAGGTTAGTCCCATCATCTGTTAAAATATCTTTCGACTCAGCCTCAAGTAATCTAGGAATAAATCGTTCTAGTAATAGACTTGTAGGCGCATATCGGCCATTCGAGTTAAATCCATAACCAACAACTGGCTTTCCATCTCTTACCACATCTGTTGTGATGGCTAATGCAGATGCTGTCATTTTACTAAAATCAATATAAGCATTTCTAATTGGACTACTAATTGGCACAGTCTTAACTTCTATATTTGTTATTTTCATATCAAATCATCCTTTGTTTTTTATTTTGGCTATGTTAAAGAGTAGGGTTGATTTATGATGCATAGAAAAAGAAATCTTTAAATCAGGGTGAGCGATAAGCCATCACCCGTCGCTTACGCGCGCGGTTGTGATGTCTGATCTGTCTCACTCATCCCACTGGAGTCACCGTCTGTCGCTCCAATCAATAAATGGAACAGCTTTAGCATCGATAAAGCGCTAATAAATTAACTCGCATAAACAAAGCAGAAAAACTGTCACCAACCCCAGTCTCATAATTTATTGTCTCTTATATAATCTTTCCAGTCGTCACTATAATAAAGAATGGTTAGTCAAAATAAACCAATAACTTTAACAGAGCTTTTTTTATTTTAATATTCCGAATATTTCATACGGAATCTATTACTATATTTTTAGCTTTCTTGTACACTGGATAATCTACAAATTGACTATTTACCATTATCGATGCTATACCGTTTTGTTCTGCATTTTCAAATGCTTCCACGACTGCTATTGCTTGATCTATTTCTTTTTGAGAGGCTGAAAAGGTTTGGTGGACGGCTTCTATTTGCTTAGGATGAATGATTAATTTCCCTTTAAAGCCAAGTTGTTTGGCAAGTTTCGCTTCCATTTCCAATCCTGCTTCATTATCTAGCTTAGGATAGACAGTATCTATAGGAGCTACAATGCCCGCGGCTCTGGAAGCAATGACAAGCTGGGAACGAGCGAATAATAACTCCAATCCATTCGTTGTAAGTTCACAATCGATATCTAATGAAAAATCGATAGAACCAAAAGCCATTCGCACAATTAACTCATCTGCTGTCGCAATAGAATAGGCAAACTGGATTCCTTTTGCGGTTTCTATTAATGGAATTACTTGAACTGGCTTTAATTGATTGGTTGAATATTCTCGAGCGATCTCACAAACAGCCTTCATGCCCTCGGAGCTTTCTGATTTGGGGACCATAATACCTGCAGCCCCATTCGATAATGCGCATTTTAAATCTTTCTCCCAAAAAGGGGTATCCAAGTCATTGATTCTTACAATCAATTCTTTTTCATCCCTAAACTTAATCAATGCTTCCTTAACTATTTCTCTTGCGCTATCTTTTTCCTTTACCGCTACCGCATCCTCTAAATCGAGAATCACAGAGTCAGCTTTTGAATGAATGGCTTTTCTAATTACTTCCTTGTTACTTCCAGGCACAAATAAATAGGAACGTGCAAAATTCATAGATTTCCCCTTTCTTAGGAGTATTTATGTCGCCATTTAGGAATTCACGCCTTCAATTTTTGCAATAATAGCATCCGTCACCTCTGTTGTACTATGGTTCCCTCCAATATCAGAAGTCTTGATGCCTGACTGTAAAGTATGTTCAATCGCCTCTAATAAGATAGTTCCCATTTCTGTTTCTCCAAAGTGATCTAGCATCATTTTGGCTGTCCAAATTTGCCCAACCGGATTTGCTATTCCTTTTCCATAAATGTCAGGAGCCGAGCCATGAACAGGCTCAAACATGGAAGGGTATTTGCCATTTAAATTTATATTGCCAGAAGGTGCAATTCCGATGCTTCCCATAATGGCTGCTCCAATATCACTTAAAATATCTCCAAAGAGATTACTAGCCACCACTACATCCAATGTGTGAGGTCTTGTAATGAAAAAAGCGGAAAGGGCATCTATATGTTCACTTTTAGTTGGAATATCCTTATAGTTTTGAGAAACCTCCGCTAATACGTCATCCCAAAACGGCATAGAGTGAGCGATTCCATTTGATTTGGTTGCACTCGTTAAATGACCATTTCTCTTTGTAGCTAGCTCAAAAGCATATTCCATGACCTGCAAAACAGCTTTTTTAGTAAAAACGGAGTTCTGAACTACTATTTCATCTATCCCTTGATGGATTCGACCGCCGCTACTGCTATATTCACCTTCACTATTTTCTCTAACAATCATAATATCGAAATCTCGTGGATGGCTTAATGGAGAAACTATTCCCTTAATATGCTTAGCAGGACGAATATTAATGACTTGTTCAAATTCTCTTCGAATTTTTAACAAGAGGCCGCCTAAGGAAATATGATCCTTTACGAGAGAAGGGTCTCCTACAGCTCCTAAAAAAATAGCATTGCTTTGACTTAGCAAATCTAACCCATCATCCGGCATCATTTTCCCATGCTCAACATAATACTGCGAACTCCAAGGATAATGAGTATAGTTGAACGTTAAGCCTCCATGAACCTTTGCGATTGCAT
Organism: Psychrobacillus sp. MER TA 171; assembly: GCF_023713305.1. Classification (NCBI taxonomy): domain Bacteria; kingdom Bacillati; phylum Bacillota; class Bacilli; order Caryophanales; family Bacillaceae; genus Psychrobacillus; species Psychrobacillus sp. MER TA 171. The sequence continues at coordinate 158,468 of NZ_JAMAWN010000001.1, read as the reverse complement.
CTAGTACTCTTAATGCTTCAGGTACTACTTCTTTTCCTATTCCATCTCCCGGAATGACAGCTATCTCTAACCTTTTCATTATATTTCCCCTTCCATGCATACCTTTTACTTACTGTCTTCCACTCATTTCAATCATTTTTATTAAGTTATCCTTCGTACGAAGAATATGCGTCTCGATTACATCCCTTAATTTGATAGGGTCATTTTCTTTAACATATTTCACCATTAGGCTATGTTCCCTATGAGATTCTGCTAGATGATCCACTAGGACACTTGGCGTATACGGAGGTATCCCTTTCCACAGGGTATCGATGTACCCTTTAATCCTTCTCCAAGGGCATGCTTCTATAATTATTTGGTGGAAATCTGCATTCATTTTCATGTACTTTTCCATGTCTGTCTCGCTATGATCTAATTGAATCATCTGCTCATATAGTTCTTCTAAATCTCTAATGTCCTCTTCGTCTAAAAAAGGTAGCGCCTTTACAGCAGCCTCTCCCTCTAGCATGGCTCTCAGCTGATAAATCTCTTCAATATCATCAATAGAAATAGGTGTGACGATTGCACCTCTTCTTGGCTCCATTCGAACGAGCCCTTCTACCTCAAGCTGTTTCAACGCTTCTCGCAAAGGCATTCTACTTACTCCTAACTTCGCTGCCCACTCTTCTTGCATAAGACGGTCTCCCATCTTAAATTCTCCTCTTAATATTAAATCTCTTAATTTAGTAGTAACTTTAAACTGTAAGGTTGATCGATCTAACTCTGTAAGTTTTAATTTATCCATAATATGCTCCTTGAGTTCCCATAGTATCTTCCTAATATTTTGGAATTAACAATGCACTTATGCTTTTATTTCTACATCAAACATTTCCTCTATATGCTTTACTATAGTTGTATGGTCTTCGTTTCCTCTACCTTCTGACCAAGCCTGCTTCCATAATTGATAGGAAGCACTCGATATAAACATAGGTACCTTTTCATCTTCTGCCATGCTCATTGCAATTTTTAAGTCCTTCACCATTAAATCTAGTGTAAATCCTACTTCGAAGTTTCTAGTTAGTACTTGGTTCGGAAATTTAAAATCACTCGAGAAGCTTTTTCCTGTGCTTGTATTTATCACGCTTAGCATCTTAGTTGGATCTAGACCCAGCTTTACACCAAGAGCTATTGCTTCTCCTGTTACCGCCAAGGTTGCTGCTGAAATCATATTGTTTAGTGCTTTCACCGTGTGGCCTGCTCCAATATCACCTACGTGAATTACATTTTGCCCAATCTTTTCCAATAGAGGTTCAACTTCTGCAAAATTGGAAGCGTCTCCTCCAACCATTATCGACAGTGTGCCTTCCTCTGCTTTTTTTACTCCACCACTGACTGGAGCATCTATCATTCTAAATCCTGCATGTTTCATCATTTTGTTTATTTCTTTCGTTTCAGAGGGAATGGAAGTAGTCATTTCAATAAGTAAGCTATTTGAGCTAAACCCCTTCATCAATCCTTCCTCGCCAACTAGTATTTCCTTTACGATATATACATTAGGGAGGACCGTTATAACATATTGAAATTTAGCTGCTAAATCAGCTGGACTCTCTGCTTCTTCTGCACCAAAGCTGGCATATGTTCGCATAAATTCTTTATTAACGTCGAAGATCCCTACTTCTACTCCTTGTTCTAAAAGCCTCTTAGCCATCCTGCCACCCATGTTACCTAAGCCTATAATTCCAACTCTCATTAAGGTTATCCCTTCTTTTCAAATAGATTTCAACCGTCTATTGCTTAAAGTTGGCTGTTCCCTCCTCGTAAAGGTCCCCACCATGAATATCATTTATAACAAATACAGGAAAGTTCTCTACCGTTAACTTTCTAATGGCCTCTGTACCTAAGTCTTCATACGCAATCACTTCCGATGATTTGATGGAACGCGCTATTAATGCTGCTGCTCCGCCAACTGCTCCAAAGTAGATGGCTTTATTTGTTCTCATCGCCTGCTTTACTTCCTCACTGCGATATCCTTTCCCAATCATGCCTTTTAGTCCTGCTTCCAGCAGCCTCGGTGTATATGCGTCCATTCTCCCGCTAGTCGTAGGGCCAGCTGAACCAATAACTTCTCCAGGTCTACCAGGAGTTGGTCCAACATAGTAAAGAACTTGATTGGTGAGGTCGATAGGAAAAGGTATACCTTCAATTTCTTGCTCAATCATTCTTTTGTGCGCCGCATCTCTGGCTGTATAAACAACGCCTGACAATAAAACACGATCTCCTGCTCTTAAAGAAATCAAATCTGCCTCTTGTAAAGGTAGGTTAACTTTTTTCTGCACAGTAGCTCTCCTCACGTTAACGTAATAGTTTGATGGCGACTGGCATGGCAGTTAAGATTGACAGCTACCGGTAGTGCCGCTATATGGCAAGATTCTACTTCAACCTTTACATCCAATGCTGTTGTACTTCCCCCCATACCTTGAGGACCAATACCAAGTCTATTAATCTCATCCATCAGCTCTTGTTCTAATTGTGCAATAACCGGTTCCTGATGCCGTACACCTATTGGTCGAAACAAAGATTTTTTTGCTAAGTAGGCGCATCGTTCGAAGTTTCCTCCAATTCCAACTCCCACCACAAGAGGAGGACATGCATTTGGCCCTGCTTCTTTTACGATAGATAGAATATAGTCCTTTACACCATCCATTCCCGCTGATGGCTTCAGCATTTTTAAATCGCTCATATTTTCTGCTCCGCCACCTTTGGCCGTCATATGAAGTGTAAGCTCATCCCCTTCCACAAGCTCAATATGAATCACAGCAGGTGTGTTATTTCCTGTGTTTTTGCGATTTAAGGGATTATAAATGATTGAATTTCTCAAATACCCGTCCTTGTAGCCTTTGGAAACTCCTTCATTAATCGCTTGCACTAGGCTCCCTCCAACAATCTGACACCCTTGCCCTAGTTCCACGATAAAGACTGCGGTTCCCGTGTCCTGACACATTGGAACTTGTTCTGCTTTTGCAATATCCGCGTTTTCAATTAATTGGGAAAGAATCTCTTTACCAGTTTCCGATTTTTCGGTGTTTAACGCCTTCTTAAAAGCAGTGTACACATCATCACCTAAGTTATAGTTCGATTTCTTACACATCTCTGCAACCTGTTCCACTACCGTCTCATAAAGAATTACGCTCATCCTTCACCCTCCCCTCTCTTTTTATCCCGAACAATATAAAATGTACCAAGCCCCTTGGCTACTAAATCCCCATTTTCATCTGTGATATTACACTCTGAAACGACTGTGTTTTTTCCTTGATAAAGTATAGAAGGACTTGCTAATAGATAAGCGCCCTGCCCCTTTTTAATAAAGTTAACTTTTAACTCCAGTGTAAAAACCTTTTCATCCTCTTTTAAATTGCTTAATATACTAAATCCTATTGCAACATCACAAAGCGTATAAATGGCGCCACCTTGTGCAACTCCATATGTATTCTCATTTTGAATTCCAAGGTCCATTTTGGTTGTTCCATCTGAGTTTTGTGTTACCCCTAAAAATCTTCCTAAAAAATGCATAGGTATATCCTTTGTATCTCTATTTTCAAAAGGTGTTTGATAAAGAGAGAGTAAATACGATATTTGGTTTAACTCACTTCCACTCAGCGATTGAAGATTCGTTTGAATAGATTGTATTAGTTCATTTTTTTCCTTATAATTTTCTTCCATCCTTGCACCCCTCTCTCTTTAACAAATATCCCTTTAAACTTCAGCCATCAGGGCTGATATATTGTCCATGATTTCTAGTGCTAAGATGCTATCAATAATTTGTTGTTTATTTTCCGGTGGATGTTGTCCTGTCATGTGCTCAAACTTTTCAATAAGTTCATCTGAAGTAACCGCATTTTCAGGGTCTCCTTTTGGAAAGTCCGTCTCTTTAGAAATAATCTCTCCATTTGTCAAAACAACCTCGACCATAGAGCCCCATTTTTCTGGATAACTTGCATTGATCCTCGAGTCTATCCCTACGTTTACTCGCTTCAAAAGCGCCCGTATGTGACTGTCCCATAATGTAGACTCATTAAAATCTGTTAAACCGGCGCTGCCTTTTAATATTGCCAATGCTGAGCAAAATTGTAAGCTAAATTTAGCTGCATACTCGGTCTTCGGATCGTCATTATCTGTTATATCTATAGCTGCCTTGTATGACTTCACTGTTATTGACTCAATTTCTTCAAATTTTGGATTGTTCTCTTTGAAGACTTCTATTAACAAATCGATGGCATGATGCGTATGACGACAGGAAGCATGAATCTTAAAGGAATTTTCCATTATTTTAAACTCTGAACCTAAACCTTCTGTTATTTTCGTCACGTCATACTCGTCACTCATGGCTTTAAAGAATCCACGATTACCCTCCAGGATTTTAAGCGGTCCAGTAAACCCTTTTTGAGCTAAAAGTGCTGCAAGAATGCCGTTCATAGATGCTTTTCCTGAATGAAGCTGCTTGGTCATTGCTCCATCCTCTATAAACTCCCACAGACCAGCTGCCTGTGTACCTGCATTACCTAATGCATGCACCGTTTCTTCCTCTGTAAGCTGAAGTAGTTTAGCCGCCGCAATAGCTGCTCCAAAAGTTCCGCATGTAGCTGTATTATGCCAATAATAATAGTGGGACGGAGAAACTGCTTCTCCGATTCTAAAACAAACTTCATAGCCGGCAACGATGGCTGTAATTAAGTCCCTGCCAGATAATTGTTTCCACTCCGCAATCGCTAACGCAGCTGGAATAACTACTGTTGCCGCATGGATAATAGATCCCTTATGGATGTCGTCTAGTTCCACGACATGACTGGATGCCCCATTCACTAAAGCTGCCTGTAAGACGGAGGTTTTCCCTCCAGTAAAGAGGCTAGCTTGCTCCTTGCCTCCCATTTCATCTATTAAATCACTAATCATTTGAATTGGTGGTTTATCCGAACCAGCTATAGCTGATCCGAAATAATCCAGTATACATAGCTTCGTAAACGATATTACCTCTGCAGGAAGCTTTTCGTAGGTCATGTCAACACTGTATTTTGCCAAAGCCTTACTTAACTCCATTTGCTCATTCTCCTTTTTAGGGGTCATAGCATCAGTCACCCTGAATGCTTTAAAACGATCTCGGTAATCCTAGGACGTGCTGACCTACATAGCTAACTACTAAATTATTAGTTACTGGGGCAATTACAAATAGTCTCGCCTCCCTAAACTTTCGTTCAATATGATATTCAGTAGCAAATCCGTACCCACCAAATGTGTCCATAGCAGCATTCGCTGCTTTCCATGTTGCTTCGGAGGCTAAATATTTTGCAATGTTTGCCTCTGCCCCACAGTTTTCGTTTGCATCGAACATGTTAGCTGCTTTATCTCTCATCAGCTTAGCTGCTTCAATCTCCATATAAGAACGAGAAATTGGGAATTGTACCCCTTGATTTTGGCCAATAGGTCTACCAAAAACTTCACGCTCGTTTGCATATTTCACTGACTTATCGATAAAATACAAGCCGTCCCCAACACTTTCTGAAGCGATTAAAATACGCTCTGCGTTCATCCCACTTAATACATATCGGAAGCCTTTCCCTTCTTCTCCTATTAGATTCTCAACCGGAATCTCAACATTCTCGAAGAACACTTCCGTCGTAGCATGATTAATCATCGTTTCAATGTTACGAATCGTAATTCGATCCTTTTGATCCTGCATATCTAAAATGAATAAACTTAAACCATCTGTCTTTTTCGCCACTTTGTCCTTCGGCGTAGTCCTTGCCAGTAATAGCATTAAGTCCGAGTAGTTAGCTCGAGATGTCCATATCTTTTGCCCATTTACTATATACTTGTCTCCTTGACGCTCAGCTGTAGTAATTATGCTCGTGGTATCACTACCAGCAGTTGGCTCTGTAATACCAAAGGCTTGAAGACGTAGTTCTCCACTTGCAATTTTCGGTAGAAACCTTTTCTTTTGTTCTTCGTTTCCATGGCGAAGAACAGCTCCCATTGTATACATCTGTGCATGCCCAGCGCCTGCATTTCCTCCAGAGCGGTTAATTTCTTCTAGTATTATTCCCGCCTCGATCATACCAAGGCCAGCCCCGCCGTATTCTTCGGGTATTAATACCGATAACCACCCTTCGTCAGTTAAGGCTTTTATAAATTTCTCGGGATACTCCTGCTTTTTATCTATTTCTTTCCAGTAATCTTCCGGAAACTTTTCGCATAGAGAACGGACACTTTTCCTAATAAGATTTATATCTTCCTGGGTGCTTAATACCATTCGTAATTCCTCCCTTATTTTCCTTGCCAGTTTGGTTTTCGTTTTTCATTAAAGGATAGGACTCCTTCTAATCTATCTTCTGAATTGGCACATTTATAATATTGGTCTAACTCGATCGTTAGCGCTGTGTTAATATCTGTTTGAAGCCCATTATTAACTGCTTGTTTAATTGCTTTTAGTGATAGCGGTGCATTTCCAGCAATTTCTTTTGCAATTTCTAAAGTACCTGTCAGGAGCTCTTCCTTAGGAAATACGCCATTTATAATTCCTGACTCTAGCGCTTTTTGTGCATCTATCTTATTTCCTCTAAATAAAAACTCCTTTGCTAAACCAACCGGAATAGCTCTTGGTAAAAGCTGCGTCCCACCTACACCTGGAATAATTCCTAATGTCACTTCCGGCAATCCCATCTTCACATGGTCTGCCGTATAACGAAGGTCACAGCTTAAGAGCATTTCCATTCCACCACCAAGCGCAAACCCATTGACTGCTGCGATTACTGGATATGGAAAGTTTCGTAACAATCCGTATGCATCTTCAAAAATATCGTGCTGCTGCTTCCACTGCTTGTTCGTCATTCCTTTTCTTTCTTTTAGATCTGCTCCCACGCAGAAGCTTTTTTCACCGCTTCCCGTTAGGATCAAAACGCGTAAATCCTCTTTTTCTCGTAATTCCTTTAAGCAATCAATTAATTCAGTTGCCATTAGGGTATTCAAGGAATTCATCGCTTCTGGTCTATTCAATTCAATGATATAAACATTTTCAGCACTGTACTCCTCGTTCACTATTATCGTCTTCCAATTTGTCATGAATGTATCCTCCAAATTATTTAGTTATAGTAGGAACTGGATATTTACGATTGTACGGTCCTGCACTTCTTATATAGCTTGGAGTCTCATGTTCTACTATTTTGGTGAGTGTCTTAGATGCCTCTAGTAAGTTATCTAAGGATAGACCAGTTTCAATCCCCATACTGTGGAGCATGTGTACGACGTCCTCGGTACAGACATTCCCTGTTGCACCAGGTGCAAAAGGACACCCGCCTAGCCCGCCTAATGATGCGTCAAAACTGTCTACTCCTGCTTCCATAGCTGCAAGAATATTGGAGAGTCCCATTCCTCTTGTGTTATGAAAATGCAGGTTAAATTTCTGTCCAGGAAAATCACTACGTAAACCAATCAACAAATCATACACTTGTTTCGGATTTGCCATCCCAGTTGTGTCTGCTAATGAAATCTTGTTATCTTGTATAGCTATTACTTCAGCTAATACACTTTTGATCCTTTCAACTGGTACCTCACCCTCAAAAGGACATCCAAAGGTAGTTGCGATAGAAACGCCTAACAGAATATTTTTCTTTAAACAAAAGTCTTGAATTTCTTTTAATTCCTTTAGTGATTCTGCCGTTGTTTTATGCACATTCTGCAAGTTATGCGTATCACTTGCAGAGAAAACAAAATTCACTTCTTTCACATCGTTCAAGTGAGCAATTTCCGCTCCTTTTAAATTTGGAATTAAAGCGATTAGCGAAAGTTCTTTGTCTGGATTCGTAACATGCGAATACAATTCACCGCTGTTTGCCATTTGCGGTACTAATCTTGGATGGACGAATGATCCAAACTCAATAGTTGCTACACCAGCTTTTATTAACTGATCAAAAAGTACTTTTTTCTCTTCCACACTTACGATTTTCTTTTCTAGCTGTAAACCATCTCGTAAAACTACTTCATTTATTTGTACACTCTTGGGAAAGTTCATCTAAGACCTCCGTCATGTATTTTGTATCCAAAAATAATGTAAAAAAATTTGTATCGACATTTGTTCTCTATTGCTGTTCTTTATCTATTTCATCTAGCACTTCTTTTGCAGTTCTAAAGCTATCAATTGCTGCTGGCACTCCACAATATATAGCAGTTTGTAGTAACACCTCTTGAATTTCTTCTTTCGTTACACCGTTATTAATAGCTCCTCGCACATGAAGCTTTAACTCATGCGGTCGGTTTAAAGCAGTAATCATAGCGAGATTTATCATGCTTCTCGTTTTCTTCGGAAGGCCAGGTCTAGCCCAAACTTCTCCCCAACAGTATTCGGTTACTAATTCTTGCATCGGCATATTGAAATCTGTTGCATTATTAATAGAATTATCAACGTACTCTGCTCCAAGGACACTTCTTCTTATTTCTAATCCTTTTTCAAATCTCTCTTTGTTCATAGCCATTCTCCTAACGTTTTATATTTGTACACCATTTCCTTTGTTATTCAGAACAATAAGTTCGTTTATATCAGAATATTTATCTATGTCTAAGAGAAACTGAGCCATACTGTCTGTTGTGCCTTTTCCCATATGCTCTTCGACAAGGCTACCGAATTTGGTCAGAAGCTCATCTTCTTGCATGGGGTTATCAATGCTACCTTTTGCATGCAAAACTTTGTGCGTTACTGTAGTTCCATCTGTTAATAATGCAGCTAGCTTGACCTCATCTTCTTTCAGGTTTTCGTCTATCACTACACGTATTTTGTTTTGCACTTCTATAATTTTTTCATCTTTTACCTTTTCATCTGTATACTGTTTTTCACTTGCATCGCCATCAAGGAATGCTATTGCAGCTGTAAAATAAACACTGAACTTTCCTTCTAGCCCTGTCTGTGGAGTTTCCTTACCAGTTAACTCCAGTACATAAGGATTAACCGTTAGCTCAATTGACTCTAGCTGATCAGCTGAAGCTCGTTTATGTAAATAAACGCATGCATCAATCGTAGGGTGAAGAACAATCCCGCAAGCATATGGCTTAAAACTATTTTTTAATAGCTCCCATTCCTCTCCCCAGTTCACATTCACTTTTTCTAAGTCATGCTCCGGAGCTAACACATTAGCAAACCCACGCTTCGATTCTAAAATCATTTCAGAGCTCGTAAAACCTCTCTTTGCCAATAACGCTGCTAGCAAGCCATTTTGTGCAGCTTTTCCAGGATGGAATGGTTTAGTCATTGTTCCAAATACATCTCTTAGACCAAATGCTTGTGTCCCTGCTATACCTAAAGCCCAAACCAGCTTTTCAGAATCTAGCTTCAATAAAATACCTGCTGCGATTGCTGCACCAAAAACCCCCGTAGAGCTTGTAATATGCCAGCCTAGCTGATAATGACTTGGGTAAACCGCATTGGCTATTCTTAATTCTGCTTCGCAGCCTAATATAAACGCGTGCAAGATTTCCTCTCCACTTAACCCTAAGTTTTCTCCTAACGCAAAAACGACTGGAGCCACTGGTCCGCTAGGGTGATGGATCGTATCTAAATGCGTATCATCATAATCAAAAATATGAGAAGACGTACCATTTATTAATGCTGCCATCAATAAATCCACTTTTTCTTCTCTTCCGAATACAGAAACCTGCTCTGCCGATTGCAATTCTTTTGTTACGTCCAACATCATTTCAATAGACGGATGCCTTGAAGCTCCAATGGCAACCCCCATCCAGTTTAGTAAGCTTCTTTTTCCATGAAGCTTCACATTCTCTGGTATTTGTTCAAAAGAAGTTGATAAGCAATGATCTACTAATGTTTTTGTTACCATCTTTTCTCGCCATCCTTTTTTACTCTATGTAAACTGAAAAAGTCGGTTTTAGTACCAACTTTTTCAGTTCTAAGTTTAGAAATGTAGTAATCTATTTAGCCGCTTCACGTGCTGCTTCGATTACATCCGCTCCAATTTCTTCTTCATATTCTTTGTAAATCGGCTCCAAAACCTTACGGAATTCTTCCACTTGCTCTGGCGTTAATTCCACGATTTCAACATTTCCTCTTTCCTTAATCGTTTCCAATGCTTTGTCATTTAGACTCTTAGCTTCTGCACGTGCTACCTCTGTACCAGCAGCCAAACCATCCTCGACTATTTTTTTCGTTGCTTCATTCATGCTATCCCAGAATTTTGTATTAGTGAAAACAGCATAATCCACACGTGTATGATTCATTACTGTCATATACTTTTGTACTTCATCAAACTTTTTCGATTCAATATTACTAAATGTATTCTCTTGGCCATCTACTACTCCTTGGTCCAGGGCAGTATATAACTCTCCAAATGGAATCGATTCAGAACCTGCTCCTAAAGCATGGTAAATAGATTCAAGTACTTGCCCACCTTGTGTACGGAATTTCAATCCTTTTAAATCTTCCGGAGAACTGATTGGACGTTTACCATTAGTCAAATGCTTTCCTCCATTTGGCCACATAGATAATCCAATTACCCCATCATTTTTAAGGCTTGCTAAAACCTCTTTACCTTTTTCCCCATCCCAGAAAGCAATGGCTTCATCATCATCGTCAAACATAAATGGAAGAGCTGGAACATTAAATTGTGGATTGTTCCCAACAAACTTTGTTAAATCAGGTGCTATAAATTGGATGTTATTAGCTACTAGATTTTGATATTCATCCTGATCGCCGAATAATGAACTATTTGGATAAATCTCAACTTCAATTTTTCCACCTGACTCTTTTTCAATGTATTCCTTCATTTTTAAGGCACCTTTATGCTTCGGGGTGTTTTCTGCTACAACATGTGCAAATTTAATTTTCATTTCTTGTACTCCGTCACTAGCTTCACCAGAGACCGGTATTTTTTCATCGTCACCTTGGCAGGCTACTAGAAAGATAACTGAAATTAAAACAAATAAAGATAATGCAAACTTTTTCATCCTTTTTCCCCCTATTGTTTTTTAGTAATTTTCTTACACCCTAAAATGAAAGGGCTTACAAAAAAGTGAAAGCATCTTGGACAACGAAGTACTTTCAGGTGACCTTCTAACTACTTAACCTCTTAAACAAGTTGATCGAAATCTATTACTCTGTACTTTGGATACAACTCACTTACAAATTATCACACCGAAAACTGAAAGTAAAGAAAAATTATAATATTTAGTATTATTAGAATTTTATATTGTTTTTTCAAATATACTGTATTATGATGTACCTTGTAATCCTGTATCCGAAATACATAAACTAATAGGGGAGGAATCTGATTGAAAGTTTTAAACTTTATTGAAAGCGCTTTATCTGGTATTTTATTCCTTTTAGGAATTGGTATTAGTCTATACTCCGTCTTTATGCGATACGTCATGGGGGCTTCCCAAAGCTGGGCAACAGAGGTTTATACGATGCTCCTTGTATGGGCAATTTTCATAGGCTTTTCTACAGCCTTAAAAGAAGATAAACATATTGCCATCGAACTATTTTATGATAAGTTTGGTCCTACTATGAAAAAAGTCTCTCAAGCCATCATTTTTATCATAGGGATTGGTTTCAGTATATTCATTATATGGACAGGTTTTAATATGGTTCTTACTGCATACGATCAGCAGATTAAAACAATAGATCTTGGGTTCCCTATTTGGATCAACTATTTAATCATGCCGATTGCTGGGGTTTTATTACTTATCCGCTTCTGTGAAAAAGCATATAGATTCTTTGTGAAGCATGAGGAAATTACTCATGGAGGTGATTTAGAATGGAAGCAATAATCGTCATTGGATTATTATTTGTTTTAGCCTTCTTGAGAGTCCCTATTGCTATAAGCTTAGTAGTCTCCAGTATTTTTGGACTCTATTTAGTAGACTTCTCGCTGGATACGGTCATTCAAAAAATGTTTACAGGGGTAAATAGTACAACGCTGATGGCTATACCAGGTTTCGTTTTTGCTGGATTGGTCATGGCAAAGGGGGGTATCTCCAAATATTTAATAGAATGTATCAAATCCTGGGTTGGACATACAAAAGGCGGGTTATCTGTTGTAACGGTGCTAACTTGTATGATTTTTGCAGCTATTTCTGGATCAAGCCCGGCTACTGCTGCGGCAATCGGAGCAATAATGATTCCTATGATGGTGAAAGCAGGATACGATAAAACATATTCCATGGGATTAGTAGCTGCTGCGGGTACATTAGGAATCTTAATCCCTCCTTCCATCCCACTTATTCTATATGGTTCCGTATCTGAACAATCCACTGGAAAGCTATTCTCTGCAGGGATCTTACCCGGTATATTACTTGGGCTATCCTTAATGGTTTATGCGGTAATTGTTGCACATCGCAAGGGCTATGGTGGGTTAGAGAAAGTCCCTCTTAAAGATAGATGGAGACCAACGTTAAAAGCAGTATGGGGTCTAATAATGCCTGTTGTTATATTAGGCGGAATCTATAGCGGGGTCGTTACACCAACAGAAGCATCCTTCCTAGCATCCCTATACGCGATTATCATCTCTATTTTCGTATACAGGGAATTGAACTGGGCTAAATTTAAACACATATTAAATGAGTCCATTACCACTACCTCCATGATATTTTTAATCATCGCTGCAGCACTCATACTAGGAATGTTCTTAACAACTGAACAAATTCCTCAAGGGTTCGCATCATGGGTAAGCGAAAGCGGCTTTAATAAATGGACATTCTTAATAATTGTAAGCGTTTTATTCTTCATCCTAGGGATGTTCTTAGAACCAACTGCGATTATTTTAATCACTCTGCCTATCCTTCTACCAATCATCACAACGCTGGATATCAACGTTATCCACTTTGCAATAATCATGGTAGTGAACATGGAACTCGGTATGATCACACCACCTGTAGGACTAAATCTCTTTGTCGTCAGTGCAATATCCAAGGAAAAAGTCGACAGGGTAATAAAAGGAGTCATCCCGTTCTTTGCCATCTTTGCGATAGTACTCGTGTTGATTATTATTTTCCCAGAAATTTCATTGTTTCTTACAAGGTGATTTATGGAAAGAGACCAAGAGCGATATGTTCTTGGTCTCTTTTTTCTGTTGAGAGCTTAGTGAGTAGTGTGGGAAATGCAAAAAGGAAGCAGACAGTTTTCTCTTCTGGCTGCTTCACAATGTTTGACACCAGGAACAGACAAAAGTTCTATACCGGTGATAAATCTCGGGTGAACGTTGATAAATTTGCTTGAACTGTTATAAATCTCTTTCGAACGGTCATAAATTTGCTTGAACTGTTATAAATCTCTCTCGAACGGTTATAAGTTTTTACGAACGGTCATAAGTCTCTGTCCTACGGTGCTAAACATCTAGACATGCGCACAACCTAGCCGAACGCTTCCCACGGTCTCTCCATTCGATGAATTGTGTGGGAATTGTGTGGGACACAGGGACAGACACAATTTTACTCTCGCATATCAAATCCTTCCATAAGCGTATGAATCAGCTGTGCTTCTTCGTGACTTTTTGCTGTTACGACTGCTGATTTAGGATAAGGCTCTGAAGGAATATGGTCCATTGCAAGTAAGTAGAGTGCTAAAGGGTTTAGCTTTGCTAGTTTATCCATAATAGGTTCTAATTCCTTTTCCCTTAGTGGCTTACCTTGAGATTTATGCAACATTTTCTTCGTTTGAAAGCTTAAGTATTCGTAGGTTGCATCGTCTGGATTAGGGTAAAGCGCTAAAACTGCCTCAGCTTCTTCCGGTGATCCGAGGTGTAGCATGGTGCTTACTAACAAGTATCGGGCACCTTGTTTATCATTTGGGTTTAGCTCCATTACTTGTAGGAACTGATCCAGCGCAGCATCGAAATTACCAAGCTCAAATTCCCAAACACCATATGCAAATAGAGCACGCAAATATGGACGATTAGGTACGTAGCCCCAAGCTACGTCAAATGATGAATCGAACTGTTTGTAAGCTTCTTTAATGGCTTTTTTATAAAATTCTCTTGCTGTCTTTTCATTTTTCGCCAATTCTGCGTTGTGTAGCAGGACATCTGGATTGTTCGGGTCTGATAGTTCAGCAATCTTCCAATAATTATTTCGAAGCTGCTCCGTTTCTGCAAAATAACCTTCATATGCATTTAATTGAGCCTTTTCTGAATTATTCTTAGGCTCATAAGGTTTATTCATAAATTGAGATACTAATCGTTGCATCTCTTCTTCACTTTCAATTTCAACGCTATCCATGTGCATCAGTAGCTCCCAGTTTCGGTATTCAGAAAGACGAGGATATGTTCCTACCTCAAATCGAAAATTTCCCATAGGTTGACTGCCATCTAATTCTTCTACAATTTCATTTCCCATATTTAAATAGAATTCCTCTATTTCCTCAAAGTACTTTTTGACAGTAGAAGGTGATACATCAAACGTTTCAGCAATTTCCTTGTTCGTCCAGTCATAAGTATCAAAGCTAAGGTACTCATTAGCGAAACGGACTGCACCAGCAGCAACAGCTTCTTTTTTCCTTGGATTTGGAGAACAAGCGATTAAATACTCCTGCAACAGTGGCATAAGCATTTCGTCGCTTAAATCGTTTTCATCTAAAAATTCTTCTAAAATCTCTAGTATTTCTTGATGTGCAGGCGAAATCTCAGGTACATCCTCTTGCAGAAGCTCAAAGCATTCCAAAAGGTTTTCCTTTAGAAAATCTCGAGAATCTAACTTACTCTTTTTAGCAAACTCCTTTATTCTTTTCATTTCTCCATCGAGCATTTCAGGCATAATCAGAAAGCCTGTAGCAATACTTATTCCGTTGGAGCCTTTTCGATGATCCGAAAATACTATCCCTACGATATAAGACATCAAGTTAATATCTAAACTCTGAAACTTTTCCATTTCATGAACAGTTCCACTGACCATGTCCTGAACAAGTATTGTTTCCTCTTTAACCTTCGTCACTTTCCCAATAAGAATAATAGGACTTGTCCACTCTTTGAGCACTTCCGTTACAGATGCTCTCGATGATTTTTTCATTTGTTTCTCTAAATAATTCTTCCATTGTTCTTCTTTCTTTATCAATAAATAATAGTCTAATGCCAGAAGTTCGATTTGGTTTTTCTCCCAAATCCCTCTTAGTCTGGAGTCCCACGTGTTCATCGTCATATTCAACTCGAACATGTCTTTTTGTTGTGGATACTCCGCATAATAAGATTCTAATATTTGTCGTAATTCACCCTCCACCACTTTATCAATCGACACTACATCCTTCGCACCGTGGCATTTCTTATACTTTTTCCCGCTCCCACATGGGCAAGGATCATTGCGTCCTATTGTCATTGAAATCACACCTTTTTCTTTTTATCATAACAAAATTTATAAAATTAGGTCGATGCCTATCATGAATTAAAGACTAACTTCCTAGATAGGTTAGAACATAAAAAAGAAGCAGCCGAGTTACTTGATGGCTACTTCTGATAAATGATCTGATACACAGGGATGTACACAACGCATCACAATGTTATCCCCTCTTTTCAACAAACAACAAAATTAATGTTGCCAAGGGACCTAATATAAGAGAAAGAAAAAACCAATTTAACCCCGTTCTATTCTTTCCTTGTGCAAGTCCAGCATTTATCAACGCCAATGTACCCCAGCCTACAAAATATTGGTTGTCCATCACTTAAAAACCCCCTATTAATAACTCTTTTATATTTGAGTATATCATGGGAGTAAGAAGTATCTTACTCACTTTTTATACGAGATACTGTAAACCAACTCCTTTACATGTCATAAAACTCAGCGAACGTTGATAAGTTTGCTTTAAACATTTTGACACGTACAACTTTCTAGCTGAATACACGAGTAAAGAGGCCGGACATTTTCTGTGGCTACTCTATTGATGAATTGTGCAGAAATTGTGTCTGACACAGGGACAGACACAACTAAGAGTAGCCGAACGCTTCCCACGGCCCCTCCATTCGATGAATTGTGTGGAAATTGTGTGTGACAAAGGGACAGACACAGAGAAAGGGTATAAACCTAAGTCAAAAACTCTCTACCGGTCATATATTTTCGCGAACGGTCAGAAATCCCTGAGAACGATGCTAAAGTTTATCCGGCCAACTGTCTAGGTTTACCTCTAAAAAAGAAGCAGCCAGGGTTCCCCTTGACTACTTCTTTTAATAAATTGTGTGTGACACAGGGATAGACATACTCCATAATCATTCTTATATTTCATCAGTAGATATCAACTCGTCTGCAAGCCATTGACCGTCTACTTTCTTTACTATAGAAACCGTCTTAAACTTTTTTATCGTTTCCTTGTCAGGGTAGAATGTTCGATATTCCGCAGTGTAGGCAACTTGCCATACATCCGTTTCTTTTTCTTCTACTTTATCTACACTAAAAGATAATAATATTTGGGTTATTCCCTTCTCTTTCATATTAGCTATATAGTCAGTTGTTTCCTTTAGTGAGGGCCCGTCTTTTGTCATTAAGTATTCTACAAAGGACATGGAATTATTGTTAATCGCATCCACACTTGCATAAAGAAATCTTCCCATAAAATATTCTATTTCTTCCTTGATGATATCTACTTTTGCTGTTTTAATAGTTTCTTGGTCTGGTTCATATAAGGTATTTGATCCCTTTAAGACATGAGTAGCATTTTGTACAGTATTCCATTTGTCTTCACTCTGAACGAGCCATTTTTTCTCTTGCTCATCATACGTTAATTCAAATAAGAACGGATATGATTTACTTACAAATTCAGGTGTGTCCTCTAAGTAATAATCTGCTTCTTTATATAGAAGCTCTGCATTAACCTTAATGCCGGGTATATGCTCTAACAAACCTAAAATATTTGCATCCATACTCATTTCCTCAAACTGCCCAGAGTAAAGGAGATTATTATAGGAATTACCATTCAATATATGGTTTTGAATGATCTCTACATTATCTTCTGTAATAGTCGTAAATACATCAGTCGAATTAGCAGCTTTGGCTTGGGCTAATTCTTCTCCAAACTGCAACAATAGATTAGCTACCTCTGTTTCTTGATTTTTTGTTAAAAAACTTGCTGTTAAAAATTGATAGTCACTATTAATTCCTATATTTTCTGATTCTACTTTCCCCCACGGATATTCAACAACCAATTTTGCTTTTTGTGTACCATCTAGCATAATGGGGCCAATTGGATCTGTAGCACCATTACTATTTATTAATATTTCAGTTTCATTAATTAATACACTTGCTTTTTTCATTGCAGTTGAATAGTTCTCTAATTCAAATACTACTTCTGAAAAAGGCAGTTCCAACTGAATCCAGGATGGCTCGCCCTCCACATTCCATAAATAAATCTCAGAAGTTGTTACCCCTGAACCAAAATCATTTTCAAATTTAGTTTCTAAATCATATATTCCCGGGGATAGAGGCCCCATCAATACAAAGTCTTCTCCCCTATCTTCTTCTTTTACTTTTTCTTTATTAAACCGAAACGATAAAGGTTCTACAGTTCCCTCTACATAAGCAAATTGGTCAACCATTTCTACTTGATGCTTTTGAAAGACGCCTAAGAACTTTCCATTTGGCTGGATAGAATAATAATCCTCGATAGACCTTTTTCCTTCTTTCACTAGCAGCTTCACAAGAGCTTCCGCTTCCATAGCGATAATTGGTGAACCATCTTGATGGACAACTAATTTCGTTAAACTCTCCGTATTTTTCTCAGAAATAGCTTCGGCAAATCTTTTTCCAGTAGACTCCTGTGAAAAATAAGAATTAGCCCACATAGAAAAACCTATAATTATAGAAATTATACCTACCGTTATACCAAAATACATTTTCTCTTTTTTCTTATACTTTTTCACTCTTTTAGGCTGGATGACTTGGTTCCCACAGTTCACACATATATTATTACCCGTTATCAATTGGTGACCACACTCTTTACAAAAAGTCTCCATTAGACAATCACCTCTCTCACAAACTTCTTAATTGTTCTATCATTGGAGCTATAGTAGAGTCTGCAATAATTTTAATGTAAATCCAATAAACAAATGAAAATAAGAGAATATACACTAAGTAACCATGGAATTTATCGAGCTTCTGGGACTTTAACTCAAGTAATTTATTGATTATATAGGTAGGGATAATAGCTAGCATGATTAAAAAAGAAAGAATGACAATCACACTTCCTATAACATAAATATTTAGTAGAAATAAGATAAGACCAATTAATCCTACTAAGCTGCTTAAAAGCATATACGCCCCATAATAGCTTAATAATTCCTGCCAAGTTTTTGATGGGCCAAAAAACTTGGTTACAGTAAATAAAGCTAGAAAAACTAATCCCATAGATACTATAGCAAATAGAAACGCTGAACCAAATATACTAAAAAATGGAGGACTCTCTATCTCTCCAATAAAAAATTCCCCTAGCCCTCCAAGCCCATCCAACGCAGCTTGGACAAAACTAGATATAGAAACGTAAATGGTAATCCCGAAAATAATAGCGAAAATCAAAATTGATATAAGTGCATTGATAAATTCTGAAGTACCGGTCACAAATGATTCAGAAGGTCTTTTTATGTACCTTACAAAATAGTTCCAAAACATTTTAGAATGCTCTTTCACCTTCTCAACACGTTCATTCGAGGATGCATTAGTAGTATGCGGAACATTTAGATTTCCAGCAACATTCGAAGTAGATAACTCTGCACTCGATTCAGCATTTCCATTTATACTTACTACAACCTCTCCCCCACATTTCCCACAAAACTTACCTGTATCTTGCTCGTTCTCACATGAAATACATTTTTTCATCCTTGTCCTCCTTCATAATTTCAGGTCATAAAGAAAAGATATTATTTGTAGTCATCCAATAGAACGAATTCTATTAATTTAATATGTGTCATATTATTCACTAGTAAGAATACGTTTTTATATATAAATTCTTAGTAAAGATTTATAAAAAGCTAGTTATAATTAATTATTTTCTCTTGGATGCCGTTCTCTTTCTTTTATAAATTACATTATGAATAGAACGTACAACAGCTTGTACGTTCTATGATTCTTTTACATACATCTCTAAATTAAATTAATACCCTCTTCCTCCACATGCTCCACACGGAACCTTAGTTCCTCCAAGAGGATTTGCAATCCATTCTTCTCCGGTACCACCGCAAGCTTTGCAATCTTCCACCATTTGATCACCTCCTTAAAATTCCAAGTTGATGTAAGTTATGAATAGGATTACTAGTCTTTTTTTTCTATCCAATACAAATTCTTAATTGTTAGTATCTTCAATCGATGCTGTAAAAAGTGTTCGCTATAACATATGCTTATATTCCTATGAAAAATAACCTATTTAAATGTATTTTTATAAGTTTACTTTAGCGTATAGAATGGATTATTCTAAAATAAATTTCCTTTATTAGGGTTATACCTTTAACAATAGAGATATCTTTTTAGTGAAGGGTCATGACTCTTTTGGACTTACGTTGATCTAAGCAGCTCAACTGAGATCTATAGAATAGTACGTCTACCCTACTTGCTTTGATTTGATATGTATTATAAAAACTTAGTTACTAGTCAAAGAAGATGACGAAGGGGATAAAAAGTATGAAAGAAAGAATGGAGAAATGTCTAACTCAATATTTTACCTATTACAAATCCTAACGGTACAAAATTTGAACTATGCTTATACCCAGAAAATAAGTCAACTGTGCAACAATACAAAGTTGTTAAGGAAACGATTCGTAGCTCTACTGGCGTTTAATCCAAAAATAAACTTTCTTCTATCTAAGATTACGTAAATATATATGCCATACCCCCTGGTAGACTTAATAGCACCTATTGTCCTGGACACTTTTATAACATAAATTGGGTCTGATATAGGGATGCACACAAATTTCCTCCAGCTATCGTCTAGGAGTAATAAAAAAGTAGCCAGGTTTCCCTATGACTACTTCTTTGGATGAATTGTGTGGAACATAGGGAAATAAACAGAGAACTAGGTCAAAAATTCTCTACGGGTCATATATTTTCGCGAACGGTCATAAATCCCTCCGAACGGGTTATATATTCTCGCGCCCCGTCATAAATCCCTGCGAACGAGGATAAAGCTCCCCCAGCTCTCTCTCTAGGTTTACCTCTAAAAAAGAAGCAGCCAGGGTTCCCCTTGACTACTTCTTTTGATAAATTGTGTCTGACATAGGGACAGATACAAACGACTCTGCCGCTCGAATCTAGTCACAGTTAATTGTGCGGAAATTGTGTGTGACACAGGGACAGACACAATTACTCCAACCCATTAACAATATTATCCCTAATCACTAAACTACCTTCATTTTCACCAGTTATTTTTAGCGCATTATTACTACCTGTAGTAATAATGTTAGAGCTAAAGATCGTATTTGTTAAGGAGGGTACGTTAATATCTATCACATAATCTGTTGCTTTAGTTGTATTGAAGATATTATTGCTCATACTTAGATTGGATACGTTAAATTCTTCCTTCACTCCGTCTTTTTTCTTTATATTAATGAGACTCTCGGATAAATTATACGCAGAATTATTGTTAAACATAAAGTACCTGAAGGAGGAGTTAAATCCAGTTTTTCCTCCTTCTACTTCAAGGACCCTCCCGCCCGAATCTTTATTTATTTTTCCCGAAAAAGTGTTTCCAGTTATATTAATACCTTCCCCGCCTGTAAAAATAGAGATAAACACTTCTGTGATAATCTTAAAGGTATTTCCGTTTACGATTAAATCATTACTATTTTCTAAGACAATCGCCTTCGATGATCCTGAAAATTCATTTCCTACTAATTCAACCATACCTATATAAGGTACATCGTCTGTTCCTATCTTCGAAGGATCAAAGGTTTCTGCATAAAAGTTCAATAAACCTTCTTTAGCATGAAAGTGATCCTCAATCGTATTTCCTACAATCTGAGCTTGGGAAAATTGCGAGTTTACCTCGCTTGCAATGACTTTAACCGCATTAAGTGTATTGTCATTTTCCGAGTGTCCTACCTCAATATCATTACTATTTAGTTGCGTGTTATGTACATCACCATTTTCAAATAAAATGGCAATCTTCGCGTAGGAAATATGATTATTGGAGATGATGCTCTGATGTGTGTTTGTGTTATTATAGTGAATCCCGTAATCAGCCATATCCCATATTTGATTTTCTGTAATAATAACATTCCTATTTTTATTGATAAGCTCTATCCCTTTTTTAAGGCTATAAAAGTGGGAATTTGATATATTTACTCCAAAGGAGCCATCTAAAACTAACGCTGTTCCTTGGTGATTGTTAGAGTATACGTGAAGTCCTTCAATTACTGCTGAAAATTCATCTTCTAATCCCACATTGGATGGTGGTTCAGCGCCATCCTCTATTTTATTCCCTGTCAAATGAAAGGCAGGAATATCTCCTCTAACAAGAATCTTGGCATTATTCCCTTGTATTCCTTTGATCGTGCTTAAATCGAGAAAAATCGTTTTGCTAATCAAATAAGTTTTGCCAGATTCTAAGCTTATAATCCCTCTTTCCTTAGAGGCCTTCCGAAAAGCGAGAGTATCATCTGTTTTTCCATCCCCGATAGCTCCAAACTTATGTATTTCTATGTAATCCGATTGATCTAATGATTTCGTAGTAGCTAGACTATAACCTATGATGAGCCCAACAATCATCATTAATATTAGTGTAAAAATAAGTTCTTTCCATTTAAAATTCTTCATAATTCAACTCCGACTTAAATAATTTAAATTTTCTAATTTGTTACAAATAATAACAACAAAAGTAATAGAATCTTCCTCTCGACTTGTTACATTGTATCAAACCCTAACTCTTATAGATAGAATAGAAAAAAGGAACTAATGATTACTTTTCATTTCTCTAGCAATAGCAACATCAATAAAAAGAAATCTACCTTGCATTATAACTACTCCAATTGCTAAAACTACCAATTTAATTATTTAAACAAAACATGACCAACTTAATCCTTTAGAATAGCATTCACTAACTGCACCAAAAGTAACCTACCTTTGACTATCTTCTTTCTGAAATATAGATGTAGTTTTTTAGTAAGGCATCAACTTCTTGTTTAAATGAATTGTTTGTAAATTGTTTGTGACACAGGGACAGACACAACTTTCCCTATAAAAAAGAAGTAGCAAGACGTTTCTACGTCTGCTACTTCTTTTTAACTTTTATTAACTTGCAAGTCTTTCTTCTACTGTAAGAGTAGGAACTTCAGGAAGTAGGAATAATTCGCTATTAACCGATTCACTACCCAATTTCCCTTGTTCAGAAACTACTACGCTAATGATAATTGTGTGCTTACCATACTTAACAGTGACCATTGTTTCTCCAATGCTCTTTGCTCTTACTAGTCCACTAGTGACAGAGGCAATTTTATTATTATCTGTTTTGTATGAAGCAGCTATTGTTACATCTCTTTCAGATGTTTGCCCATCTGCAGATGTCGTAACTTCTGTAATAGTTAGTTGTAATTCCTTACCTGGTTTTAGATCCACTTGCGTTTTATCTGCTTTAATAGTTACTTCTGGTTCTGAAACAGATACATTTACTGTTTGCTCATTTTTACCATAGATCACAGTAATAGTTGTTTCTCCTGTTGCTTTTGCTAATACTAAACCATTAGTAACAGAAGCTACTTTAGTAGCTGCTACTTTATATTTTGCAGATGTTGTAACGTCTTTTTCTGTTGTTTCTCCATCTGCCGTTGTCGTTATTTCTTTAACAGTCAGCTGAGCTTCTTTACCTTTTTCTAAATTCAATTGGTTAGTATCCACACTTAATGTGACTTTTGGTTCAATGACCGACACGTTTACTGTCAATTCATTTTTGCCATATTTAACGTTAATTGTTGTAGTTCCTGCCGCTTTTCCTCTTACTAAGCCGTTAGTTACAGAAGCAATTTTACTATCAGCTACTTTGTATTTTGCAGATGCGGAAACATTTTTTTCTGTTGTTTTTCCATCTGCTGTTGTTGTAATTTCCTTCACTTTTAATTGCACTTCTTTTCCTGACCCTAGACTAACTTCTGTTTTATCAACAGTTAATGTTACTTCAGGTTCAGTTACAGTTACATTTACAGTTAATTCATTTTTACCGTATTTTACTGTAATGGTTGTAGTGCCCGCACCTTTAGCCTTGATTAAGCCACCGCTTACCGTTGCCACTTTGTTATTGGCAGTTTTATACGTTGCAAAGCTTGTTACATCAACCTCTTTTGTTTTTCCATCTGCTGAAGTTGTTACTTGTTTGATCTTCAGTTGAGATTCCTTGCCTGGTTCCAGATTAACCTCTGATTTGTTTGTAGTCAGAGTGATAATTGGTTCTGTAACTGTGACATTTACCTTTAACTCGTTTTTACCATACTTAACTGTGATTGTTGTTTCTCCTGCACTTTTCGCTATTACTAAGCCATTGCTAACAGAAGCTACATTACCGTTTGCTACTTGATACGTTGCAGATTTTGTTACATCCTTCTGCTTTGTTTTTCCGTCCGCACCTGTTGTAACTTCTTTAATAACCAGTTGTGATTCTTTGCCTGGCTCTAGATCGATTTGTGCTTTGTTTGTTGTCAATGTCACTCCTGGCTCTGTAACTGTAACATTCACATTTAACTCATTTTTACCATATTTAACTGCAATTGTTGTACTTCCTGGATTTTTAGCAATTACTAATCCTTCTTTTGCTGAAACTACTTTATTGTCTGCAACTTTATACGTTGCAGCCTTCGTTACGTCAACTGTTTTTGTTTTTCCATCTGCTCCAGTTGTTACTTCTTTAATCGTTAAGCGAGCTTCTTTTCCTGGATCTAGATTAAGCTCAGTCTTGTTCGCAGTCAATGTCACGACTGGTTCTATCACGTTCACATTAATAGTCAGTTCATTTTTCCCGTATTTAACGGTGATTGTTGTACTACCTGCATTTTTAGCTGTGATTAAACCATTCTTCACAGAAACAACTTTAGTATCTGCTACTTTGTATGTTGCAGCTTTCGTTACATCCTGTTGTTTTGTTTTACCATCTGCAGTTGTTGTTACCTCTTTAATATTCAGTTGGAATTCTTTTTTAGGATCCAAATCAACTTGCGTTTTGTTTGCAACTAGCTTCACGCCAGGGACAATAACATCAACATCTTTCACGGTTACATTGACAGTTACTGTATTTGCACCATGAGTAATAGTGATTGTTGTAGTTCCTTTAGCAACAGCTGTTACTAATCCTTTGGAAACTTTTACTACACCTTCGTCCGCTACTGTGTAAGTAGCTTCTGCAGTTACATCCTTATCAGTCGCTGTTCCTTCTGCTGGAGTAGATGTTTCTGTAACCGAAAGTTGAGCTGTTTTACCAGTTTCTAAATCAAGTTTAGATGGATTAACAGCTAGTGTTACTACTGGTTCTGGTTCTGGATCAGGATTGTTATTTTCATAGATTAACGCTTCTCCTACATTACCTGCAGCATCTTGGACAACTACTTTGATAGAGTTAGTTCCTGTTGCCACTGGGAATGTGAATGACCCGTCCTGTGCTAAATTGAATTTTACAGGCGCAGCAGGTACTCCGTTTACAGTTGCAACATAGGAAGCATTTAATTTTGCATTCAAATCATATTCTAATCCGTATAAATATAATTCTTCGTTATACGTAATATACTTGTCCGTTACTTTCCCGGTTGCCACTCCGTCCTTCACAGAGCCAGCGATTGCTGGTTTGGTCGTCTTAACAACGATAGGGCCTACATAATCACCAATGATTGCTCCTGTTGTTGTTTGACCAGTAAAGTCAATTGTGTACAGACCGTCTGGAATAGTTGTTGCAGGTGCAGTACCCCAAGGTTTGTACTCACCAGTAATCGGTAGCGTCCATTTACCTGCTGCAAGTGAATCACCTGCATGTAAATAACCGATGTAACCGTCTCCATACTCCCCGCCTTCAGGGTTCATCATATCCCAAAGTTCGATATAGTTTGTTGTCACAGGACCAGTTAATGTGAATGAAAGGTTAGCTGTGTCCTTCACACCATCTCCATTAAAGGAAAGGTCAGTTTCTGTAATAGACATATCTTTAATTTCTGTAGAAGGTGCTGTAACAGTAGAAAAGTCTGCAGCAAATGGTAATGAAACCTCTGAACCTCCACCGTTAATACGGATATAACCTAGAATTTCAGATCCCTTTGGTGCTGTTGCTACTTTAGAAGCAGTCAACGTGACATTTAACAACTGCTCACCTGCTAATGTAAATGTCGGTTTATCAACCGTCACTTTAGCATCCGCAAATGTTTTTGTAACATCTACGGTTACATTATAGTTTCCACCTGTATTCTTTAAATCTTTTACTAGAATTTGTTTTGTAACAGAAAGGTTTTTGTCCTTCAAAGATTGCGGACCAAATGTGACCGTCCCTTTCAAGTTTTCAACAACTGCTCCACTTCCATCTAATACAGCTGTGTCAATTGCATAAGCAAGTACATTTGGATGAGCAGCGGCATACGCATCTACACGGCCAGCGCCTTGCGCAAACACATCAAATTTAGTCTTGTCTAGAATTTTAGCTGTATTGGAAAGAGCAACCTTTACATCGAAAGCATTCCATGTCGGATTTGCTTGTTTAACAAGAGCTGCAATCCCTGCGATATGAGGAGTTGCCATAGACGTTCCTGTTTTACGATCATAAGCTTCACCATACACAGCTTCCGGGAAGTCTGTTTTGTACATAGGTATTGTAGACATAATGTTTGTACCAGGTGCACTCACATCAGGCTTAATATCAAAGTTAGGAGTAGATGGCCCACGTGAGCTTGAGCTGTTCACATCATCCCCAGTAGTTTGTTCAGATCCAAAGTTCCCGAATGAAACCTTCCCTGTTCCGTTTACTAACGCTGCACGAATTGCGTCCCCGTCTGTTTGAGACATATCAAACGTTGGGATAAAGTCAAAAGAGTCTCCTAAGAATGTTCCAGAGGCATTTGGTGCATTGGTACCTCCCGCAAAGTTATGAATAATTGCTCCCTTAGCCCCGTTTTCCTTCGCATTTGCAATTTTATCGACAAATGCAATTCCGCCACGAGATACTAGAACAACCTTTCCTTGAACATCTAGTCCGTTGTAATCTTTTACTTCTCCATTTCCAGGAACAGCAACTAAATCAAATTCACCTTGAAGCTGAGTGGAAACGTCTGTACCAAAAGTTGTCCCCATCAGTTGCAGTTGCTTTGTTAAATTATATTCACCAACCGTAACGTTTACTTGTCCGTTATGCATCTTTTCCGGATTAGTCGTGTTACCAACAGCAATTCCTAATCTTGCAGTAGCAGGTGTTCCCATCGTCCCACGGTTAGGACCTGAATTTCCTGTAGCAATTACAGAAATAGTCCCTGCCATCATTGCATTGTTAATTGCAAATGATCCACTGTCCGTTTCAGTGTTAGCTCCCCCACCAAGAGAAAGGTTAATAACATCCATTTTTTCTACTACCGCAGTATCAATAGCTTTAATGATACCTGAAGTAGATCCACTACCGTAGGCACCTAATACGCGGTAAGCATATAAATCTACTTTTGGTGCAATTCCCTTGATTCCGAACTCATTAGCCCCAATTGCTGCGATTGTCCCAGCAACATGTGTACCATGAGATGTATAGAATGAGCTTCCATTTGCATTAAATTCAGGAGTTCCAGCAGGACGTTCAGAAGGTAAAGTTTCTGATGCGTCATTATCTGCACGGGGTCTTGTATACGTAGATGAATTAGGTATGAAATTCTTTCCGCCCTTGTAGATGTTAGCAAATTCTGGATGGTCTGCATCAATACCCGTATCTAGTACTGCAACCTTAATGCCTTGCCCTTCTATTCCTTCATTCCAAAGTCTTTCAATGCCAAGAAATGAAATGCTTGTATTCATCTTTGCATCTATTTTTCCCTCTTTTTTAATAGAAGAGGAATTAACAGTTTTTGTTTTTTGAGGTGCTTCCGATGCATAAACGATTGCATCAGGCTCTACTAGCGTTACACCCTTAACTTCTAATAGTTTTGGTAGGTCTTCCGCTTTAACAACCGCCGCAAAACCATTTAAAACAGTGTCAAATGTATATCCTTGTTTCATTGATATCTTTTTAAGGTTAATCTCTTTCTTTACAGCTGTTTGTTGAGCTCGTACATTACTTCTTATCTTACTTTCTTGAGCAGCAGTGAACGATTTTCCTTTTAACTCATTAATTCCTTTTTCAAGCGCAACAGGTTTCTCTGAAAGATGAATAATTACAGCAACTTCCTGATTGCCTGAAATATTTTGTAAATCTTTGTGAAGCTTCGGTCCATTAAGCGACAAACTTACTTGTTCTGCTATTGCCGCCTTTAGCTCCATAGTACTTTCACTTGGAATGTTTGGCTTGAACGGCTTTTTCTCCCCATTTGCGGATGCAGTCATCATTGGACTGAACATCGTCAAGACCATAGCTAGTACTAAAAACACTTTAAAAAACTTATAAACTAGTTTTTTCCCCACTAAATTTCCCCCTATTAGTACAAATGTTTTTTACTTTTAAAGCGCAATTTTAAATTTATCTTTAAGCTACTGTCTTTTAATGAGGATCGCACACTTCCTATTAGACAGATGAAGTATCAAATTGTACTTAATACTTACCAATCTATGCGCTTTCGAATATGATAGAATAGCTATCTACCGCTGGAATAAATTATATTTATGAGAGAATTGTTTGTTACGGGGTCAAGAAAAACATTTTTTACATTATTGACAGTAATAATTAGCAAAGCTTTACAGAGGCTGCTTCAAATCCGTATTGAAGATGCGGTAATCGTTTTTGTAGAGTAAGAACCATTAGCCAGCTTAATTAATACCGCCAGCTACTTTTTTTATAATTTTTCATCAGCTATTGCATCCGAACTTGATGGTTCTTGCACTACTATTGGTGCATATCGTTAGCACTACAATTAGACGAGCATATAGCACATCTGTTTTTTCACCTCCTATCAGCTCTGTCACCAAACCTATGCAATATCTTCTAAATCAGCATTTGTGCAACGTGTAATTCTATTGCTACATTATTTCCTTCGTATACCACAATCTTCATATAGCAGCTTTTGGTTTAAACCTCCACTGACTAGAAGGCTTTAATCGTATACGTCCTGTGTCAATAGTAAATCTTTTTTTCCTAATTCTCCCTATTAAAATATACAAATATTTCAAGGAAAAATAAATTGTATTATTCCGACAATTAATTACATTTGAATGCTTTTCCTTGTAAACTCCCCAACCTTCGATTGTTTTCGACAGCATTCTATGTCATGATATGTAAAAAAAGAGAGGAAAGTTTTTGATGGAACTGTTAGTTTATGGACACTATTATAAAATTTTGAATGCGAATAATAGTTACTATCTTTACCCGGAAAGATTTTCAATACAGGTTTTAAATTGTGTGTAACACAGGTACAGAAACGAAGAAAAAAGCAGCCTGATGTGGCTGCTTACTTGAATGAAATATAAGGGAATTGTGTGGGACACAGGGACACCTCAAACAAAACTCTCCTCAAACTCATCATCATATTGATGACAACTAACATACCTACCTTCTGCAACATTAATCTCTCGAGGAACGACCATTTCGCATATGCTTTGTTTAAAGGGACATCTCGTGTGAAAAGTACAGCCACTCGGCGGGTTGGAGGGGCTTGGTACGTCACCTGTTAAGATAATTCTTTCTTTTTTTACATCTGGATCTAATGAAGGAACTGCCGACATGAGCGCTTGTGTATATGGGTGTAGTGGATTTTGAAATAACCCTTTTTTATCGGATAATTCTACTATTCTCCCTAAATACATCACACCAATTCTATCGCTGACATGCTTGACGACACTAAGGTCATGCGCGATGAATATGTAAGTAAGTCCAAGAGACTCTTTTAAATCTTGAAAAAGATTTAGTATTTGCGCCTGGACTGAGACATCTAAAGCAGAAACAGGTTCATCTGCGATTATTAGAGAGGGATTCACTGCAATAGCTCTAGCAATTCCAATTCGCTGTCTTTGTCCACCGCTAAATTCATGTGGATAACGGTCGATGTAACTTGGACTAAGACCTACATTCACTAATAACTCTTGCACTTTTTTTTCTCTTTCCTTAGAGCCTTGTCCAATTTGGTGGGTTTGTATTGCTTCACCTAATATTGCACCTACTGTCATTTTGGGATTAAGAGAAGCAAAAGGATCTTGAAAAACTATTTGCATCTCGCCTCTCATTTTTCTTAGGTCTCTTTCGTTTAAGGAGGTTATCTCCTCCCCTTTGAACGTAATTCTTCCTTCTGTTGGTTCAATCAGACGAAGAATACTTCGACCCATTGTTGATTTGCCACAGCCACTCTCTCCTACTATCCCTAATGTTTCTCCTCTATTCACATAAAAATTCAGTCCGTCTACGGCTTTGACAAACTGCTTTTTTTGTTTAAAGAAACTTTTTTTAACGGGAAAATGAGTTTTTAAGTTCTCTACAATCAACAGAGGTTTATTCAAGATTTCACCCCCTGCTCTTCGTATAACCAACACCTTACCCGCTGAGCATTCAGCTCGAATAAGGGGGGATTATGTTCTTGGCATTTGGCATGTACGTGCTGACACCTAAAGCGGAACGGACAACCTTCCTTAATTGCCCCTATATTAGGGACATTTCCTTCGATTGGAGTGAGACGATTATTACTTTCACTATGGATATTCGGAACAGAATTTAACAAACCAATTGTATAGGGATGTTTTGGGTTCTTAAAGATTGTCCTAACATCTGCTTGCTCAACAATTTGTCCATAATACATGACAATGACCCTGTCTGCCATTTCCGAGATTACCCCTAAATCATGGGTTATGAGTAAGATTGCTGTGTTATATTCCAGCTGCAATTGCTTCATCAGCTCTAAAATCTGTGCCTGAATCGTTACATCTAATGCAGTGGTAGGCTCATCTGCAATAAGTAGTTTAGGATTACATGCCATTGCCATTGCAATCATGACCCTTTGTCTCATACCACCAGAGAGCTGATGGGGATATTCTTCTATGATGCTTTCTGCTCGAGGAATCCCTACCTTTTTTAGAATTTCAATTGTTTTTTCCTTGCTGTTTGATTTCGTAGCAAACCCATGTAGAAAAAGAACCTCGCTAATCTGCTTTCCTATTTTATGGACTGGATTCAAAGATGTCATAGGCTCCTGAAAAATCATCGAGATTTTATTGCCCCGGATATTGTGCATTTCTTTTTCCGAAAATGCGTTTAAATTCTCTCCTTCAAAGACGATTTCACCTTGAATAGAGCTCGTATTTTCTTCAATTAACTGCATCAATGATAAGGCAGTTACACTTTTCCCACAGCCTGATTCTCCAACTAAGCCTAGCGTTTCCCCCTGTTGAATATAAAACGATAAATCCTTGACTGCTGGTATGACTTCCGATTTATGATTTGTAAAAGATATATTTAAATGATCAATCGTTAATAAGTCCTCTAAAGGTTGGATAGTCAATCGATCTACCTCCCGCCTAAGAAATATTCATATGCTAATTTAGAAATTTGAGCAATTGGCTCGTCTCCCTCATATTCTAAAGAATTGCCATTTGAGAAAACACAAATGACATACTGCCCCTTATCTTCTGGTAAATAGACGATCCCTGCATCATTGTACATCGTTCCAAGGCTACCCGTTTTATTAGCTACAGGCGTATTACGAGGAAGCAGCCCTCCAATACGTTGCTGGTAATGCTGTCTAGATAGGATATCTACTATTTCACTTGAACATTTTGTTGAGACAAACTCTCCTTTAGCAAACAGTTCTAGTAAAAGGGACATATCCTTTGCAGAGCTCACATTGCTTTCTTTATTGTGCTGATAAACGACACTTTCCCAATCTACTTCCTGTTCTTTTAAGCGTCTAATAATTTCATCAAAAAGCTCTGCACTGTATGGCTGATAAGGTATTCCTACACTCAAGCTCAAAAGCTCCCAAATGGAATGCTTGATATAAATATTTTTAAGCCCTAATCTGTCCATTGCTTCTTTCACCGGCTTAACTCCACCAAGAATTTTCAATAATTTATCGGTAGCAAGGTTATCACTCACAATGATCATCATGGTCGCTAAATCCTTAATAGTCGGCTTTATCCCATACTCCATTTCCTGAAATACTCCAGAGCCAGGTACATGGTCTTCTTCGGTGAGCTGTATCCTCTGGTTAAGTTTAATCTCTCCACTATATACCTTTTCATATAAGGCTGCTAGAACTGGAAGTTTGACCACACTTGCTGTTTGAAATAACTTGTCTTCCTGTATATTAACCTCTTCGTTTGTTTGTAAATGCTTAATATATATTCCATAGTCCGCTTCCAAATCCTTAATATAGTCCTCTATTTTTTGCTGTAAAATCAACTGAGTCACTCCTTGTTTGATAATTATTTGGATTTAGGATCTAATGCATCTCTAAAACCATCGCCTAGCAGGTTAAAGCCCAGTACTACGAGCATGATTGCTAGTCCAGGAAATAATGTCATCCACCATGCTTGACTTAAAAATGATTTTCCTACATAAACTAGTGCTCCCCACTCTGGATTAGGTGGCTGAGCCCCTAGTCCTAAAAAGCTAAGCGATGCAGCAGAAAGTATGGCACTACCGAATTCTAAAGTTGCTAAGATGATGATTGGAGAGGTAACATTCGGCAGGATATGTCTAAATATTATTTTCCCGTTCCTTAGCCCTAGCGCTCGAGCAGCCTCTACATATTCCGTTTCTCTAATCGTTAAAACTGCTCCTCTGACAACTCTGACAAAGGAAGGAACAGCCGATATAGCTACTGCAATCATTGCATTTGTTAAACCTACTCCTAAAACAGCAACAATCGCAATAGCCATTAGTAAGGATGGGAAAACCATTAAAATATCAATGAACTGCATGATATAAATATCTGCTTTTCGGTAATATCCGGCAACGACTCCTAATAGAACGCCAATTGTTCCTGAGATAACAACTGCGAACAAGCCCATCAATAAAGAAACTCTACCTCCGTAAAGAATACGAGTCCAAATGTCTCTTCCAAATTCATCTGTACCCAACCAGTGATCTATACTTGGCCCTTTTAAGCTATCCTCGAAGTTCATTTCGTTTACAGGATATGTTGCAAACAATGGAGCAAAAGCTGAAGTAATGATGAAAAATAGTAATATGCAGGAGCCAATGACGGCTCCTTTGTTTCTCTTCATCTTTTGAATAAAGGTAGTTTTAGAAGACTTCCATTGAGTAGGTTCTAAAGTTAAAGTATTGGTATTATCTACAGGTTTCAGCTTTCTCTCTCCTCTCACACGACTCTTTATTCGTATTGAATACGAGGATCTAACTTCGTATATAGCAAATCAACTATAAAATTTACAAGAATGATAATAGAGCCCATAAATAGCAATAACCCTTGAACAGTTGGAATATCACGGGTAGATATCGCTGCAATGATTAGGCTGCCGAGTCCCGGGAGTGCATATACAGTTTCCGTTACTACTGCTCCCGCCATTAAATAACCGAACTGCATACCAATCAATGTGATGACCGGTATTACCGCGTTTTGTAAACAATGTTGGAAGATTAATCGGTATGCCCCGGCACCCTTCGCTCGAGCAGTTCGTATATAATCCTGTTTAATCACGTCGAGCATGCTGGAGCGAGTCATTCTCGCTATACTTCCCGCCGTCCCAAGCCCTAAAGTAATGGAAGGAAGTATGAGAGAGTAAAACCCGCTATATCCTGAAATCGGGAAAATACTTAACTGGTAAGAAAATAACAGGATTAAAAATAGTGCAATCCAAAAACCTGGTGCAGAAATACCAATTAGAGCCAAAGTCATCGCTAGTTGATCATAGATGGTATTCTTTTTTACAGCGGCTAATATACCAATACTTATCCCTAAAACCGAACCAAACAAGATACTATAGAATGCTAATTGTGCAGTTACCGGTATCCGATTCATAATCTCTTCCACTACGGTATAACCAG
Organism: Psychrobacillus sp. MER TA 171; assembly: GCF_023713305.1. Classification (NCBI taxonomy): domain Bacteria; kingdom Bacillati; phylum Bacillota; class Bacilli; order Caryophanales; family Bacillaceae; genus Psychrobacillus; species Psychrobacillus sp. MER TA 171. Next base: position 125,398 of record NZ_JAMAWN010000001.1, on the reverse strand, counting down.
TTATAAAAGAGGTTCCTAAATCTCCTTGAAATGCACTCGCCATGTAGGATAAATATTGAACAGTTATTGGCCGATCTAATCCAAGTCTAGATTCTAATTCCTGAATAGATTCCTCTGTTGCATAGTCACCGAGTATATGATTGACTGGATTACCAGGGATTAAGTGAATAATCATAAATACTAAAATGGAGACCCCAATAATGGTAATAAACATTGTAGTGATTCTTTTTAGCAGATAGGATGACAAGTTGACGCCTCCTTTTGTACAAAGTATGTTACTTCTATTTCTTAACTTTTACTTCTTTCCATTCGATACTTCCTTCAATTGGATGGACTACAAAACTTTCAAAATTACGAACTGCCGTAATATTTTCTTTTACATATAGCGGCACAAATGGTGATTCCTCCACGAGCATTCTCATTGCGTCTTCATAGAGCTTTAATCTAGCGTCTTGATCCATTTCAATCGCAGCCTGATCCAAAATGCTGTAAATTTCTTCGTTTTCATAATGAAGCCGCTTGGATTTTTCTTTCCCAAACAATAAGAAGTTCAATACGTCAGCATCTGGCCATCCGAAGCTCCAAAGCAACATTTGGTGTGCCCCTTTAGGAGTTTGTTCAATTATAGTTGCAGATTCTTTTACTGAGATGTTTATTTTAATACCGATTTCCATTAATTGATTTTGGATAACCTGAGCTGCTCGTTGGTTGGCCGGGTCATCGTCTACCCATAAATCTACAGCAAAAGGCTTGCCATCCTTCATCGCTACTCCATCTTTATTCGTTTCCTTCCAGCCTGCATCCGCTAAAAGCTTCTTTGCCTGCTCAATGTCTCTTGTATATTTTTCTTTGGCCATTGTTTCGATTTCCTCGCTATAGCCAAACGCAGCTTTTGGTAATGGTCCAAATACCGATTTTGCCTCTCCATTTAATGTATTATCTATAATAGACTCTCGATCTATTGCCATTGCAATAGCTTGTCTAACATTTTTATCTTGGAAAATAGGAAGCTTATTGTTCCAGCCTAAATAACTTAGGACGTCCCCAGGTACCCGTTCAATCGTCACTTCTGAATCCTTCTCTAAGTCCTCAATATATTGGTAAGGTACATTTAATAAAACATCTAGGTTCCCTTTCTTAAACTCTAAAATTCTAGTTTCTTCATCTGGTATAAATCTAAATTTAACACTATCAAATCCTGGCCCGCCTTCGTTCCAATCAAAGTCTTTATAAGGCTCATAAATTAGAGAGTCACCACGGTTAATCTTCGTCAGCTTCAGAGGGCCAGAACCACTAGGATTCTTCTCAAACCCTTCTCCTTTTTCATCCAAAACAGAACTATCTAACGGGGACAAAAAGTAAGTTGTTGCATTGATAAAAAATGGTGCAAACTGATCCTTCCATTTAATCTTAAATGAGAATTCACTGACCACATCAATGCTCTCTATATCTCCAGCATTCGTACTAAAAGGAGAGGATGCAACCAATCTTTCGAAGGAAAACTTAACTGCCTCTGCGTTAACCGGCTTCCCAGAATGGAATTTCTCTCCCTCTTTCAAATTAAAAATAACCTCTTTACCGTCCCCTATAATTTCGTAATCAGTTATTAAATTTGGTACGATATTCCCCTCATTATCCAGTTTCAGTAACGTATCATATAATGCAGTATTCGCTTCCCCAGTCGACGATGTTCGATGAATATCAACAGAATCAGGCTCCGATACTAAACCTACTACGACCTCCCGCGAACCACCCTTGGAATCCGATTTCTTCCACCAGTTACAGCCGGACAAAATAAGTGCAACTACAATGAAGATACTGAAAACCCCTAGTAACTTTCCTCTCATTTCCCTCATCCCTCCATTTTCCTATGGCAACTTGTCCATACCGGAAATTTGTATTACCAACAATATATTCATGGAGGTGGGTAGATATGCTTTAGGTTAGAAACTATTGAATGTTAAACATGAAAAATCCCCCAAAGAATATCTCTTTGGAGGATTTATATCAGTTTAATATTTAGTTATTAGTAATTTAGGGATTATATTTATATTATTATAGGCATTATTTATACCTTCAACAGCTATTACTTCTAAAGGCCCTGATAAACCTGGTGTTTTACCTACTGCAATAACTTCTCCAGATAGTTTATCGTCCTCATTAGGTCCAAACTTCACTTTAAATCCATTAGTAGTTTTAGAGAAAAGGTTACTATTTTTATTGTTAGTGTATTGAACGGTTGTACCATCTTCATCCTTTAAGGTAATATATGCAGAATTAGAAATTATGGCATTGTCTCTAAATACTATTGCATTGGCACGAGAAATTGGTGCAATTGTGAATTCTAGTTCTTCATTAGTAATATCTTCATCAGGAGTTTTCCCATCGCCTACAGATTGGATATTAAAAGGTCCTTCAATTACTCTAAAACTAGTACCACTATTATAAGCTGGAGTTAATTTCCCAGCAGGTTGTTGAACTATATAAAAATCATTTATAGCATTTTGTTCAATACTCGTTTTATATTTCCAGGTTCCATTAGAGCCTATTCTCACTTTACCAAGGAGAGCTCCTGTATTCTTAAAGAAGAATACTTCATAATTAGGTTGGCCTGTCCCTGAGAATTCGCGCTGGTTTCCTAACATACGGTAACCATAGGCGTTTTTATAACCAAATTGTGAATCTAACAGTAATGGCACTGAGTAGTGGTTAACTGAGATATTGAAAGAAGATGATGAATTTGTTTGATAATTTCCGTTTACAATATCTTCAATATTCAATGCAGATTTAAAAGTATCTAAAGATACCGCTACATCTTCATTTTTATAAGTATCTGAGTAACCCTTTAAAATATATTTGAAGCCGTCTGAAGTGACAAAATAATTATTCGTATTGTCTATATAGCGGACTGCTTTATTTGATATAGTACCTGTTTTTGCAGGCGCATAGAAGTTTAAAGTAGGTGATGTTTGTGTGTCAGCTACTCTATTATTTTCTAATCTATTAAAGGTGATTACTTTGTCTAATGCTGGAGTATTTGCGTTGCTCGCCGTAAATGTAATGTTAATAGTACCATTTTTGTCAGGCAATACATTTACACTTTTGGATCCAGTAATATTATTTTCTATTCCGTTAATGCTAAGTACTTTTAATCCAGTAGGAATATCAACTTTTATTGTACTATAACCATAACCAGAAAAAGTGCCTGTTAATGCGAGTACTTCTGAAGTGTCTCTATGTTGAATTGTAGAATTACCCATTTGAATAGGAATGATAGTTCCTGGTGCAATGAAGCTAGCGGTACTACCTTTATACTTTACTGAATACTTCACACTTGGAGTTTGAGCAGATGTGGTTAAGGTTACCGTTAATCCATCTCTACTTAAAGTTGCATTCGTGATTAATAAAGAATTATCGACAGTAAATTCTGAAATTTGAACTGATGATATAGCTCTATTCAACTTTAAATTAAGTGTTGTATTATCTATTCTAGTAATGGAGGTAATTTCGATAGGCAAAGCATTTGTTACTGAGGTTAAGCTACTTTGAAGTCTACTTTCCCATTTTAGAGCATTAGCATCTAATATCGCTTGAGCTTCATATATCTTTCTAGCAGCCTCTGCTTGTCTAGATAATCTAATATCTTCAGCGGCTCCTTTAGTTAGCATATGAACCGTAACATCATTTTTCAATTCATTAATCAGCTTCTCAGCTGGACCCTTAACTACGTTTCGAATTCTATCTCGAGTAGATTGTCCATACACTCTATCTAATAAAATGGTTTGCTTCCGAAACTCTGCAGTCATTTCATGATATGTTTTTTCCACTAAATCAAGATTATTTGCTGAAACAGCTGTAGAAAGTGCAATTGTTTTATCGTTAATTTTGGTGCTAGCAGTAATGGCATCTAAGTACCCTTGTGCTCTTTTTAATTGTGTTTTTGCTTCTGTCAATCTAAGATCATACTTCAACTGTTCGGAAAAGCTTAGCTTTTTTATTTCTTTCTCTGCATTTGCGATAGCAACTTTCGCATCATTAAATTGACTCCATGGCTGAGTTACCCCATCAGCCGATCCTTCTATTGAGATAGCCCATTTTAATACAGTGCTTGAATTTTGGACATTCGTCATTAGTTGGTCAATGTTACTAGCTGCGTCTGCTTGGTGTGGTGCGATGGCAACGATTGCTGAGGTAGCTAATGCGGTAGCAATTGTAATTTGCCTAATATTTGATCTCATGTTCATTCTCCCTGTTACCCAAATTTTATAGTCACTTTAATGTGAAGACTATTTCTTTATTCTATATGGATTGGAAATAATCCTTCAAAAAATCTTGAATTTTTTTGCTCTACTTAATATATTGAGGATGTTAGCATTAATGATATTAAAAAACGCAGCTAAAATCCTAGGATTTTAGCTGCGTTTAATTTTAACTAAGCATTTTATTAAGAATTAATATCCGAAAATATTAACCATACCATTAGTGCTTAATTTTAAACCATATTGGTTTTCAATACCTGTAACTGCATGGACTGATAATGAACCAGTAAGTTTATTATCTCCACCAGAAATGCTAGAAGGAGCGCCAAAAGTAATTGCAAATTTACCTTCATTACCTGCACCAGAAACTTTTTCAATCTTAGTTCCATTTACACCATGTGTATAAGTAGCGCGAGTAGAGTCACCATCTTGAAGTGTAATTGTTGCACCTGCTTTAATAACAACTGTATCGATTGTTTTTACAGTATAAGTTACTACATCACCATTTAGTGACTCATCTGCAGTAGTACCTGAAAGAACTTTATCAGGAGCAGCACCGTTAGTTTCGAATGCAGCAGCTAATACTGGTAGTGGAGCTGTAAATCCAGCACCTGTAGTACTGTAGTCTGGTGCAATTTCATTAACTGAAGTTGCTTGACGTGCAGAGAAGTTTACTGGAACTCCTGTAGTTGGGTCAACCGGTACAGTAGCTGTCCATTTCCCATTAGCTAATACAGTTGTTTTAGCAACTGGACGAGCTTTAGATGTATCATAAACTGATACTTCTCTTCCTACTTCACCAGAACCAGTTAGAGTAATAGTATTTCCTGCAACACGGAAAGCAGGAGTACCAGTTACAAGTTCTTGATCTACTTCGAAATCAGCAGTTTCGACTCTATCAAGCTCTAATTTTAATACAGAGCTTCCGTCTTTAATGTATTGTCCAGTAACAACATCACCTTTAGATAACTTAGATTTAAGAGTATCTAATGTAATAATGTTACTGTCTTTATCTTGATATACATTTCCAGAAGCCTTTAATAAATATTTGTTTCCAGAATTAGCTACAAAATAATTGTTCGCTGCATCTACATACTCAACAACACCAGTTGTTGTAGTAAATACTTCTGCATCATCTAGAAGATAGAAGTTTAATGAACCTGAAGATTTAGATTCAACTACTGATCCGTTAGATCCTGTTAGAGTTTCAAATTTAATTTTTCCACCAACAGCAGGAGTAGTAGTGCTGTTAGCAGCAACTACAAGAACAATTTGTCCGTTAACTGGAGAAATCATTTCTGTTGTACCTGATGCAATTGTAGAAGCAGTTGAACCATTAACGCTAATTACTTTATATCCAGTAGGTACAGTAACGTTAACTGGATTGTTATTAGCTGTTCCTTGTGGTGTTTTAAAGCTTGCTACTAAAGCAATACTTTGTGTTGTTTCAGCGTGAGACGCTGCAGTGTCTAAAGTAACATTACCAATTGGTGCTGCTACAGTAGTAAATTTAGCGGAAGAACCTTTATAAGCTACAGTATATTCAGTTCCAGCTGCTTGTTTATTAGTTGTTAAAGTAACTGTCTTTTTATCAGATGAAAGGACAGCACTTGTTGCAACTAAACCTTTATCAAAAGTAAACTCTGAAGCTGCTACTGCAACAACTGGTTTACTTAAAGTAACTACTAAAGTAGTGTCATTTAATACAGAAACTGTTGAAACAGATAATGGTAAAGCAGTTTTTACATCATCAACTGATTTTTGTAAAGCTGTTTCCCATTTAAGTACGTTTGCATCAAGGATTGCTTGAGCTTCAGCAATTTTTTTAGATGCATCAGCAAATTTGTTTGCTTTAAGATCAGTATCTGCTGCTTTAGCTAACATATTTACAGTTACTTCGTTTTTCACGTCTGCAACTAATTTTTCGATAGATGGTTTAACTTTATTACGGATTTCATCACGTGTAGATTGTCCGTATACGCGATCTAAAAGAGCTGCTTGTTTACGGTACTCAGCAGTTGCTGTGTGGTAAGCTGCTTCTACTTTTTCGATATCGTTAGTTTTAATAGCTGAATCTAGACCAGCTGTTAAAGTTTTAATTTTTTCACTTGAAGTGATTGCATCGATGTAAGCTCCAGCACGTTTAACTTGTAGTTTTGGTTCAACAAGTTTAGCGTCAGTGCTTAATTTTTCAGATCCTGAAAGTTTTGCTGCAGCTTTTTCTGCATTAGCAATTGCTTTTTTAGCTGCATTGTAGTGATCGTATGGACGATCTACGAAGTTAGCAGAACCCTCTACTGAAATAGCCCATTTAAGAACTGTACCTGCATTTTGTGCGTCTGTGATTAATTGATTTACATTTGTTGCTGCATCTGCTTGTTGAGCTGCTGGTGCTGCTGCAACGAATGCTGAAGCTGCTACTGCAGTTGAAGCTGCAATTTTAATAGCTTTTTTCTTCATAAACTTGTGATCTCCCTTCGCTTGTGTGTTGCATTTTTTTTAGTGTGTAAAAGCGGTCGCCTGATCGCGTCCATTATCATCACCCTAACAATATATGAGTATACCCAACTCTTATACTAAAATCAACCAATAATATAGAAAGTTTACCAGTTTTTTTAAAGAATGATGTTATGAAAGCACCAGTGACTACATTACACTTTCCATAATACAGTAATATTACCATTTAGGCTAGTCTTTTTTAGAATTTTTTCTTTTTACAATATAGTTTGATATATTCTTGCTTATCTCCATTTATTAGGATAAGTCTGATTAAAAAAATAATTTTATATTTTTTAGAAAAAGGCGTGCATTTTTCCAAATATATGTTATGATGTACAGTATAGAAGGTTACTTATAAATGTGTAACGCCGTAAACTTGTTTGTACATTAATTAGTGTGCAGCCTTCTACTTCCTTCGTTTTATCGCTCAAGAAAAGAAGCATCTGATCTTCGGATGCTTCTTTTCTTATTTTATGAAGAGAATTTATAGATGGAAATTAACTTAGCATCGACTCGTTCAGAGGTCGATGTTTTTTATTGTTTTCTACTTCTTTTTTTAAATATACAAATAGAACCGATTTTACTTATACTTCCTTTTTAGGTTTATAATCTCTGGATTCCTTATCTTAAAATGATATTTTTATGACCCATCACGCATAGTACAATCGCACTTGACTATTACCTAATAAACCTAATCACAAACTTTTTTCATCGTAATATCTCTTTTTAAGTTGTAAAACTCCTGTAAAATACTTGAAACACTAGTCTATTAAGCATAGGAACTAAGTTTTATATCTTTGGAAAGATTCAAAGAGAATTTGCTATATTTATATAATGTCTGCCTTTAAAACTGCTAATTATTACAAGTGCCAGGCACCTGTAATACTATTGAAATCTAGCTTTTCTTCTATATAAAGGGGGAAACACAAAAAGAACCCCTCTATTAAAGAGCGGTCCATGTTTGTGAATAGCGGTTCTCTGAGCGCTTTAATTCAAGTTTATTTAGTTTAATATTGTACGTAAGATTTCTACTGCTTGATCGATTTCATCACGAGTTACTGTTAAAGGTGGCAGGAGACGAATGACGGTTGGTCCTGCTCCTACTAATAGAAGACCGGCTTTTTCTGCTTTGGTTATGTATGGTGCCGCTTCGTCTTCACAGACGAGTCCTAGTAATAAGCCGGCACCAACTATCTTGTAGGATGGCAGTGTTTCGTTTAGTTTATGCATAAAATACTCGGACTTTTTATTAACCTCATCTATAAATTCCGATTCAAATACGTTTTCTAGGACTGCTTGGGCAACAGTGACTGCAAGGGGGTTCCCTCCGAATGTCGTACCATGCGTGCCAGGACTGAATGTTTCTCCTAGTTCACTTGTTCCTATCATGGCGCCAATAGGGAATCCACCGCCAAGACCTTTTGCCAGTGTCATAATGTCTGGCTTTAATACGGTTTGCTCGTAGGAGTAGCGGGTACCTGTTCGGCCGATGCCTGTTTGAACCTCATCTACAATCAATAGTATTCCCTTGGATTCACATATATTAGAGATTGCTTCGGCGAATTCAGGGGTAACTTTGTTGACTCCCCCTTCTCCTTGGATAACCTCCAGCATGATCGCACCGACCTCTTCATCGATAGAAGCCTCTAGCTGCTCCACATTATTGAATGGCAAAGTTTTGAATGTCTCTAGCACTGGACCGAAGCCTTGACGTACTTTTTCCTGACCAGTTGCGGACATTGCTCCAAACGTTCTGCCGTGGAAAGAGTTTTCGAAGGTAATAATAGTATGTTTCCCTGTATGCTTGCGTGCGAGCTTGATGGCAGCTTCGTTTGCCTCGGCTCCACTATTGCAGAAAAAAGCATGGGAAAAGTGAGTTTCTTCTATTAGAGTGCTAGCAAGTTGCTCTTGCTTTTTACTTTCGAATAAATTGGATGTGTGCCAAAGCTTTTCGCTTTGCTCTTGGATTGCTTTTACAATGGCAGGGTGCACATGCCCTAGGCTGAGCACCGCTACGCCACTAGTGAAATCCAAGTATTTTTTGCCCTGATCATCAGTGACGATTGTGCCCTTTCCTTCTATTAAATGTACGGGGCGTCGGGCGTAGTTTGGAAAAAGAGAACTCATGCAAAAACCTCCTGTTGAACTATCGTTGTGCCATTTAGCTTTTCATCTACAATTTTAACTGACGGAATACCTTCTTTTAGGCAATCCATAGCTGCAGTGACCTTGGGAATCATCCCGCCATATATGTCTTCGGATGCTATCCATTTCTTGATAGAGGATGTTTGCACGACCTCTTGGACTTCTCCGTTTATCTTAATACCTGGTGTGTCTGTTACTAGAAGTAGGCAATCGGCTTTGATTGCTAAAGCTATCTTGCTTGCTACTGTGTCTGCATTTATATTGAGTGGTGTTGCGTCTGGTAAGCAGCCAATACAGGAAATGACTGGTGTAATACCGTTTACAAGCAGTGTTTCCAGTATGCCGGTGTTTACTTTTTTTATTTCCCCGACGAAGCCGTAAGTCTCCTTGTCTAAGAAGTCACATTCCAACAGATTGCCATCATAACCGCTTAAGCCGAGGGCAGCAATCCCGTTTTGATTGAGCTGGAGCACTAGAGCTGGATTGACCTTCCCGACGAGTGTGCACTGGACAATGTCTACCGCTTCCTCGGAAGTTACTCGGAAGCCATTAATAGTAGTGGAAGCTACTGCCTTGTCTGCTAGTGCTTTATTGATAGCCGGACCACCGCCGTGGATGATTATGATTTCATTGCCCTCAGCTTGTAGCTTTTTGAAGTTTTTGAAAAACTGTTCATTTAACCCTTCCAGCATACTGCCTCCAAGCTTAATAACGATGCGATCAGGAACGATAGGTTGCATTGATTTGAACGTAGTCATAAGTCAAATCACACCCCCATGCAGTTCCTTGGCCTTCCCCTTGGTTCAGTTCGATTAAAAATTTCACTTCTGCCTGCTTCAAATAAAGCATCGTTTCTTCAGAGAATGGGACAGGCTCCCCATTTTCTACAACCGGTGTTGGACCGATTGAAATCTTAATAGCGTTCGGATCTATCGTTGCACCACTGTAACCAACAGCACAAATCAATCTTCCCCAGTTGGCATCACTGCCGAAAACCGCAGTTTTAACTAGTGGTGAGCCTACGACCGTCTTGGCAATTTTACGCGCCTCCTCATCGTTGACCGCACCCTTAACTTCTACCTCAATCAATTTGGTAGCTCCTTCTCCGTCTTTTGCAATCATTTTAGCTAAATCCAATGCCACGGTATGAAGCGTTTGGACGAAGTTATCCCAGTCTGGATGAAGTGGAGTTAATGAATTGTTTTCCGCTAAGCCGTTTGCCATCACGACTACCATGTCGTTCGTGGATGTGTCGCCGTCTACTGTTATGGAGTTGAAAGTAACATCAGTAATGGATTTTAGTGCATCCTGCAGATGGTTTGATTCGATATTGGCGTCTGTTGTGATGAAGGCGAACATTGTCGCCATGTTAGGCTCGATCATGCCGGACCCCTTGGCGGTTCCTGCAATGATGACTTCCTTGCCATCGATGATGGTTTTATAGGAAGTATCCTTCGTAACTGTATCTGTCGTCATGATTGCCTGAGAGAAATTGATAGCTCCTTCTAGCTCGTCGATTGGTTCGAGGTGTTTGATTCCCGCTAGGACTGGCTCCATTTTCATCATTTCACCGATAACGCCAGTGGAGGCAACTCCAACTAAGTTTGGATTAATACCAAGCTTTTCTGCTGTTTTTTCCTGCATCGTGTAGGCGTCGATTAGGCCTTGCTTTCCTGTGCAGGAGTTTGCGATTCCTGAGTTTACAATGAGTGCTTGCATTTTCTGTGTGGTGTATACGACTTCCTTCGTTACGATGAGTGGCGCACCCTGGACTGCGTTCGTCGTGAAAACCCCAGCAACGCTAGCGGGCACCTCACTTGTGAGTAGGGCTAAGTCTTTTTTCTTGTGCTTAACGCCGCAGTGGATGCCGGTCGCCTTGAAACCTTTTGGTGAAGCGATGTTTTTGTAGGTGATGCGCTTCATCGTCATTGTTTCTGTCAACATGGGGTTTCCTCCTTTTAAATGAATAATGGAACGAGCGATAATCCGGTCGTTTGGTTGAGATTGAATTGAACGTTCATGTTTTGAATAGCCTGCCCGGCTGCACCCTTGACTAGGTTGTCGATGACCGAGACGATTGTTGCTCGGTTCGTGCGCGGATCTACTTTTACGTGAATATCGCAATAGTTAGAGCCATACACTTGGTTTGTGCCGAATTTATTCGTATCTTTTATGATTCGTACGAATGAATCGTTTACGTATGTTTCTTGTAAAGCGTTTACTAGGTCTGCTTCTGTGACGCCATCGTTTACCGGTGCGTAGCTTGTTGCCAGAATCCCCCGGGTCATTGGAACAAGATGCGTGGTGAAGGTGATTGGCGCAGACTGGTTTGCGAACATTTGAATGGCCTGCTCAATTTCTGGAATATGCTGATGCTCATGCAGCTTGTATATTGCCGTGTTTTCGTTTGTTTCACTGTAATGTGTCATTTGGCTCGGCTTGTTGCCTGCTCCAGAGATACCACTTTTAGCATCAATAACGAGATGACTTACGTCGATTAGGTTCTCTTTAATAAGCGGTAGCAAGGAAAGCAGGACGGCTGTCGGATAGCATCCGGGGTTTGCGATCAGCTGAGCTTCTGCGATTGCGGCTGTGTTCCATTCTGTTAAACCGTATACGCTTTGCTCTACCGCATCCGCCGGGGCTGGTGATTTTTTATACCATTGCTCGTATGCAGCTAAATCCTTTAGACGAAAATCACCCGATAGATCAATCAGCTTCGGCTTTTTACCGATAAGTGCTGGTAGTAAACTCGATGAGACCCCTGAGGGAGTGCTCGTAAACAATACATCATACTCTGCTAATCTATCAGACTCAATTTCGAGAAGCGGCAGGTCATGAATATTCATTAAATGTGAATATTTATCCGAAAAATGTATACCCTGTTCGGATGAAGAGAACAGATCAACGACTTCCACTTCAGGATGATTATGTAAGAAACGAACTAACTCAAGCCCACCATACCCTGTTGCTCCAATAATACCTACCTTCATGCACTCACCTCTTACCATTTGTTAGCAATATTATAACTATGTATAAATATAAAGTCAATTGTATTTTTATTTGTTTTTAGTAGTTTTTATGGGTGAATTATTATATACATATTGTTACAGGTGCCTGGCACCAGTAACACCTTCGTTATTGACAAAAGCCAATCTAGTTGGAGTGTTTCCACTTAGATTGGCTAGTTTGTACAGATAATAGGTTGTGGAGTTTTGTTACAGGTGCCAGGCACCTGTAACAAAACAAAACTCATAAAAAAACAAGTCTGTACTAATTATTGTGCATAGTCTCCGGTGTAGTTGACTAAGGAGCATTCGATGACGCCTTCTATGTCCCCTATGGTTTTCATGAAGGCTGTGTTGTCGTCTTTTAGATTGATTTCTACTGTTTGTTCGGTGAAGTTATTGCGGACGGATTTGGATTTGAGTTTAGCTCCTAAGCTTTTTAGCTCTGCACGGATCTGATAGGTTGCGTCGTCTGTGTACCTAATGACTAGTAAATATGCTTGGTGCCTTACTTTCTTTTTGGAAAGCCATGCGATGGTGATACCAAATGCTAGGGAACCTATAATCGCTAATGGGTACATTTTTGCTCCTGTTGCAATTCCTGCAGCTATCGCCCAAAACATATAGACAATATCTAAAGGATCTTTTACGGCTGTTCTGAAACGGACTATGCTTAGTGCCCCTACCATTCCGAGCGATAGAATAATGTTAGTACTAATTGTCATGATAATTAGAGAGGTAATCATCGTCATTAAAACAAAAGAGACATTGTAGTTATAGCTATATACAACGCCTCGAAAAAATTTCTTATATATCCAGTAGATGAACATGCCAATAACAAAAGAACAGGCTAGGCCTAGAAAAATATCAATATAGGAAACACTACGAAATGATTCGAGATGAATAACGCTCTTTTTTATAACGTCTTGAAAATTTACAGTATCATTCATCATTCTACTCCTCGGCTACTTATTTTAATTGATATAAAATATTGCATTAGCCTGAGCAGAAAACAACCTGCTCGAGCTATGCTAGTGGAGATTATTCTTAATTTTTACTACTTAAAATGCAAAAAGTTTACTTCTCTACAAATGACATATTTGGATATAGCGGAGCGGACGAATCTTTCTGGCTGTACTAGCTGGCGGATGTTGTCCGGGAGAAAATGATCGAATTTCACTTCTAAAATGGTTTGCTCCGAGTGTAGAGGCTCCTCTAAAATGATATTAGGGTCAAATAGATCAACCGTATTCACGCCTGCTGCAAGTCTTTTGTCGAATGTTATCCGCACATTTCCTGGCTCGTACACATATGCCTCACGAATATAATCTACGATGACGTTTGCTCTAAATCCTCGGTATTTCAATGCCATATAAAAATCCTTTAACAGTGCATTGTCCTTGTTGGCAAGTACGTCTACTTCGCCAGCTAGAATTGCCTCATATTCTCGTAGTGAAAGAGGTGCCGATTCTTTACATATGAAATCTCCATACTTGCTCTTTCTTTCCAGGCTGATTTTTTCCTTGCTTTCGTTGTAAATTCTTATACGATACTTCTCTCTATTAAAAACTCCATTGTTTTTATCGTAGAGGGAGTGATTATGGATCCCATCAAAATATAAGCTCCGTATTCCATAACCATTAGGACTGATTGAATTTTTATCAAGTGAAAGAATCGATGATACCTTCTGTCGAAGGGCCAGATAATCGAATACGTTTAAATAGTACTTCATCTCATGTCGAAATCTCTTGTTTGCAATAGCCATTAGTCCACCTCGAATTCTCTGATTCCGTTGAATTCATCTCCTTCTTCACTTAGATACATCTCAAAGGAGCTTTGTTCATGGCCTTTACTGTCTGTTACAGTAACCTTCCAAAAATATTTCCCTTCCTCAGGTTTTTTCATCGAATAAGAGTTTTGGCGAATATTTTCTTTCGTTTCTATTATTTCATTGAACTCTGGGTCTCTAGCTACCGTGACCGTATAGAATAGGTCATCCTTTTGTAAATCATAGGAGATTTGCCAAGTAAATAAAACTTCAGTGTCCGTCGTTTCAATATTATCCATATAAAAAGGCTTTGGTTTTTCTAGGTCTTCTAAGTATCTCTCCATAGCCCTTGCTGGAGTCTTCTTTATTTGCAATAATTCTTCTTCAAAAAAGGAATTTAATTGAGGTAAAAACTTTACATCTGGATTTCTATATAAAAAAGGCTCTATTAAATGTGCATATTGGTTGATTTGGTTCTCAACCGTTTCGTCATTAATTACTTCCGAAAGCTCTTGCAGCTTCTCAGTAAGCTTCTGAACGTTCTTTTCTGTCCGAAAATATCTATTATGCAAGATACTTCCCCAGTAATTACTAATACCAGCCTGATAAGTTCTTATATAACTTTTTTTTCTTTGATGTTCCCACGATCCATCATAATCCCACGGCAGGATATACCACTTTTCTGAGTTTAAAGGAGAATATAAGTAGAAATTGTTAGCGTCAGTATCCATATTGTCCATGAGTATGTTTACGGCCGTCCATGTCAAGAAATTGTCCAAATCAAAATGCTTTTCGATCGATTCTTCTATAGGTATTTTCATGTTATTTACGTCATCCAACATAGTGATCAATTTGTCATGCTCTTCTCTACCTTTAATCTCTAATATGGTTTCGAACGTTTTTTTATCATAGGTAGGATCGTTATGGGATTTTAGCTCATTTGGGTACCGACCAAATTCAAAGAAAGTGACTTTATATAAATAGCCATTGGGATCAAGCCAATGGTTTTTCAAGAACATCTCATTAGGCTGCTCCACCTGGGTGTAAAGCCCATAGTCCTCATAAGTATCATTTTCTCCAGATGTTTGATCCTTCACATAAAGATGTACGAATTGCGTACGAAGGCTAGTTAAATTTGGGATTTGCTCCATTAAATCGAAGCTCAGTTTATTTCTTAGACGGCTGGGATCTGAAATGTGTTTGTTCAAATTGATAATACGCTGGTTTTGCCACAAACCAGCGTTATCATAAAGCTTAATCTTATAAGACTTTTGTGCAGCATATCTTGCGGTGTTCCCTCTTAGGCTTATGTTGGCGTTTGCCTCAACTGCTCCGTGACCGAACATGCCTTCCTTTGAACCTGCCCCGTCTTCTGTTCCCTCAGCAAAAATAACCTCTAATTTTTCTTCACTATATCGGTCCTCTAGTCTATTTAAACTGTACCAATCTAATGCTTCCTCTTTAGGCTTATCTTCAGGTAAGACTGTGATATACAACGACTTAATCGAGCTATCTACATCTCTTTCATATAGCCGCTTATCCTCCACCAACTTTAAATCCTTTGTGTTGTCCTGCACAATAGCTGGAGTTTCCTGAACAACGTTCTCTTCTTGTTCGCTCATACTCTCTGTACAACCAGCTAAAATAATCGAAGCAATTAGTAGCATCGTTATAATACCTTTTGAGGCTTTAAATTTCTTTTTCTGTGTGGTAATTGGCTGGGAACAAAACGTGTAATAGTATAGGTTAGAAAGCATATAGAGTAGTCGAGCGATTGCTACGACAAGGGTTACAAACGCAGCGATGAATATACCGAGTCCATCAATACCCATATTCATGGATACATACGTAAGGATTGCATTAGAGAAAAATAATAAAGCGCTGATCCACAACACTCCCTTACGGTCATCAAAATACATGAGCGCGTGGATTACAATAAAGGCAATAATATAGAAAAAATAACCTAGACATAAGAAGATAAACAAATCTAGCTGCTCCATAGAAAATCCTATCCTTGGTAGATAGATTAAGCCTAATGCAATGGACAAGGCTGTAAATACAAGCTGTACCTCTACTACAAATCCAATCCTTAAAAACAATACATTTTGCATTTCTTTTTTCTCTATTTGAATACTGTTAAATGTCCCACCGTCTATAATATTTTTATAAAAGCTTAAGAATTTCTCATAAAAATCCGTTTCTACAATAACGACAAACATCACCAGCGATGGTACCACTGTTAGATACGCATAAAACACAGGTAAATCATAAAAGGGCATTAACCGAAATCGATCGGCAACCAATAGATGATTTCCTGAAAAAAACCAATAGATGATATTATGAACGTAAACGCTCGCATACAAAAAGATTCCACTCAAAAAGACGGAAGGCAACTTTTGGAAGTAACGAAGAAAGGAAAAGTAGCTGTTCTCTTCGTCTCTTGGAAAAACCTGCTCAAAATGGTACATAGTCATTCCTACAAAAATCGCAAAGCCGACGTCCATTCCTATCAGTGCAATAGTGGTGAGGTTAATCTCCGTTAAGGTAAACAGCAAATAACTGATCGCCATGGAAGTAAGGATGGCAATTGTAAAGCTTCTCACAATACGCTTGTAATCCTTCAAAGCAGAGAGATAAATTCCCTGCACCCATATAATGACTAGCTCGATAAAAAATAAGTAGGCAGCTATTTTAAAAGCCAAGCCTGCTGAAACTCCATAAAGAAACACTCCTGCAATCATCCCTGCAAACGGCAAGATAATAATAAGCGCTCCGTAAAAGGAAGAAATGATTTTCTTCAGCTTCCGTTCATAAATACTATCCGCTATGAATCTAGTTAATACCATCGCTAATCCAGATGTCACTAGAATAGAAAAAATAAAGCAGTAGGTCATCGTTGAGATGAACAATTCATTGTCAAATGGTTTACCACCATTCTTCGTGATCATGTTTTGCTGTATAAATACTAAAGCAATACAAAGAATCATTGGTCCAATCGTCGTAAAGGAGGAATATCCATAGGCTTTTAAATTTTGGACAATGCCTTCCTCTTTGAACAGCTTTCTAAGCTCAAAGCCTATGCCTGCCATGCCACTCCTCCTACTGACAAATAAAGTTCCCTATAGCCTGTGATGAAACTACTTCGCTTATAGTTATTTTTCACACGATTAAAACCATTGCTTCCCATCGTTTCTCTCAGTTTTTTATCGTTACAAAGCTGAAGAATATAGCTGGCTATTTCCTCATAATTCATGACGGATGCTATAAAACCCGCCTGGCCATAGTTATCTCCCTTACTGCCTAATATTAGCTCCTTACAGCCCCCTACATTCGTTGCGACGAATGGCTTTTTACTTGCCAAGCCCTCCAATATAGCCAATGGCTGCCCCTCACTAATGCTAGTTAACAGTAGAATATCCATTTTCCCTACATACTCTTTTACGTCTACCATTCCTGTAAAGATAATTCGTTTAATCCCTAATGTGTTTACCATCTGGAGGCATTCCCTATAATACATGTCATCCTCGTCGGTTGGTCCCATGATAAATAACTCTACATTGGATATTTCTTTTTCTATTAATCCAAAGCTTTGAATCATTGTCTTGATATCTTTAATAGGTACTAAACGAACTATCGCGCCAATACGCAGGATATCTTCATCTTCTGCTGCTTGTAAGTCACTATAGCTAGATATTTCCACTCCATTCGGTATAATGACTATTTTCTCTTCCGGACACCCTAGCTCTACTTCAATTTCCTTATTTCGATCGAACAAAGTAATTACCTGGTCGGATGCCCCGTAAATGGAATTAGATAATGTATAGAAATAATTAATCCATAAATCTTTAAAATAGCCCTTTACCCAGTCCGCTTTTATAATTTCTTCTTCTCGCTCTCTCGAATAAATACCATGCTCCGTGAGCAAAAGCGGCTTTTGATGCACATGCTTCGCTAAAGTTCCAACCACTCCAGCATAGCCGGTAGATACTGCGTGATAAACGTCCGCCTCTGGCACATCATGACGAATCGTTAAGAACAAAGGTAGAATCATAGACCTCACTGTCCAAAATAACTCCGTAAAGGGTACCCTGCTATATGTCTCCCCTGCTAAGAATTCGATTAGGTCGAAGTAATCCTTGCTTGAAAGGAACTCACCAACATTCTCAAATTTTTTGCTCCTTAGAAGGTCAAATAGTTCACTCCAGTGAATGTCCTTACTGCCAGTTATAAGTGACACAAGATTATTCTTTTCCTCATCCGTAAGCTTATATCTTCTTCCCCAATTCTTTTCTTCGTATAAATACTCGTCTAGGAAGATTTCTTTCACTTCAAGTAAATTAGCTGGAAGTGTGTACCTATACTTTCCCTTTTGCTTTGTTTCTGCTCCAATAGCATAAATGATAAATTCATGCTCCGGCATTTCTGTTACTAGACTATGAATCCAGCTTGATACCCCTCCGTTTACATAAGGATATGACCCTTCGGCTATCAGACATATTTTCACGCTCAAGCTTCCTCCAATTCTATTTTGAAATTAGCAGCTTTGGCAGTAACTAAATAGGTGTTTTCATCGATAGTTAAAACTGTACAGTTGGTTAAGCTCTTTATGTTACTTGTCGTCCTAAATACATAAAAGGATTCTGAACGATAATTGGTCACGTGCCCCTCTATCGCGTATTCACTATGACTCCAAGTAACATGGGAGTAGATATTCTTGGCCATATCTAATGCAGCTTCAGTTGCCGGCAAAGCCCGAACCCATGGATACGTATGCTGAACCCGACTCATATACTCATTAAAAAGCTCATAATTTTGTTCCCATCCCATGTTGTTGCTTCGGTCTTCACTAATAACGTCATCTGGATGAACAAAGTGAGAAAATACACCGACTCCAGTCAATGTATTCGCCTCTGCCCAACGATCATAAACCTTCTCATAATAGCCAGAGGTTGCTCGTGGCATCTCAATAATTCCATCATCCGCTACTTCGAATTCCTGGACATAGGCCACTCCCTCTCCGTCCTGAGGGTATAAGGAAGAGATAACCGTTAAATCCTTCCATGCTAGCTTCAAGGCTTCTCTTCCCTCCACTGACAGCGTGTTGGATGGAGGAACATAGGAGGTAACTGTGTACTGAGGAAAAGCATTTTTAGTATAGGTAACAAGCTCTTGAATGGATTTGAACATGTCAGACTTCTTTTTCCATTCCTTATAGCCGTAAACTTTAGAAACCTCTTTATCCATTACTAACGATTGATGATTATAGCCGTGGAATCCTAATTCCCCTCCGCTATCTATTAACTCACGTCCATAAGATATTAAGTAATGAGTATCCTTGTCGTCTATATTATCGAAGGGAGGCTCTACTCTATCGTTATATGTTTCAATGATGGCTCCGGTATATTTTAAATCGTAGTCTCTAGCAGTTTTCAACATATCTGGCCACCAAATTTCCTGATAAAAAGATGGGATATCCTTCTTATATTCGTCATAAATAACCTGCGTAGTACCTCTAACAATTGGTGCAGGGAAGTCATCAATGAAAAATACTTTTAGATTAAAAATTGGATAGATGAAATTGGGCTCTAGCAAGCTTAATGCACCTACAAAAAAGCCGCGGTTTATCTTCTCCTGGAGTAAGGTTCCATTGAAACTCATAAATGCCCCTTCCCCATAATTCGATTTCCATAACAGTGGAATGTCCTGATAACTTTTCGCTAATAATTCTGCCTCATCAGCTAGCGCTATACTTAAGGATGTATTAGTAATAAATTCATCATCGATTATGAGATCTTTCTCTCCTATCAACACGTTAGAAGTTAGTTTTATTCCCTTCGTGTTTATATAATCGTGAAAAGAAGTGACTCCAACTTTACGGTATAAAATTTGATAATGATCATCAGGCTCTAGGACCGACATGAAAAGAATATATCCACCTTGATGAACATACTGCTCCACATTTTCTATATCTCCTAAATGTCCTATTTTGTCTGTCGCGAGAATCACCACTTTACAATTGCTTAACTCTTCCAATCTTTCCTCCACATTTACTTCTAAAGTCTTCATTTTCATATATTCCAAAGATTGTATCGCATTAGCTTTTAATCTATTACTGTAGGCATCGGCCTTATCATAGAAAACACAATAAGCGTTCCCACTTGCAATAGGCTTTTGTTCACCAAAGCCGTTTTTCATAATCTCTTTCTTTTCCTCTATCAAGCTTTGATTTTGTTGAAATTGTAAGACAAACTTGGAATGGGCGAATTGAAGGAGTAAACCAAATAATAAGACTAGTATTAAAATGATATATATTTTTTTAGAGAAGTTCCCTGTTAGCTTCATGTTCAAATCCTTCCGACCAATACCTTACGATAGTAAGTCCCCTATTTGAAAATTGGATAGTTGAATTTTTTAATCGATTCAATGTTTCTTGTAGCTTAATAGAAGATTTAGTAGTGTAAAATAATTCGATGAAACAAATATAAGGTTCTTCAGAGGCTGGAAACTTCTTCTGATATTGTTTACATGTAGTTTCTGCTGCTAAATATTCCTTCATCTCTACCTCTGCTCTAAACTTTTCCTTATATATGTGTTCCTCTGATACGTTATGAAGTATCAACTGTTCTAACACTTCGATATATAAATACTTATATTTCTTTAGGGTCTGTTCATCTAAAAAGCCACTGTTCATATAGGACTTGATAGCATTGGTGTACGATATAGCATTTGCGACATCTTGTTTATTACTGTGGTAGGCATCCGAAAGCTCCATAATGGCGATGGATAGCTTTCGCTTCACTTCCATTACTGCGGTAACAGCATAATGTGAAGTTTCAGGATCCTCATTTAGCACGGCTGTTTTTATAACCTCCATATACTCCAGTGGATCTTCCTTTAATACGTTAATCATCGCTTTTCTTCTAGCAGTATAATTACTGATTACTAATGCGTCCTCTATTGGAACAATATTCAATTCTTTTTCTTTATCTATTTTTTCTTGGCTTGATAATATTTCCAAGGCTATATCCTCATTCATCTGATTAATATAGCTATCTAGCTCTTCTCCCTTGTTTACTATCGCCCTTTTTGGCCACTGAATGGGCAAAAGCCACCCGATAACAGGTAGAAAACTTACAACTATGAACTTCAGTATCCATTCCTTTACGTTTCTCTGTGAGATGAAAAATAAAATGATAGCCGATAATATAAGGTAAATTACATAGCCGTACATCATCTTAAAGCTCTCCTTCTACCAGCTTTAATACAATGCCTTTTTCACTTAGCCTGGATACTAGTTGCTCACCTGCTTGCTTAGAGGTATTAGCAAGCAAAACTAGTAGATGATGCTCGTTACTCTCTCCTATATAATCTGTTTCATCAATTTCTTTTGATATTTCTGTGGCGTCATGAATGAAGGTTTCCTCATTTGTCATTCCTTCTAACAGAAGATACGGTATTTGAAATTTGGTATATGCTTCTCTTTTCGTTTGAAGAATTTTTTGGAAGACAGATTCCTTTAATACTGGACTCTGCGCCAGAAAATGTTCTTGCTCAGACAGGCTTTGAAAGTGTAGCGCCCTAACTAATGCTGCTTCTATCAATTCTGTAATAATTTTAAATAGGTTTTCATGATAAAGTGAAATATGCTCGAATTCTAAGTCATCAATTGTAATAAGTGCTATTTTTTCTTCACCATTTGACAGGCAGGCAGCCATTAAAGGGGCATTGAGGAGGAGTGTTTTATTCACAAAAATACTTTTCTTGTTTGCTATTTGCTGAACATAATCATCTTCTACCTTCAGAGTTGCAGAAGATTTAAAGGAGCCTGAATCTGCTACTAATTTGTAGGAGGCATTGTCATTCGAAAACTTATATATAGACACTTTTTTTACCTTCATCATTTTTTGTAGCACATCTATACTGTTCAAATAAATACGTTCAGGGTCTAGGGTATCTAACTCTTTCAGGAGATAATGTATTTTTCCAAGTCCGTCTCCTGTATTGAGCACGCGCAATTGCAGCTCTTTTTTTACTTCTCTCATCTCTGCATGCATGTCACTTAAAAAAGAATAGCGATCTTCATGCTCCTCCAGTTTACTTTTTTGTTCTTTTAATAGGTTGTTCTTTCGTTCAATTGAGTAGCCTACAATAAGCCCTATGGATAGAAAGAGTGCCACTTGCAAGAGGAAAGAGGTATCGTACGTAAGGGAGATCAACTCTCTACCTTCTAGTGTTTTTTCAAAGATGAGGAGTCCAATAGAAAGGCAAACAGCTATAATAGACTGCCTATTCCCATAAATCACACCTATAATTAATATATAAAATAAGGCAAAGTCTACTATATTCAAGACGCTCACTTGGTTTGCTAGAGTTAACCAGGCAATCACAGAGAATACCAGCACATTTTCTATATAGGGCTGAAATCGTTTGAAGAGACTAGGAGCTTTTTTGGAAGAAGTAACTGTTTTTTCGGACGTCTGTTTCGCTTTTTTATCCTTCATCCACTCATATGTCTGCTCCAAACCCCGTTTCATACTAAACATTGGGCTCCAGTCTAAATCGTTTACTATCTTTTCATTTGATAGAGAGGAACGCTGAATGTCTCCTTCCTTGGCAGCAGTGTAGGCAACCTCTGTTTCTCCATGAAGCTCCTCCATCAAACCGACCAACTCATTTATGCTTATTTCACTATTCGTGGACAAGTTGTAAATTCCACTTAAATTAGAGTTTGACGTCCGATAAATGGCGTCTGCAACATCGCCTACATAGATGAAATCTCGTGTTTGTTCTCCATCACCGTATATTTCTAAATGTTTACCTTCCGTTATTCTCTCTAAGAAAGTAGAGACGACTCCACCTTCTCCTGTATTGCCTTGACGAGGCCCATACACATTAGAGAATCGAAAGACGACACTTTCATAACCATATAGTTCTCGCCATTTTTCGCAATATGATTCTCCTAACCACTTGCTCATACCATAAGGAGAGATAGGATTACACCTATTAGTTTCCTGTAAGGGAAGCTGTTCATTAGCCCCATAAACTGCAGCAGATGACGCAAAAATAAATTTTCCTACTTTATACTTGTGAGATAGGGATAATATATTCACTAAACCTACTGCGTTAATTTCTGTATCTCGTTTTGGATCTAAAATAGATTTCATCACACTAACCTGGGCTGCCAAATGAATGACCACATCGAAGTGATACGAACGAAAAATTTCTTCACACTTTTTATCTTCCACAGAAACGATATAACTCTTATGCTTGAATTTAATATGTTCCTTATTTCCGGTAGATAAATCATCCAAGATAAATACATCATAGCCTTCTTTAAAATATCGGTCGGCTACATGAGAACCGATAAAGCCATATCCACCTGTTATTAAAACTCTCAAATAAATAACATCCCTCTCCATCAAATTGTAGAAGATCATTTACCACCAACGTAAGTTTTTAAAGAAAGCTGTTACTGGTGCAAAGAAAAAAGGTTTCTCTTCAAATGAATGAATAGTGTTGTTGAGATAAATATTACTCATTGCGTCGTCCCCTAAGTTTTGGAGGTATTCATCTTTTTCCTTGCTGTATATTATGTTATTTAAAATTTGGTTTTCTTTTGTGTTCCATTGCATCGTTATTTCTCCATAGCCTTCATCTGACTGGTCATTAAACATGAGAACATTGCTCACTATGCTATTGTTGCTAGAACCTCCATTGTTTTTTTCTGCCCCTCCCGCAATTATTCCGGCTCCATTATTGGAATAAATAATATTATTTTTCACATCAATCTCACTAGACGTTTTTCCTTCCTTCTCGCTTGCTAGCTCAATTCCGAAATCATTGTAAGCTACTATATTATTTACAATAGTAAGCTGAGTAGAACCATCTGCATAAATTCCACCAGCTGAATATTCTTTGTATGATACATTTCTTTTAGAGCTATTTTTATAGACTTTATTGTTTGCGATGATTCCATCTCTCGCTTGATCTACGCAGTCGTCTGTTTCACAAGCATTGTAAAACCCTGCAACATCAATCCCAATGTTGTTATTATGATGGATTTCATTGTGCGTGATAGCGAACTGTTGTATATTCCCACTAAAGGTAAGTGCCTCACTGCTTCCGAGTTTCAGATGGTGAATCTCATTGTTATTAACCGTAATGCTACTCATAGCGTTGGAGGTATTCCCATAAATGAGAATGCCATGTGCATTTCCTTTTCGAGATTTATTTTCAATATGGTGAATGTTATTATCGGAAAGATGAATATTGCTACTTCCGCCTTTTACCAGTATTCCGACCGGATATCGATTCTGTTTTCTCGTTTTGAGGTTTCTTAACTCAAATCCTTCAATTCGGATATAACTTGCATTATCTATATAAAAGAAGGCTCTCTTAGCTGATGTTACTGTTAATTTTTTGCCTTCCAGAATGGCCACCTCTCCTGGAAATGATTGAAAAGTGATATTCCCAAGATTTTTAGAGCCTGATTTTGTTATATGAATAAATTCGGAGTAGACCCCTTCTCGTACAAACACCGTATCACCGGGTTCAAGCACCTTTGCAGCATGCTGTATTGTCTTCCACGGTTTCTTTTTAGTACCAGGATTAGCATCTTTACCTTTTGGAGAAACATAGTAATTTTTTTCACTCGAGTTTTCTGCCAACGCTACTGAATTAATTTGGATAAAAAATATTATGGATAAAAATGCAATTATTGTTACCTTTTTACTATTCGGAATCATGTGATAAACCTCCTAGGCTAATATTCATTGTATGAAAAACGAATTCAATTATGCCAAACTCTTTTTATTATTTCTAAGCATATTAAAAAATTTTCCTTATTAAGGAAATAGTGTTAGTAAATTAGATGGAATGGTTCGAATTTAACCTCAAAAAAGCAGGAATGCTGATTTTACAGCGTTTCTGCTTTTTTGTGGCTATTATATTAGGATAGAGAAATGAAAGGGGCTTGGGATTTATTTGGTATTTGGAACCGACCGATTATTCGGGAAAACCGACCGATTTTGGGATAGAACCGACCGACAATTTGAAGTGACCGACCGATTATTGGGGTTCACCGACCGATTATTTTGCTGGACCGACCGATTATTGAAAAAAACCGACCGATTCTCCATTTATACGAAAAAAATGCCTCGTCTAATAAGACAAAGCATTTTTTATGTGGCCCATGAGTCTACACATACTCATTACATAGTAGAAGCTCATGGCCTATGGTTGTTATTCTTGTCTCTATGGTGGTTGCCTTGATTGTTGCCATTGTGATGATTGTTTTTCGGTTTGTCGTGCCCTTTATTATTGTCTTTTGGACCTACACCTTTGTGATCGTTCCTGGATGGGTGTTGTTTTTCATCCTTGTGTTTACGGTCGTTCGAGTGTTTCGGTTTATCTTTTGACTGGTTAGGGTTCGGTTTGTTTTCGGGATTATGAGTTTTATTTTTTGGTGCATTTTCTTGTTTGTTTGGGTGTTCCTTTTTCTCTTTCTCCGGCTTCTGGGTGGCAACTGGAGGTGGAGCTGGAACGACTGGTTTTTGCTTTTCTACACTGTTTTTTTGTTTTTCATCTACACTGGATTTTTTTTGTTGCTTTGCACTGGAATTATTTTGTTGTTCTACACTGGTTTTATTTTGTTTATCTACACTGGAATTGTTTTGTTGTTCTACACTGGTTTTGTTTTCTTTAACTGGTTGTTGTTCTTTTTGTTTGTACTTTTGAATGGATGTGTTATTTTTGTTTGCTTTTTTACGTTCTTCTGCAGAGCTTTCTGTTACATTAATATGCTGCTCTGATTGTACTGCCTTTACTTCTTTTACCGCTTGGTTTACTTGAGCTTTTACTTCTTGATTGGTTTCATTCTCATAAACGGTTGTGATTACTAATTCATCCTGAGCTGCTCCTACCTGCTTGACTGCGTGGACTAAGACAGCAGCAAGCGCTAGGTCCTCCCAATTATTAATATCGATAGGAGTGTCTTCATCGAGAGAACGGAGTGAAATAACCTGCCCGTCCTCATCTACACCGATTTCGACAGCATGCTCACCTTCTAATTGTACATAAGCATAAGCGCTCGTTTGCTGAGGGATCAAAGATGCGACACAAAATATGAGAACAATTGCCGCGACAAGTATTGGGGCTAGAATTTTAGGCTTTATTTGTGTCAGTAAAAATGGAGCTTTTGCTTCTAGCAATTGAAATTCTGCTTCGGATCCGATCATTGGGTCATCAACCAATGGGGTACCGCGCAGAAATTCGCCCTCACTTGTGAGAAAGACATAGTAATCATCTTTCTTCTCACAGACAACGCCTCGAAAGTTGCGCATCATATGATTTCTCCCTTCACATAATCTTTTATATAAACGAAGTCACTGTTGAGTAGCAGTACGACGGCAATCATATATTTGCGATGCCGTTCCAACGTTTTTCGCGATACATCTACCAGTGCTTCGATATTCTTGAGCGGAAGCTTTTTATGCTGAATAAAGGACTCGTAAAGCTCTTCGGATTCGGAAATAATTTGTGCCACTAGAAAGGCAGTTTTCCGTGTATCCTTGTGCTTTGGTGCTGAAGCCGTCAACTCATCAAATGACAAGTTATAAGTTGCTAGCAGCTCCCCAAAACGCACCAGTTCCTCTCTCCTTGCTTCCGCTCGCTGTTCTTCTGTGTATGATTCAATGGATTGCTCGTTCCATATATAATGCTGCTCGTCTATTCTATCCTCGGTAGCCCCCGTTTGGAGTAGAAGCACCTTTTCCTTGCGGGTAGCTTCCTTTCGAATAAAGTCAACAAGTCGCCTTTTTATAATAAGATGTGCAAGTGTTTGTAAGGATGCATTTTCTTCAGGATTGAATGCAAGGACCGCTTCATGAAATCCATTAAGCGCGATACTATACTCTTCATCCTGTTCATCGATTGGCCGCTTGCAAATGTAAGCTGCCGTTTTCTTTATAAAGGAGGTATTGGCTAAGAGGAGGTCATTGATTGCCTCCTCATCGCCAGCCATTGTCCCAAATTCTAGCTTTCTTTTATTCTGTTTTGATTTGAAGAGGCCATGAATGATGGACAAAAGCATATATACCCTCCGTTCCCATTAGTTCCGTATAAACTTGTATTGTATCTGTCTATCCGGGAAATGAAAAGCGGTATTCTGAAATATGATTAATTTCTATCATTTTTTCCTTGCCCATGATGACCATGTTTGTGGTCATGTTTGTTATGGTGACCTTTCTGTTTTTGATGCTTATCATGTTTTGGTTGTTGATTGTGCTTTGGTCCCTTGTTGTGACGGTTTTCATCTTTACCATTAGGATGCTTTGGTTTTTGTTCAGCTTTCTTTTGTTCCTGTGCTGCTTTTTTTGCAGCCAATTCAGCGGCTTTAGCTTTGTTCGCTGCTTCTATTTCAGCTTGCTTTGTAGCTTTTGCTGCTTCTCGTTCTGCCTTTTCTTGTGCTCTTTTTGCTTCAGCAGCTGCTTTTTCTTGCGCTCTTTTTGCTTCGGCCGCAGCTTTTGCTGCTTCCTTAGCTGCTTTTTCTTCAGCCTTTTTCTTTTCTAACTCTGCTTTTTTCTTATCTCTGTCTGCTTTGTCTTTGTCTTTATCCTTAATTGGAGGAACAATGACTGGTGGTGTATTTTCTTTAGGGTCCTCTTGTTTAGCTAAATAATTTTGCAGCTCCGTAACTACAGTTTTTACTTGAGCGATAATTGCTGCTTTTTTGTCTGCATTAGGTGCTTGCTGATAGTCTTTGAATAACACGATTAATCGATCGATTGCAGCCGTAAGCTCTGGAGCTTTCTTTTGGTAGATATCTTTTTGAGTAGTTTCATACTCTGCAATAACTCGATTAATCACGTTCAAGATTGCTGCTTTTGCGTCATCATTACTAGCACTTTCATATGCCTTCACCAATCCAACTAGCTTTTCGGTTGCCAATTCCACGGGAAGATCCTTGTTTGTAGTTGTTTGTGCTGTTGCAACAGTCGTTGATGTTGCTGCAACCGCTTGAGTCGGCGTTACCTGTGCTGTCTCAGAAGCTGACGATGTTTCCTGTGTGTTTTTGTTTACATCATTAATGTTTACGGTGTCGTAATTACTGTTCGCCCAAGCATAGCCGGCGCCTGATACTGTTAAAGTTGCCACTAATAGAGCAGCACCAGTCTTCTTCCAATTCTGCATATAATCACCTCGTATAAATTTTTGTCCAACTATTACCCGGACACCTAGTTATTCGAAGGCTCACTCATTTTTATGGGGGTCGCTCGGAAACTTTTTTTATTTTTTTAGATTGTTTTATTACAGGTGCCTGGCACTTGTCATAATGTTTTAAATACATTACGGGTGCCAGGCACCTGTAATACTCACGCTACAATGAAAAAGCAGCTACCGAATATTAGGCAGCTGCTTTTTTCTTTTTATGCTTTTTCCATAGATCCTCTGCTGCTCCTGAGCCGAGTATTACACCGGCTATGATAAAGATTAGGCTGGCCAGATGATTCCACCCTAGCACCTCGTTTAAGAAAATGGCAGAGAATACTAAAGAGAAAATAGTGTTTAGGTTCATGAATATCGCTGATTTAGTTGCACCCGCTTGACCTATCGAGTAGTTGTATAGCATGTGACCAACTGCTGTGCCTAGGATCGCAGAGGCAAAGAAAATCAACCAGAATACTGGATCTACTTCTGTAAATTGAACAATTGCTCCTGGCTCCTGTATAAAGCTGATAATCATTAATATAAATGAGCCGATTACGAGCATATATGCTGTCAGCAGTCTTGGATCCAATGTTCTTGCAGCCTTACTTATCACCATATAGCTCATGACCTGTGCAAGTATAGCAAGGAATACAAAGAAGTCTCCGATGGCAGAGCCCCCTAAGTCACCACCGCCTACTACAGAAAGGCTTACCCCAATTATCCCTAATACCAGACCTAGCCATTGAATCAAAGAAGGAAAATACCTTAGGATAAATGCTCCTGCTATCGCTGTAAGCATTGGCCCTGTCCCTAGGATCAGTGCTCCGTGTGTTCCACTTGTAACCGAGAGCCCTAT
Source organism: Psychrobacillus sp. MER TA 171 (assembly GCF_023713305.1). Taxonomy (NCBI): domain Bacteria; kingdom Bacillati; phylum Bacillota; class Bacilli; order Caryophanales; family Bacillaceae; genus Psychrobacillus; species Psychrobacillus sp. MER TA 171. Next base: position 96,655 of record NZ_JAMAWN010000001.1, on the reverse strand, counting down.
ATTCAGGAAATAGTGATGGATTACTACGTTAGTCAAAGACCCTATCGCAATATATTTCCATTCCTGCTTCGAAGGCTTTCGAATCATTTTCATTTTCCATAAAATAAGAAAAACTGTAACACCAGCTGTAAAAATACGGAAGGCGGTCAGGGTTACTGGGGATACCTCTGCGATCAAATATTTAAGCATCGGAAGATTAGCGCCCCATATTAACATAACGAGTACGAGTATACCGTATATTTTCCACTGGTTGTTCATATAGTTATTCGCCTTACTTTCAATTTAGATTAATCTTTAGTATAGCGAAGTAATATTAATATGTTAAGTATTAGTAATCGTTTTTGATAGATTAAGATACCAATCAAACCCAGGCATCGGTCGGACGAGAAAAATATCCGACAATTCGAGGGTAGTTTCCTACAATTCATAGCTACATTACTACAATCAAACCCAAGTCGCTGGCCACCCCAGATTTACAACAATCCAGCTATAAATTACTACAATCACCCAATAAATTATTACAGGTGCCAGGCACTTGTAATAATAATTTCGCTCGGTAAAACAACTCAACGAATGATTCATCAGAAAAGAGGATCTATGCTCACCTAGTGAACATACATCCTCTTTTTAGTTTAATAGAATACCATTATTTATACGTCAGGTATTTAACGTAATCCTTCCAGCTAACTGCCTTGATGCTCGTCCATGACGGTGTTTCCAACGGGAACGGTAGGAAGGCTGGGGCTTCTGGTGTTTTTGGTTTATCGTCTAGGACGATCATGCCATTTTCAAGTCCTGTTGATACGACAGCGTGCTTGTTTAAATGGAATGGAGTATTTACTGCAGTTCGTGTAATCTTCCCTTCAGGAGTTAACACGTAAAGCTCGGCTTGTTCCTTTGTCGGGTTTAAAAGCCATTCTCTTTTTATTGTTACGGCGTTCTCTGCTTGCTGTGTCGTGATTGCAGAGTTCATGTTTGCGGCAAACGGTAACTGTTCTGGCTGCTCGTTTAGTTGGATCATTACCTCGTAAAGTGGCTCCTTTGATTGCGCGTCATATTGTTTATATGCCGAAAGCCAAGGAGAGCCATTTGCAGGGGCTTGTGTGATTGTTGCAATCGTTCCCTCTGCCATAGATTCGCTATGTGAAGAATAATTTCGTACGAGCATTCCTGCTTCTAGCTTATGCCATTCTTTCTCAGGCACGAAGGTAAGCAATGATTTCTCTACGGAATATATCTCGATAAAGTATTTACCGTCTTTATTCTCAATCGATCCAACGGTTCCTGCGATTGGGCTAAGCAGTGACATTGCACCTGGCTCCTGGTTTAGCTGAGCTTCCATGATCTGTAGCTGACGGTCTACCTCCGCAAGCTTTTGCTTTGCTGCTCCAATAGCCTGTGAATAGCTTCCATCTTGAGAAAGCTGAACATCCACCTGGACATTGACATCTGTTACCTCATCGTTCGTATTGCTAGTAGCTGTGTCTGTATCCGTGTAAGACCCTTCTGTATTCGATCTTTCATACTCTAGGTCACTTATAATTTGATTTAACTGCATTTGTTCCTGTCTATAGGCCTGTACCTCAGTTTCCCATATGCCTCGTTGCTCTTCAGCAAAATCTGGCTTTAGCTGGGCCAGTTCGGTATCAGCACCTATTTCTTCACCTTCTGAGACCGCTAAATTACTTACTCGTTCCACATCGACAGTCACCGTGACTGCATCGGTCGGTACTACAACCGATTCTTTTTCTAGCTCCTTGGAATATGTATTCGTTTGAACAGTTTCATGATCCTTTAAGTAGTACGTTCTCGCAATCTCACTATTTTCCTCGAACAGCAGAATTGCGTTTGCTGCTATAAACGTAGAAACAATAATAGAAACTCCTATTACTAACCATTTATTCATACGGCTTGCCCCCCTTCAATCCATGTTTCAATAGGAAGAACTTCAAAGCCTGCCACAAGTAATGCCAATACTATAGGAATTGCTATTAAGATAATGATTAGATTTCGAATAGACAATTCTGTGTAGTTACGCAGGAACTGAAACTGAATCGCAATGATTAAGCCAGTAATTAGACTTAATTCATTAAAGAAGTAAACAAAGAAATCATTATCTAAAAACACCGCTGCTAGTGGTCCAAACGATAGTACTGAAAAGTCTGTTGTATAACCAACGATTGCGTATATAACAAAGACAAATGCCTTTTCCAATAAAAGAAGTCCGACTACAAATAATTGCAGCACTGCAACTTTAGATAAGTCTACGCTCGTTAGCTTATGAAGCACGTAAGAAATGAGGAAAAAATAAAATGCCATGTAAACAAGCGACCAAAGAATAGCTCCAATTAAGGAGACAATTCTAGCAATAATATAGGTTTCACCAAATCCCTTTGCAAATAAAGTCGTAAGTCCTTCTGTGTGCATCCCCCAGATATCGCGAAGTGCAAAAAGAAGCACGCCTAACAAAGCGACCATCCATACACGTCCCTTAAAATCGCGCACTGTCGCATCCTTTAATGAATTCGCCAAGTCTTGCTGATGGAAAAGATATTTCCAAAATCTAAATTCAAAAAACACCAAGTGTTCCCCCCTCTTATTGTTGAACAGTTACCTCGACGTAAGCACCTTGTTCCATCTGAATGTCTTTCGAAGATTGGAAGGTAGGGTGGATCAGTAGTAAGTAGGCTGCTCCTTTTTCTAGTTTTGTCGGTATTGCTTTAATTTGATTGGTAGATTTTTGTTCTACTTTCAAAGGGATTTTCTTGGTATCACCTAATGCGATCAATTCGATTCCCTCTTTTTTATTCAGCTGAACAGCTTCTGAAAATGTAACCGTGAATTGTTTTGTCTGCGCTACATTTTCTAGTTTAGATAATCGTTTATAAGATGGATAACTTTCTAAAATCGTATCTAAATGGGCCTTTTCAAGCTCCATTCCCTCTTTGGTCACCACCTGTGGCTGCACCCCTGTTTTATTCACAACAGTGCCTTTAGGTCCTGCAAATTCGGCCACCGTCAGTTTTAGATAAGACCCATCCGACAATGGATAAAACGACTGCATGGAGCCCTTTCCATAAGTTCGTTGTCCGTAAAGAGTAGCTGATTTGTGATCTAATAGTGCAGCCGCAGTCATTTCAGATGCACTCGCACTATAGCCATTGATCAGTACCTTTGTGTTATTAGGAAATAAATCCTTTTGCGGTATCGATTTTACTAAACCTACCTGATTTTTTAGCATTAGCATATACGCATGAGGACTATTTGGAAATAAACCAATTAGCTCCTCCGCAGTGTTTACGTAGCCCCCGCCATTATTGCGCAGATCTAAAATATAAGAGGTCGCACCTTTCTTTGCAAGTCGCTCCTTTGCTGCAATGACTAAGGAAGCGCCATCCTCTGAAAAGGAGTTGATGCTTATATAGCCAACGTTTCCATATAACATTTCAGTAGAAACAACTGGAACCTGAAAGCTTTTTCTTGTTAATATGTATGACTGTTTTTGTCCTGTAATCTTTAACACTTCTATGTTAACCTTTGTACCGGCTTTTCCTGTGATCAGTGAGGAAGCCTGCTGCACAGACATGCGCTCCGTAGAATTCCCATCCACAGAAAGAATAATGTCTCCCGGCTCAATGCCAGCCTCCTTTGCTGGAGCACCGTCAAACGTGCTCACTATTTGGATGCCTTTTTCATGTTCTTCAATTGAGATCCCGATACCAGTGGGTTTATTGTTTATCGAATCTGTGTATCTTTCAAACTCTTCCTTTGTAAAGTAGGTAGAGTAAGGATCTAACTGCCCCACTATGGATTCAATGGAGTCCAGTTCTGTTATGTTAGATTGGAGCTCTCCCTTGTAATATTCCTTGACCAGTTGCCTGACTTCATCAATTGGAGCTGCCCATGTGTACATAGGTGCAAGTAATAATGTTAATAGGAATACCAATGTAGTTAATCCCGAGACCTTCCTCATACCTTTTTCCCTCTTTCTATAATCTATAAACCTATCTTAACGTAAAAAATTGTGAAATGCTAAAGCTTCTTGTATATATTTGGTTACAAAGCTTCTATTTTAGAACAAAGTAGACAGCAAAATAAGAAAAGCGCAGGCACCTATCTCTGCCACGACAGGCAAATGGAGAAAAGCGAGGAGGCAGTTCCTCAGCCACCGGAGCTTTTATCCATTTGACCCCGAGGGGCAAGGCGGTGTAGCTAGACATCCAGAAAAGCGCAACCGCCTATCCCTGCCACGACAGGCAAATGGTTAAAAGCGAGGAGGCAGTTCCTCAGCCACCGGAGCTTTTATCCATTTGACCCCGAGGGGCAAGGCGGTGTAGCTAGACATAAATTTACCCACAGGTTCAGAATTTTATAATTTCCAAAACAATAAAACAACCGTGAACAATGTGTCACGATTGTTTGTGCGAATTTAATAGCTGCAATACGGATTGAGCCTGTTGCATATGCATGCTTAGTACGTATTGACTGGCCTGCATTAGTATATTAGCTTTCACTAATGCCATCATTTCCTTTGCCATATCTGCGTCACGTATACGAGATTCCGCTGCAGTTAAGTTTTCTTCCATGTTAACTGCGTTATTGTAGGCGTGCTCCAATCGATTCGAGTATGCCCCCATCCGAGATCTTTCCCGAGATACCTTGTTAATAGCATCGTCTAACCCACCGATTGAATTTTCTGCATCAGCTCTTGAGGAAATCGACAGATCATTCAAGCCAAGGCTTCCTCCTGACATATCTCCAAAGAGGAGCTCAATAGACTGTCCTGCATTTGCCCCTGCCTGAATGTTAATGGAGGTGTTAGTGCCATCAAGCATGGTTTTCGTATTGAAATTAGTATCCTTGGAGATTCTAGTAACCTCTTTTTTCAATTCCTCAAACTCAATATTAAGTAAGCTGCGATCCTCATCCGTTAAAGTATCGGTTGCAGCCTGCACTCCTAACTCACGCATACGTTGGAGTATAGCATGTGTCTCATTAAGTGCTCCCTCAGCTGTTTGCAACAACGAAATACCATCCTGAATATTACGAGCCGCCTGACCAAGACCTCTAATCTGCGCCCTCATCTTCTCCGAAATAGCAAGACCAGCCGGGTCATCCGCAGCTCGGTTAATCCGATAACCAGAGGAAAGACGTTCCATCGACCGATTAGCAACCGACCAATGCTGATTCATATTGCGAAGAATAGATAACCCCATCGCATTCCACTTACCTAGCATCCCCTAACCCCCCATTCACTCTACTAACCTTTATATCGACCCACCCACCTAGAATATCAACAAAAAAAAAGAAAAGCGCAACCGCCTATCTCTGCCACGACAGGCAAATGGAGAAAAGCGAGGAGGCGGCCCCTCAGCCACCGGAGCTTTTCTCCATTTGACCCCGAGGGGCAAGGCGATGGAGCTAGACATCCAGAAAAGCGCAACCGCCTATCTCTGCCACGACAGGCAAATGGAGAAAAGCGAGGAGGCAGTTCCTCAGCCACCGGAGCTTTTCTCCATTTGACCCCGAGGGGCAAGGCGGTGTAGCTAGACATCCAGAAAAGCGCAACCGCCTATCTCTGCCACGACAGGCAAATGGAGAAAAGCGAGGAGGCAGCTCCTCAGCCACCGGAGCTTTTCTCCATTTGACCCCGAGGGGCAAGGCGGTGGAGCTAGACATCCAGAAAAGCGCAACCGCCTATCCCTGCCCCGACAGGCAAATGGTTAAAAGCGAGGAGGCAGTTCCTCAGCCACCGGAGCTTTTCTCCATTTGACCCCGAGGGGCAAGGCGGTGTAGCTAGCCAACAATTGATACTATGAAATTAACGCCTTCCTAAACAACAAAAATATTTTTAAAACACTGTCTAACCTCCTAAACATTGGGTATATATTACACATGCATTACAGATTTATTGCAGGTGCCAGGCACCCGTAACAACAAACAACATCAACAATAACGAGCAGGAGGTTTATGTATATGGCTAAGTTGGGTTTTAATTGGGAGGATATTTTGTTTGGAATAGTAGGTTCAAGTACATTTGTTATTCTTTTTCATTTGTTTTCATCCTTTCAGTAATTTAGCCATAAAAAAAACACCTTAGCAGCAGATAACTTTTGCAAGGTGTTTTCAAGGTATGAAATTAGTCGACATGATGTCCTCCGTACGTGTCTTTGTATTGTTGTAGTTCTCTAAATAGAGTTGCATCTTTATGGAGTAAGGCATAATCTATCATTCTATCAAAATTTTCTTTTTCTAAATGGTCTATAATTTCCTGTGTTCCTTCTAATAGCATCGAGCTAGACTCGTCTACATTGTTTGCATTAATAATGGTTTGAAGGTGTACATGAATATCAGAGACTAATAGGAGTTGGTATAGAGGAAGTCGAATAAAACGATTTCCTTTTTGGAAGACAAATACTTCGGACAGGTTCTCGACTTGTAACGAGTTAGCGTTAACTATGATCTCTTTTCCTTCTACAGGTATGAAGTCAAAAAGCTCATCGTCCTTACGCAAGGAAAAGTATTGATAGGCGAAGACCAGCTTGATCCTATCCCCTTCCAGCTGAGTATAAAAAGGCTTCATTAATTGTACAAGTAACATTCCATCCCCTCCTATCCTTTTTGAATTTTCTGATTTATTGTAGTATATCATAATATCTTTTTTTCGTGTAGTGTATTTAGCCAAAAAAGCGAACGCTAAATGCATTCGCTATTAAAATATTTCTATTTAATTTACAATGCACTCTCTATCTTCCTTTTTCCTCTAGGGCATATAAAAAAACCATATCTTTCCGCACTATATTCTACTAAAATAGCATCAAAAATCCTTTGTAGGACTTCCTCTCTTGATACCTCTTTCACACAATTTATATAGAACAGAAGCATATTTCGGTTAAAGTCCAGCTGAAGATCATAGATGCTGAAATATTCCGATACGATTAAGGGGATATGCCTCATATCTTTTTTAGGACTTTCTACAATGTATTGTACATTTTGCTTTTTTACTCCAATTAGCTTCACATGATTTAAACCATTCTTCGAATAACCATCTAAAGAATCAAACAACAAAGGGATAAATACTTGGATTCTTTCTACTACTTTCCTCTCCTCTCTTAAGTAAATTGTCCTATAATACTTTTATACTGCATTACATCAAAATAATTACATTAATCTCCAATTTGGCGATTTTTAATCTAACCTCCTCTCTTTTCGTTATTCTTGTGGCATTGTAGAGGAGGAATTATATGGCCTTTTACGAGCATATCCGAGCGTACCGTGAACAATTAGATATTACACAAATGGAAGCTGCGAAAAGAATGGGCATTGATCATTCTGCTTTGTCTAAGTATGAAAAAGGTGATTTAGCAATCCCTATCACCTTACTGGGAACAATCCAGGAGGTTTATGCCATACCTAAGGATGATTTTTTACATATGCTGATGGGCAAACCTTCTAAAAGTAAGAACCCTGGGCTAGAGGCGCGAGAAAGCCGAGCAAGATACTTAGAGTCCTTTTACGAGGAAAACATCGCACCGCTACAGCATCTGAAAGAGTTCCGTGAGTTAGTGATGGATATTAAATCACATTCTAACGACGACAAAGAGCTCAAGCGGTATATAAAGAAATTAAAAACAGAGTAAGGTCCTCACTTTCTTCAATACTAGTGAGGCTTTTTATTTTGCTTTTTTTCCTCGGAAACAGTTTTGCTCTCCCTTTGGCTTTTATTCGAGCAGGTTTAAACGTATAATGGAAGGAAAGCCTTTTTTATTAGGAGAGATTTGTTTGAACCTAACTTCGTATCAAAAATTAGCTCGTCATTATAAAGAATATATAGATACATCGATGAGAAATATAGAAGAGAAATTAAATCCGACAGTCACAGAAGATGAGGAACTCGTAAGAAGAGCAACCTTTTTTGTACGTAATGGTGCGGTATCCATATCAAATTATTCCCTATCCGAAAACCGGATAGATTTTGTTATCCGAGACGTAACAAATATTGAGGTTAAATATTTGCCGATGGTAGACCTCATTCATTGTCCTTGCCAAATGCAAAAGCCATGTAGACATATTGTAGCAGCCGTTTTTTATCTATATCAACAAAACTTTTCCTTATCGGATTGGGTTTCTAATTGGAAATCTAACTCGGAGCATCTACAACTATCGTTACTTTCCAATGAAAGAAATCCGAAAAACTGGGATTTAATTATCGATAATTTTTTCCGGAAGTTTATCTCAAGTTACCCGCCAACAAGCTTCTATTTGTTAGAATTTGCAATCCATGACCTTGAAGCACAGGTTCGAAAATCTCGACCATTTGAGCGAGAATGGCAACCTATTTTTGATGTGTATGTCAAGCTAGGTATTCTGCAACGTGCCTGGTTTTATTTTAATGAATATGCCGAAACTAATATGCGCAACCGAGTGTATCAGTTTTTAACAAACTATACGGAGGATTTAGATGAGAGTCTGTCCCAGCTAGCTGCAAAACCTAGAATGTTCGCAGCAGATCCGTTTTACGATCGAATGATGGAAATTATACGTTCCTTTTACTATGAGGAGGAAGGGCTGATCTATTACCGAAAGCACATATACTTGGCTTTCTGGGATGCCCTAGTAACGGATAAGGCTACTCGTATGCAAGAGGTTAAATACCTGCAGGAGCTTACTATAGAAGAAGATGGACTCATGTTAAATATGGTGCTGCCATATTTCTATCTTACCCTATCTATGATTGATGAGCTTTTGGAAGCAGCGGAGAATATGGATAGAAACCAGCTACTAGAGTGGGTAGAGGTTAGTGAAAAGGCTCTACATGCGTCCAACAAGGATTTAGTAAATGAGCTGAGTAGAAAGCTATTGCCTCATATCTCCTATTATTTAACGGAAGTCATTCAACATCCAGCAAAGGTTATGCTCATTAGAAGACTGCAAATACTATTCAACCAAGTGGACTTAACAACAGAGGAACTGGAAAAGCTATATTTATCTTTTGGTTTATACGGGATCCAGGCATACTCCGGTTTACTAATCGAACAGAAGCGGTATAAAGAATGGATGGCGCTTCACCAGGCTACCAACTCTTCACTAGAGTATACGGAGTCCTGTGGTTTAGCGGTTGTAAGAGAGGAGGCTCCTGAAGTACTTCTTCCACTTTATCATCATTATGCCATGCGTTATATCCAAGAAAAAAACAGATACAGCTACAAGCAAGCTGTTCGCGTTTGGAAGAAAATGAAACAGGTGGCGAAGAAAGCAAACGAAATTGACTATTGGAATGCTTACGTAGAAAGTGTTCGTGAAAAATATCGCCGACTTCGCGCCTTGCAACAAGAAATAGAGAAAGGAAACCTGCCATTATGAATAAGCCTTTATCTATTACAAAAGAATTTTCTCTGTATATCGAACAAGCAGCAAATGGAAGCTTTCTTTTATCTACAAATGCAGCTTCTATTCAAGAATGGGTGGAGGCTCTCTACTTAAATCATCGTGAAAGCTTTTTTGGACTCAATGCACAAATTGAGGATAACGTATTAGTAGCTTCTCCAGTAGAGGTAATGGAGATTTTTTCTTCCGAAGGGCATCCCTTTATCACCTTTTCTGCGGCAAATGAGTCTGCTCAAGAATGGCTAACGACGTTTAAAGAAGCTGGAGGCGTTTGGAGTTCACCTGACCTTTGGAACACAGTCGAGCTAAAGGAGAATAACTTAGAGGTTTCGGCTCCGCTTGAAGAACGAGGAAAGCAGCTTGTCCAGCATGCCATTCAGCAGAAGCTGTTCCAGGGTGGGCTGACGATGGAGGATTTACCTGCCTTAGTACCTTTCTTCCAGCAGGGCGGCTGGCCGATAAAGTCCCAATCGACACATCCGAATCTATTGGTTGCCTTACGTCTATCCGAGCCAGATGAAGCAGATGACACTTGGTTAATAGAGACAGTTGTTCGCGGTAAGAAAAGCAGTGTCTATTGGACGCCTGCCTATCGTAAAAAGACATCACCTATTAAGGAAGCACTGCCAGACAAATGGAGAGATCATAGCACCTACATCGAGGAAACTCAGGATAAAATATTTTCCCTTGTTTCCTCCATTGATGCTGTAGAATTATCTACCTTTTTCTCTTCACCGTTAACTGATGAAGAAGTGCGTGTTTTTTTACGTGATGACTTGATCAAATTACAGGCCCTTGGGTTTGAGGTTGTCCTTCCGAGCTGGCTGAAGAGCCTCAAGGAATCCAAAATGAAGGTAAAAACAATCGCAAAGACTGCTAATACGTATAAGACAGCTGCTGGTTTAAATGAAATTCTTCAGTTTAACTGGAACTTTTCTTTAAACGGTCACGAAATTCCTGCAGATGAATTTCAAAAAATGGTCAATGAAAACCGTTCTTATATTCAAGCAGGAAATGAATGGTTCCGAATTGACGCTGCATGGATGCAACAAATCCGAAAGTTGATGAAGCAGTCCGAGGATGAAAATTGGACGGTTAAGGAGCTATTGTTCCGTGAGATTCCTGAAGAAATTGCGTTAGCCATTGATGATGACGAGCAGTCCGATGAGGATCCACTATTTCAATTTGAAATGCAGCAATCTCTTAAGGTGTTAATGGAACAACTTTCAGAGAAAAAAGGTTATCCTACGGTTGATGTCTCATCCAACCTATTAACCTCACTTCGTCCATATCAGCAGCTAGGATTAGACTGGCTTGTCTTTATGCGCAATGAAAAGTTTGGTGCCTGTCTTGCAGATGACATGGGGCTTGGAAAAACTGTTCAATTAATCGCCTATCTGCTCCATGTTCATGAAAGCGGTGAACAAAAGACACCATCTTTAATCATTTGTCCGACCTCTGTTCTTGGAAACTGGCAGAAGGAGCTTGCTAAATTTGCTCCATCGTTAACTGTTCAAACTCATTATGGGACAGCACGAACACGGGAAATAGACAAAGAAGCAGATGTTGTCATTACTACTTTCGGTACTGCAATGCAGGATATTGAAGCATTACAGGAAATCGAATGGTCTAGTATTACAATCGATGAGGCTCAGAATATAAAGAACATGCATACCAAACAATCACGTGCCATTCGTAAGCTAATTGGTAAGCATCATATCGCTTTAACTGGAACACCGGTTGAAAACAGACTATCCGAGCTATGGTCCATCTTCGACTTTATCCATAAGGGATATTTAGGCTCTTTCCGTAAGTTCCAGGAAAACTATATAGCACCAATTGAGCGAGATAATTCGGACTCTGTGAAGCATAAGCTACGTGTCAAAATCCAGCCCTTCCTACTTAGAAGAACGAAGCAGGACCCTGAATTATTGCTTAACCTACCAGAAAAGCTGGAGCAGCGAGAATACTGTGGCCTCACAACAGAGCAAGCGGCTTTGTATGAGTCTCTCATACAAGAAACGGTCAGTAAGCTGGATACGCTTTCCGGCTTTGAGAAAAAAGGACTCATCTTAAAAATGCTTAGTAAGTTAAAGCAACTATGTAACCACCCTGCCCTATACTTGAAGGAGCCTTTTGATGACGCAGATGACATGCTTGAACGCTCTGAAAAGCTAGCACGAATTGTGACGCTGGCTGGTGAAATCGCTGCCCGAGGTGAGCAATGTCTCATCTTCACCCAATACATTGGAATGGGCCATTTACTACAGCATTGCTTGACGGAGCTGTTCCAAATTGACGCTCCTTTCCTAACAGGAAGTATGCCAAAAAATCAGCGTGACCATTTGGTTGAAGCATTTCAGGCCAAGGAATTCCCAGTTTTCCTTCTATCATTGAAGGCAGGGGGAACAGGACTGAATCTTACAGCTGCTAGCCATGTCCTTCATGCCGATCGCTGGTGGAATCCTGCGGTTGAAAACCAAGCGACAGATAGAGCTTATCGAATCGGACAAACGAATTTTGTTCATGTTCATAAGTTTATAACAATTGGTACAATTGAAGAAAAAATTGATAAGCTACTGGAAGAGAAGCAGGCATTGTCTGAGGAACTGATTCATTCTAGTCAATGGATCACGGAAATGTCAGATGCAGACTTGAAGGATTTACTCACCCTTTCGATTTGAATTTTTCAGCAAAAACCTGGCCAGCGATTGGTCAGGTTTTTTCTCTCTTGTATCATTTGATTTGGTTGCGGCCATTCAAATTTTTACACTGGAAGTTTTTTTATTTGTTCTGCTGGAAATTCAAAATCACTTTCTACTTGCTTATTTTCTTCTTTACTTTGTTCTGTTTCGTCACGATTTTTGGTAGCTAAAAATCGGATATCCTCCACTATAACCTCTGTCACGAATACTCTTATGCCCTCTCCTTTTTCATAAGATCTCGTATTTAAGCGGCCAGTAATTCCTACCAAGGAGCCCTTTCCACAGTACTTCACAGTTGTTTCAGCTAGTTTCCCCCAAATCGTGCAAAGGACAAAATTTGCTTCTTCGCTCTTATAGCCCTTGCTTACAGCAACTACAAATCCTGTTTGTACTCTCCCCTCGGATAAGTGTTTCAGCTGTGGAGCCTTCGTCATTCTTCCAATTATCGAAACTGTATTCAATCTGTCACCTCCTTTATTAGCCATATCATAAGCTTTACAAGCATAATTGGCAAAGTCGCATTTTAGCGTTTTGGGGCGTTATTCCAGACTAAAATTTAAAATTGAAAACCTCTTTTTCGACAACCCCTTTCTCCCTCTCATTCCTAAAAATTAAAAATAGGAATTTGCTAGTTTCATAATTATTTTTTTCCATAGAATCGCTATGCTATAATGGAGAATAATTAGCCAGACTAAAGGTGGATTGTCTATGAAAACTTTTAAAATGATTTCCGTATCTCTTATTCGTAATAATGAAGAACTGCCGATTCTATTAGAGGATGGTATTGTGATTAACCAAGAGAATACCAGTCGATCTTGGATTTTAGAGTTATTTATCGACCAAAAACATGAGGATTTCTTTAATGAATTAAAAGCATCGAATGAATTGTTTAACGCAAAGGTTGTCATCTCTTACCCGGAAAATGAACCCGCTCATTTTGAAGTAGCGACATACTCCGTGAAAAAAATAGGTGATCACCTTTCCGTCCTGCTTCGTGGAACGTTAAAGCGTGTACGTAGAAAATATGCCGAATCGTTACTTGCAGAGCTAATTGAGGATGGGTTAATCGGAGAAGAATTATTAACCCAATTCGAAAAGGACATGAAAACTAGACCTTCCTTAAAGAAAGATAAAGAAAGCTGACTCCAATTGGAATCAGCTTTTCTTTATGTGAAGAATTTCTTTATCGGTCATTGCCATCAACAGTAGGTTCTTCTACCCATGTTCCTTTATCTCTGTCTAGAGTTGAATTACCATTACCATTGTTTCCACCCATTGTACCGTTGTCATCACCATGATTTATACCACGGTTACCGTCATCTTGGCCACCCATACCACCGTTCATACCATCAGTAGTACCAGTACCAGCTCCACCGCCATTACCTCCAACACCATTGCCAGTATCTCCACCCGGAGAAGGAGTAATGACACGATTACCGTTGTTTAACTCTCCCATCGGTGTTTCGTTGTTTGAAGGTACTGCTTCATCGTTATTACACCCAACTAATAAAAACGAACATAATGCAATAGTAGGAACAGCTTTTTTCCACATAAAAAAATTCCTCCTTTCTTGATATCGTCATCACAATCTTCATGTGACTTACGATAGGTTATCCAAGAGAAGAAGGAACTATCCTATGGTATTATTACCTCTTTTTTCAATGAAAAATAGGAGTAATAGTTTAAGCTTTTTCAAAAATAAAGTGCAATTGATAAGCCATCACCCGTCGCTAACGCGCTCGATTGTAATGTCTTATCTGTATCATTCATCCCACAGGAGTCGCCGCCTGCCGCTCCAATCATTTACTTGGAAAAATCAAAATTAACTCATATAAATAGTTAAACGTGGAAGACTACGATTAGTTCTTTTCTTGTACAGGTCCCAGGGCAAAAAGAATGTCCGTTTCACAAACAAGCTCCCCATCTACTGTCGCAATACCGTGTCCTTTACCCATCGGCCCGCGAAGCTTAGTCAGCTCCACTTCAAGTTTCAGTTGATCGCCTGGCTTCACTTGGCGTTTGAAACGACAGTTATCTATTCCTGTAAAGAAAGCGAGTCTTCCTTTGTTTTCAGGAATTTGTAATACTGCCACTGCTCCAACTTGGGCTAGCGCTTCCACAATAAGAACGCCTGGCATTACAGGATATCCAGGAAAGTGACCATTAAAGAATTCTTCATTAATCGTTACATTTTTTAATCCTACCGCTCGTTTACCTTCTTCTAGTTCTAAAATACGATCTACCATTAAAAATGGATATCGATGAGGTAGAATAGCTTGTATTTGCTCCGTTGTTAGCATGGAATCGCCCTCCAATTATTTACCGTCTTTAATGTCAAATATATGCTGGTACGTTTCCCATTTGAGCGCATCCTTTGGCTCGCCTTCGCCTATTACTCCGTAGCCGACCATAAGTCCAGCAGCTACTGCCACTGCTATAAGAGCCGCAACAATTAGGATACGCAACCAAATTGGAAACATACGAATTTGAACCCATTTAGTTTGTTTCGTTTGTTCTGTTGATTCATTTACTGGTTCTTTCTTATTAGCTTGCCCTTGTGTTTTTTCTAGCCTACGTTGTTGTCTGCTAGAAGATTTTACTTCTTCTGTCATACAAATTACTCCTTACTAGCGTATCCCATTAATTAAGCCCATCATTTGATCTGCAATGGAAATGGAACGTGCACTAAACTGATACTGCCGTTGAGTGGTCATTAAGTCTGTCATCTCTTTGGAAACATCCACATTAGACATTTCTAACACTTGGTTGCTCAAAGAAATTTCTCCTCTGGCCGCTCCCTGTAAATCTACCATAACATCCTCAGCATTTGCACCTAACTCATCTAAATTCTCTGGTATAACAATATACGCAGCAGACAAGTGTTCCATGAATTGAGGCTTTTGCAGTACAGAAACCGCTAATTCTCTTTGATCAGTTGTGCCATCTGGATACTCTGCTACTAAGACACCGGATTCATTGACAGAGAATCTGGAAACACCTTCTCTTAAGGTAATCGCTTGTCCTTGGGCGTCGGCAACTGGATATCCTTCCCCGTTAACGAGCATCAGCTGACCATTCTCTACCGGAGAAACATAAAACGCTCCTTGACGAGTATAAGCTGTTTTTTCACCATTCTGACCGTCTGGCATAATGACTTGAAAATATTGCTTAGGCTCCTGGAAAGCAAAATCTAGGTCTCTACCAGTAGATTGGATACTCCCTTGCTTCCAATTCATCTGCGACTGAGCAAGCGCTGCTCCCACCCCGTAACGAATACCTACAGGGGACTGTCTGTCAGCTTTATCTAACTTATCATTGTTAAATTGCTGATACAGTAATTCCTGAAATTTAACTTCTTTTGATTTATAACCATGCGTATTAGAATTGGAAAGGTTATTCCCTATAATATCTAATTGGCTTTGTAATTGGGACATCGTGTTGGTTGCTGTAATCATAGTACGTAGCATTTACTGCACCTCCTTCATTAGTTAAACTCGGCCAACCTCGTTGACTGTTTTTTGCATACTTTGATCATATGCTTGAAGTATTTTTTGATTTGCCTCAAACGTTCTATACGCAGACATGAGTTCTGTCATGGTCTTTGCAGTGTCCACGTTAGATCCTTCAATATAGCCCTGCTGCATCGCAAAGCTTACTTCTCCATTGTCATATGCGGAAGGGAGCTCATTGCCATCTTCGGTTCTAAATAAACCATTGTCTTGTTTAACTAAACGATCAGGTGTTGCTGCAAATGAAACACCAATTTGAGAAACTGACTCGTTATCCACATAAATCTGTCCATCATCGCCTACGCGGAAGTCATCATTTTGCATTTGAATGCGTTGTCCGGAAGAATTTAATACATATAAACCTTGAGCATTCGTCAGAAAGCCTGCTGCGTCTAATGTAAAGTTACCGTTTCTAGTGTATGCCTCTCCACCTGCAGGATGCTCGAGTCGGAAAAATAATGCACCTGCTTTTCCTGATTCAGCATCCACTGGAAGCCCACCATCTATTAAAGCAAGATCTGTATTTAAGTCTGTTTGCTTTAGTTGTCCTTGTGTTTGCAAGGCAACAATCTCAGACATATACACGCCTGTACTAATTCCACCAACTGTAGAAAGAGATTTTCCGCTTATCGGATTCTCTGTTGGAATTTTAGTCGGCCCTAAACGTGACATTAACATATCAGGAAACGAACGAATAGTTGATTGGTCTGCTTTAAAGCCTGGTGTATTCGCATTTGCCATATTATTGGTTAATAGCTCGGTTCTTCGCTGTTGGGCAATCATTCCGGATGCTACTGTATTAAATCCTCGAAACATGATAAAGCCTCCACTCTTATCTTCTACTTATTTTATCGATATTATCAAGCATAATTCCAGTGCCAATAGCAACACAATCCATCGGTCTTTCTGCAGTAAACACAGGAACCTTCAATTCTTCCATCAATAAAGTATCCATTCCATGCAATAATGCTCCACCACCGGTAATAATTACGCCACGGTCAATAATATCTGCAGATAGCTCAGGTGGAGTCTTTTCTAGCACATTTTTAGCCGATTGTACAATAACCGATACAGACTCTCTAAGTGCATGTTCAATTTCATCGGACTTGATCATAATCGTTCTTGGTAAACCACTTACCATGTCCCGTCCGCGAATATCCATTTCCTCATGACGACTGTCTGGAAAAACTGTTCCAACCGCAATTTTAATATTTTCTGCAGTTCGTTCTCCGATCAGCAGCTTGTACTCTTTTTTAATATATTGAAGAATATCATTATCAAAAACGTCTCCAGCAACCTTGATGGATTCAGAAGTAACAATATCACCCATAGAAAGTACCGCGATATCAGTAGTTCCACCACCAATATCCACAACCATATTCCCGCTAGGTTGGAAGATATCCATGCCTGCTCCAATCGCAGCAACTTTTGGCTCCTCTTCTAAATAAACCTTTTTCCCGCCAGACTTTTCTGCTGCTTCACGAATTGCCTTTTGTTCAACACTTGTAATGTTTGTAGGACAGCATATTAAAATACGAGGCTTGGATAAAAAGCCTTTTACATTTAATTTATTGATAAAATGCTTAAGCATCGCTTCTGTCACATCAAAATCAGCAATTACTCCATCTTTTAGTGGACGAATCGCTACAATATTTCCTGGGGTTCTACCTAGCATTTGTCGAGCTTCTTCTCCAACTGCTAGTACTTTATTCGTATTTCTATCTAAAGCAACCACGGAAGGCTCATTTAATACAATTCCTTTGCCCTTCACGTGAATTAACACATTTGCTGTCCCTAAATCAATTCCTATATCTTTTGCAAACATTACTAGTGTTTCCCCTTCCTCACTAAAACTTTTATATGTAAACTCCGTAATGTATCTAACATCTAATTTTATCATAGTTTTGTCAGAATAACAGTTTTTTTCAATAGCATTTTGGACAAAAAAGTATAAAAAAATAGAAATTTTTGACGAATTAGAAACTATTATCACTATTCCTGTCTAGGTAAGTGTTCATATACTTATATTGGGACTTTCGGATTGAATTGTGTCTTTCCCTGTGTCACACACAATTCCCACACAATTCGCTTCTGACTGGGGGATCGCTTGCATAGTTGATATTGGTTGGAAAGCGTTTTGAAAATATCACTGCAGGGATTTGGGTCTGTCCCTGTGTCACACACAATTTCCACACAATTCGCTTCGTACTGGGAGACCGCTTGCATAATTGATATCGATTGGAAAGCGTTTTTGAAAATATCACCGCTCACAGGGATTTATTCCGCAAAGCAAATCAGCTCAAAGTGTTGCGGGAAATCCAAAAGTGTTGCGCTAACCACTTAGAGTGTTGCAGTTGCGGAAACTACTCCGCAACCTAATTTTAGTATGCGTAAGTTTGCATATGAATATGTTATATTCGTCAATTGAGCAAAATAAAAAGCACCTCAATTAGCTAGCTACTGAAGTACTTTCTAAAATACGTGATTAATCCAGTAATAGTTTGATCGTTTGCGTAAAATCTTTACTTTGGATTACATAACTATCACTTGTTTTTTCACTGAAAACTATTATATTTTCATCGAGGAATACGTACACTTTTTGCGAGTAATTTGATTTAGGAGCAATTATATAATCCGCATCGAGGACGGGATATCTTTCGTCGGATTTAATTAGCTTTAAATCCTCGAATAACTTCACTAAACCCTTCTGTTTATCATCTGAAATTTGAATGGGTATTATTTTTCCATCTTTTATCTTTTGAACGGATATTGCTGCCTCTTTACTAAAGTAATTTTCTTCTAAAACGTCTCCTACTGTAAGTTCCTTGGAAAAATAATTGTATAGAAGAATGCCTGCGACTAACAATATCAATATCACGCCACCAATAAGAATATTATTCCTTTTCAACTCCACACCCCTTTCAAATATCTTAACTTTCACTTACTAATTTTGGAAAGTATATTTTCCTTTTTCGTATGTATAATCTTTTTTTATCCATCCATACTACCGATACATAGAAGAAAAGCGTAATCGCCTGTCACTGCCCCGACAGGCAAATGGAGAAAAGTGAGGAGGCAGTTCCTCAGCCACCGGAGCTTTTATCCATTTGACCCCGAGGGGCAAGGCGGTGGAGCTAGACATCAATTTATCCACAGAATCAGAACTTTATAATTTCCTACCAATAAGAAAAGGCCGTGAAATAGTTCATTTCACGACCTTACCTATCATCTTTTTTGGTCTTCCATTTTTGCTTCGTAGCTTCTCCACCACGTAGATGCCTGACTGACTTGTGGTAGGCAAGGATTTCCTTTACCTCCCTTGCCAGTACTGGATCCACTAGATGGAGTCTTTCCGTTAGATCTTTGTGTACGGTGCTTTTGGAATGACCTGTTTTGCTCGCGATGGCGCGAACTGTTTTCTTTGTTTCAATTACCATTTCACCCAATCGTATGCATCTATGACGAATCGTTTCGTGCACCAACTCTTCCTTTCGTTAGTAAAGGAACTTTTCACCATTTTATGCATACGGGTGGGCTATTATGAATTAAAATGCTAGTAATGATTCCGGGTTAACAAGGACTCCATTTTCAAGTACTTCAAATTGAAGGTGGATACCTGCAGTAGGATTCCATTCATTTTCAGCTGCAGTTCCAAGAGCTTGGCCTTGTTCAACCTCGTCTCCTGCTTTTACTAGAATGCCAGCGACAGAACGATATTTTGTTTGCATACCATTTGCATGAGAGATTACGATTTCGTCTCCTAGGAATGGGTCTACGTTTACTGCTTCCACTTTACCGCTTAATGCTGCTACAACTTCAAATGGCTCATTGTTCATCGTTAAAGATACACCAGTGCTCGCTACGTAAGTTTGGTCAAACACAAGCAATGATTTCTCACGAGTTGCTTCGTCTGCCTCTAAATCATAATAGTGCTGTACAATTTCCACGTTATCTAGCATAGCTTCCTTAAAAGGATATTTCATAGATTCCGCTTTTGCATTCGTTTCAATTGCAACTTTGTCTGGATTACTTGCGTCTGTCCATTCCGATTCTTCTGCAGAATCATCGCTGACATACACATTATAACCCCAAATCATTCCGACAAACGCTACCGAAAAACCTGCATATACTAGTGGCCAAAACCAAGGTTTTTTCGGGTTCTTACTCTTCTGCTGAGAAGGCTTTTTAGATTGTTCTTCTCTCATTTTCATCACCTCTAATTGCATTGTTGGCATATTAAGGAGATTTTAAACATGGAGAAAAACTTTTTATTTTTGTTCCTGTATAGTAATGCAATAATATGTCATGTGCTTTTTTGGAATCGTTTGCTAGAACCTCGGCACCGTATTGGCTCATCCCTACTCCGTGCCCGTAACCAGTAGTTTCCACTATCACTTTATCATTTTGAAAAGCTATCTCGAAATCAGTAGAAGGCAAGCCAAGTAATGTTCTAACCTCTCTGCCTGTCCAGCTTTTACCGTTCATTTCGATAGTCTTTACTCGATTTGAATCAGTATGTGCTATTTTCACATTGCCTACGATATTATTAGACCATTTGATCTTAAACGCGTCCGCCCACTCTTTATGAGAGAACTCAAACGTTTGTTGCACCTTCTTTGAATACTCTTCTTCCTTCTGACTTGGTACGGATACCAAATAAGGTATTGCATATCCACTATAGTTCTCAGCACTTTCTGTTTGACCATTGCTCGTAGAAAAGAACATCGCAGTTATTAGCTGATCCTGATAGACAATAATTTCACCTTCTGTAGAAGCTACGACTCGTTGAAGCTTGTCCTCGTAATCCTTAAAGGAGTCCCCCCAGCGTTTTTTCCTTTCTTCTGGACCTACATACACTTGCTTTTGTACTGTCTTATCAATTGACTTTGATCCATAATCAGTTTCTCTTAAAACGTAGGTTCTCGCAGCAATCGACTGTGCTTTTAATGCTTCTTCATGGAATGTGATTGGCATTTCTGCAGCAACTACCCCTAACACATACGTTTCAAGAGGAATTTTCTCCTTTACCCCTTTCACCTCAATTAGTATTGGACAGTCAACTTCAATTTCAGGTACGACTTCTGGTACAGCCTTTTCTTTCACTTTGTCTTTAATCATAAGAAAAGGCAAAATCATTAGACCGATGCATAGGATTATTAAGAGAATGTATTGTTTCATAGGATTACTATATGCAGTACAAAACTATCTCATGACGGACAAGCTTCTATGCATCTTCCTAAAAGAATAGTAGTCTTCAAGATAAATACCCATTTAAACGCATTTTAAGGGGTATAGAACCCATTTTTTATAAATAGTAGAGGGAAAATATCTTAAAAGTATTACTCTTCTCAAAACGGCTTAAAATACTAATTAGAAAATTAAACAAGTTTTCCTTATGCTTTATACACTTAAAAGCATTTTAGCTAATGAAGGAATAGATAGCTCTTCTATTCATAAAACAGCTCGCGAAGATACAATTTCGCGAGCTACCCGCTATTCGTTAGTGAAATCCTTGCTTACTTTCTATTGCCCGTAAAACCACTCCTGATTTAATGTAAAAAAATTCACAAAAAAAGCACAATGCAGGAATAAATGCATTGTGCCTTTCATATGATTAAACGAGCTGAGCCGCTTTTTCGGTATTTTCTGTTCCAATACGCTCAATGTCAGCGCCTAAAGCAGCTAACTTTTTGTCAAAATTAACATAACCGCGATCTAAATGATAAAGCTGTGTTACTCGAGTTACGCCCTCAGCCACTAAACCTGCAATAATTAGAGCTGCAGCTGCACGAAGATCCGTAGCCGCCACCTCTGCACCTTGTAGGTTAGATGGAGAATCCATCATCACAGAACGTCCCTCAATTTTCATATTACCATTCATACGTCTAAATTCTTCTACGTGCATAAAACGGTTTTCAAAAACTGTTTCCGTAATAATACCTGTACCGTGAGCTGTCATCATCAATGCCATCATTTGTGATTGCATATCTGTTGGGAATCCAGGGTGTGGCATTGTTTTAACATCCACTGATTTTAAGTTTCCATTAGAGCGCACACGAAGACCTTGGCCCTCTTCTTTAATCTCAATGCCCATTTCCTGCATTTTAGAAATAAGAGCTGTCATATGCTCTGGTACAGCATTTTCAATTAATACATCGCCTTTTGTAATTGCTGCAGCAACCATAAAAGTTCCTGCTTCAATACGGTCCGGAATAATGTGATGCTCAGTACCGTGTAATTCTTCTACACCCTCGATACGGATTGTATCTGTACCTGCACCTTTAACTTTACCGCCCATTTCATTGATAAAGTTTGCTAAATCAACAATTTCTGGTTCTTTCGCAGCGTTTTCAATAACTGTAATTCCTTCAGCTAGAGCTGCTGCAGTCATGATGTTTTCTGTCGCTCCAACACTTGGTACGTCTAGATAGATTTTAGCACCTTTTAAACGTCCAGTTGTTTTAGCTTCGACAAATCCATGTCCAAATGAAATTTCTGCACCCATTGCTTCAAAGCCTTTTAAATGTTGGTCAATTGGTCTAGAGCCAATAGCACAACCACCTGGTAATGCAACTCGAGCAAAACCATTACGAGCAAGAATTGGTCCCATTACAAGAATGGATGCTCTCATTTTACGCACATACTCAAACTGTGCTTCACTTGATAACTTTTGTTGAGAGTCAATTATTACTTCGTTTAGTTCGGGGCTATATGAAATTTCTGTATTTAAACTTTTTAGTACTTCATTTATCGTCAAAACATCTGCAAGTGTTGGTACATCTTTAATTACGTTCTTACCCTTTGTCGCGAGTAGAGCTGCTGCTAATACAGGTAATACTGCATTTTTAGCACCTTCGACCCGTACGTTACCTGTTAACCTTTGGCCGCCTTTAACAACAATTTTATCCACTTAGTTCCCTCCGCGTTCATAATCCTCTTTAGCTGATATATAAAAGAAAAATATGTATGGTGTTGTTTATTATTTCAAAACAATATCATCATACAACGTATTTCGACTATATACAAGCACCGAAAACCCTATTTTCATGTCCTCTTTTGGTAAATTTTCTTAGTCTATTATACGTAGTACCCAGTCTTTTCGTGTAGATATTTATAAATTACCCTACATGTTTTGTAATAAACATCTTCGACAGCATATTTCCCAGGAAATATGAGGAGATTCTACATGCTCATACAAACTTGTCCATAATTTGCATGAGCATGTAGGATCTTCTACTAAAATAAGTACTGTAACTGGTTAGACCAGGAAGTTAAATTTAAGAAAAAGTTTGCTACTGTAGAACCTAACATAATGCTTGCCAATATAAAGAAAAGCTGGGCTTGAAATACATGATTCTTTTTAATAAATTTGTCCACCATAAGAGCTTGTAAAGCATAAAACGAAATACCAATAAAAAAGATATTTGCAAGTATGGCAATTAATGCTTGCTCTGAATTTAAAAGACCCATATTTCCCCTCCACTTTAGCTAAATCTTTCGTTTTTATACTTTTAAGAAGAATGTTCATCAAATTCTTCCATGTTTTCATTTGATCAAAATGTAAATAATACATGTATAGTCTATAAAAAAGTATAAATGATCAAAAGACTAACTACCTGTTCATTTAATAGCCAGAAAAGGTTACAGTTCCAATTAGGTAATCAAAATTCTTACTGGAATGCTCTCCTGCCTTCTAAATAAACATTTCTTTTTATACCTTATTTTATGACGAATAATCTGTATTATCCACTGGAGTTCGTAAATTATAGCTGATTTGCAAGAAAAAAAACGGACAGAAATAAATCTGCCCGTTTTATGTTTCGTCCAAATTAAATGTTACCCTCATAAACGTTGATACGATTCATCGCACGCTTCAAAGCAAGTTCAGCACGAACATAGTCTGTCGTGTCTTGTTTACTTTGAAGTAGTGATTCTGCACGTTTCATCGCTTCTTTTGCACGAGCTACATCAATTGTATCGGCAACCTCAGCAGATTGAGCTAAAATCGTTACCTTTTCAGGACGTACTTCAACAAATCCACCACTTACTGATACATATTGAGATTTACCATCTTTTTTCAATTTAACTGCACCAATACGAAGAGGTGCAACCATTGGAATATGGCCAGGTAAAATACCAATTTCACCCGATGCTGTATTAGCGATAATCATGTCTACTTCAGAATCGTATACCGGGCCGTCGGGAGTGACAATATTGACTATAAGTGTCTTCATATTTTTACCTCCTGGTCCGATTTATTATACTTCTACGCCCATGCTTTTCGCTTTTTCAACAACTTCTTCAATGCGTCCAACTAGACGGAATGCATCCTCTGGTAAATGGTCATATTTCCCTTCAAGAATCTGTTTGAATCCTGCAACAGTTTCTTTAACTGGAACGTAAGAACCTTTTTGACCTGTAAATTGTTCTGCAACATGGAAGTTTTGAGATAGGTAGAACTGAATACGACGAGCACGGTTAACTACAAGCTTGTCTTCGTCTCCTAATTCATCCATACCTAAGATTGCGATGATATCTTGAAGCTCTCTATAACGTTGTAACGTATATTGCACTTGACGTGCTACTTCGTAATGCTCTTGACCAACTACTTCTGGTGAAAGTGCACGTGAAGAAGAAGCTAAAGGATCAACCGCTGGGTAGATACCCATCTCAGATAATTTACGCTCTAAGTTTGTTGTCGCATCTAAGTGAGCGAAAGTTGTAGCTGGAGCTGGATCCGTATAGTCATCGGCTGGTACATAAATCGCTTGGATAGATGTTACAGAACCAGTGTTAGTTGACGTGATACGCTCTTGTAATTGACCCATTTCTGTAGCAAGTGTTGGTTGGTAACCAGCTGCTGATGGCATACGACCTAAAAGGGCTGATACCTCAGAACCTGCTTGTGTGAAACGGAAGATATTATCGATGAATAGAAGTACGTCTGCACCTTGCTCATCACGGAAATATTCAGCCATTGTTAAACCAGTCAAGGCAACACGCATACGTGCTCCAGGTGGCTCGTTCATTTGTCCGAATACCATTGCTGTTTTCTTGATAACGCCTGAATCGCTCATCTCATGGAATAAGTCATTTCCTTCACGCGTACGCTCTCCAACACCAGCGAATACCGAGATACCGCCATGCTCTTGAGCAATGTTATTGATAAGTTCTTGGATAAGAACTGTTTTCCCTACTCCGGCACCACCGAATAGACCGATTTTACCACCTTTGATATATGGAGCTAAAAGGTCTACTACTTTAATACCTGTTTCAAGAATTTCAACTTCTGTTGAAAGGTTTTCAAATGTTGGTGCTTGACGGTGAATTGGATCACGACGCTCTGTAGTAGGAATTTCTTCTCCTAAGTCAATAATATCACCAAGAACGTTGAATACACGTCCTAGAGTTACATTACCAACTGGAACAGAAATTGCTGCACCCGCATCTATTACCTCTGCACCACGTTTAAGTCCATCAGTAGATGACATCGCAATTGTGCGAACAGAATCATCACCTAAGTGTAAAGCTACTTCTAACGTTAACGTAGTAGGAGCTTCGTTTGGACGTTCAATAGCTACAGTTAATGCATTATAGATAGCTGGTAAGTGGCCGTTGTCAAACTTTACGTCAACAACTGGACCCATTACTTGTAGTACTTGTCCTTTGTTCACTACTGTTCCCTCCTGTCTTACTTTCTTCCTATTCTAGAGCCGATGCTCCGCCGACGATTTCCGTAATCTCTTGCGTAATCGCTGCTTGACGTGCTCGGTTGTATACTAATGTTAAGTTACTAATCAAATCAGATGCGTTATCTGTTGCAGATTTCATCGCAGACATACGCGAAGCATGTTCACTTGCTTTACCGTCGAGTAATGCACCGAAAATTAGGCTTTCTGCATATTGAGGAAGTAACACTTCAAGGATTGCTTCACTTGAAGGCTCGAACTCATATGAAGCAGTTGTAGCTGCGCCAGTTTCTTGTGCAATATCCGTAAGTGGCAGTACCTTTTTCTCTGTAACTTCACTAGAGATGGCACTGACAAAGTGGTTATAGTACATATAAAGTTCATCATATGTACCATCCGTGAACATACCAACAGCTTTGCGAGCAATTTCTTTAATATCAGAAAAAGCTGGTTGGTCAGGTAAACCGATAACTTCTCCGATTACATTAGAACCACGTTTTACGAAGAAGTCACGTCCCATACGACCAATTGCTAAAACAACATACTCATCCTTCGATGCATGACGACTAGCGATTGCATTTGCAACGGCACGTATAACGTTACTGTTGTATGCTCCTGCTAACCCACGATCAGAAGTGATGACAAGATATGCAGTCTTTTTTACAGGACGGTTTATTAACATTGGGTGTCCACTGTCACTCGTACCTGAAGCAATTGCACCTACTACCTCTTGAATTTTACCCATGTAAGGAACATATGCTTTCGCATTTTCCTCCGCACGGTTCAACTTAGAAGCAGAAACCATTTGCATAGCTTTTGTGATTTGACTCGTTTTCTTAGTTGACGTAATTTTATTTTTAATGTCGCGTAAAGATGCCACTGGTATTTCACCACCTTATTGTTTTTTTCACTTAGACAAAGATATTATTCAGATTTAGCAAAAGTTTTTTTGAATGCAGAAATTGCATTGTTTAAATCCTCTTCTGAAGGAAGATCTTTTGTCGTGCGAATATGATCTAAAACGTTTGTGTGGTTTGTATCTAACCAGCTGCTAAGCTCTGCTTCAAAGCGAGAGATATCTTTAACTGGAACATCATCTAAATGACCGCGAGTAAGAGCATATAAAATAATAACTTGTTTTTCTACTTTAATTGGAGAGTTCAAGTCTTGTTTTAGTACTTCTACTGTACGAACACCGCGATTAAGTTTCGCTTGTGTTGCAGCATCTAAATCTGATCCAAATTGAGAGAATGCTTCAAGCTCACGGTATGCAGCTAAGTCAAGACGAAGTGTACCCGCAACTTTTTTCATTGCTTTAATTTGAGCTGATCCACCAACACGGGATACTGATAAACCAGCGTTGATAGCTGGACGTACACCAGAGAAGAATAAATCAGATTGTAAGAAAATTTGCCCATCCGTAATTGAGATTACGTTTGTTGGAATGTAAGCAGAGATATCCCCAGCTTGTGTTTCAACGAATGGTAATGCAGTGATTGAACCTGCACCTAATGTTTCGTTTAACTTCGCAGCACGCTCAAGTAGACGGCTGTGTAAGTAGAATACATCCCCTGGATATGCTTCGCGACCTGGAGGACGTTTAAGAAGTAATGAAAGCTCACGGTATGCAGCAGCTTGTTTAGATAAATCATCATAAACGATTAATACGTGCTTACCATCGAACATAAATTCTTCTGCCATAGTTACACCAGCATAAGGAGCTAAGTATAATAATGGAGCTGGAGCAGATGCAGATGCAGTTACAACGATTGTGTAATCTAAAGCACCTTTTTTACGAAGTGTTTCTACTACGTTACGAACAGTCGATTCTTTTTGACCGATAGCAACATAGATACAAATCATATCTTGGTCTGCTTGGTTAAGGATTGTATCAATCGCAACAGATGTTTTACCTGTTTGGCGGTCACCGATGATTAACTCACGTTGACCACGTCCGATTGGTACAAGAGCGTCAATCGCTTTAATACCTGTTTGAAGTGGTTCATGTACAGATTTACGTGCCATAACCCCTTGTGCAGGACTTTCGATTGGACGTGATTTTGTTGTTGCAATAGGGCCTTGTCCGTCAAGTGGTTGACCAAGTGGATTTACTACACGGCCAATCAATTCTTTACCAACAGGAACTTCCATAATACGGCCTGTACGACGTACTTCATCGCCTTCTTTGATGTCTGTGTATGGCCCAAGGATAACGATACCAACGTTATTCGCTTCCAAGTTTTGTGCCATACCTAATACACCAGTCGAGAATTCTAAAAGCTCTCCAGCCATGACGTTGTCGAGGCCATGAGCACGCGCGATACCGTCACCAATTGTAATAACCGTACCAACGTCGCTAACTTTCATCTCAGATTCATAATTCTCAATCTGCTGTTTAATCAAGACACTGATTTCTTCAGCTTTGATGCTCATGTATGTCACCTCTCATAATTCATAATATTAACCGATCAAGTTACGTTTTAAGCGATCTAATTTTGTACTTAGAGTGCTGTCGTAAATGCGGTTTCCGATTTGAACGCGGATACCACCAATAATAGATGGATCAACGATGTTTTGAATACGTAATGATTGTTTACCTACGTTTTTAGCAAATACAGAAGAAACGTTTGCACGTTCTACCTCTGTTAGCTCACGAGTTGTATAAACCTTTGCATCTGCAACACCTTGTGCTTCATTAGAAAGGGTCATAAACTCTTCAATGATGTTTGTAACTTCGCTTAATCTTTTCTTGTCAATAAGCACTAGAAGTGTATTGATGACGATTGGATTAGCGTTTGAGAAAATTTGACGTACTAGCTCTTTTTTCTTATCTATAGAAAGCTTAGGAGATGTAAACAATGTTTTCAAATCTTTATTGCCTTTCCAGACTACATTAAGCTCACGTAAATCATTTTCTACTGCTTGAATTTCGTTTTTTTGTTGTGCTAGATCGAACAAAGCGATGGCATAGCGTTTTGCTACAGTTGAATTACTCAATTAACTTCGCCTGCCTTCGCAATCGTTGCCTCGATTAGCGCACGGTTATCTTCTTCCGACACTTCTTTTTCAAGAACTTTAGCTGCTGCAAGTACAGATAGTGAAACGACTTCTTGTCGTACCGCTGCAATCGCTCTTTCTTTTTCTGTATCGATTTCACGGATAGCAGATTCTTTCAAACGCGCAGCTTCAGAGCGAGCAGTAGTGATAATTTCTTCACGTGATGCTTCCCCTTGCTTCTTCGCATTTTCTACAATCGCTAACGCTTCTGTGCGTGCTTCTTTTAGTAAGTCACGTTGTTCTTCAAGTAGACGCTGAGATTCTTGACGGCTAGTTTCAGCTGCTTCGATTTCGCTCGCGATCAACTCTTCACGCTGTGTCATGATTCCCATTAAAGGACCCCAAGCCACTTTCTTCAATAGGATCATCAATAAGATGAAGAAGAATAATGTAGCTGCGATATCCCAAACATTTAACCCATTATGAGTATCACCAGCACCAAGTACTAGGTATTCAAAAGACACGATTGTTTCACTCCTTTCAAACGCTATTAAGAGATCTTGCTTCTATAATGTTTAAACTTGTGTTTATTATTTTCTAATTCATGTTTTTTCATAAAGAGAATGGCGGAGTTAGTTTCCGCCATTATAGACTTAAATATAAATACTATTGGTTTAATACGATAAACGCGATAACTACTGCGATAATCGGCACGGCTTCAACTAACGCTACCCCGATGAACATAACTGTTTGTAAAGCTCCACGTGCTTCTGGTTGACGAGCGATACCTTCTACTGTTTTTGAAACGATTAGACCATTACCAATACCTGCACCAAGTGCACCTAAACCAACTGCTATAGCTGCTGCTAAAAGACCAACTGAACCTACCATTGTTTAATTTCCTCCTTGGAATGTTGTTTTTTTTTATTTTCTGCCTAGTTTCCTAAACAGTTATATTAATGGTCTGCTGACACTTTATGTGACATATAAACCATTGTTAACATAACGAAAATGAATGCTTGGATTCCACCGATAAAGATAGAGAACCCTTGCCAAGCCATTGCCGGAACGATTGCTCCGAAAAAGCCAAAAATACTAGATGTTGCTAAACCTGCGATTAAGCCTAATAATACTTCCCCCGCATAGATATTACCGTAAAGACGTAGACCGAGTGTCAACGTATTTGCGAATTCTTCTATAACTTTTAATGGGAATAATAGTGGCATTGGCTTCAAGTACGTATCAATATTGTACTGTTTGAAACCTTTCATCTTAATACCGTAATAGTGAGTTAAAACGATAATCA
Organism: Psychrobacillus sp. MER TA 171; assembly: GCF_023713305.1. Classification (NCBI taxonomy): domain Bacteria; kingdom Bacillati; phylum Bacillota; class Bacilli; order Caryophanales; family Bacillaceae; genus Psychrobacillus; species Psychrobacillus sp. MER TA 171. The sequence goes on along the minus strand of NZ_JAMAWN010000001.1, from coordinate 67,062 downwards.
TCACTGATAGTGTCATAGCAACTGTTGGATCTGCTGTCGGTGATTTCCACCAAAGCACTCCGTCATACGTAATTGCAAACGGTAGACCTAATAGGTTGGCTATTGCGATAAACATGATTAATGTAATTCCAAGAATATGGAATCTTCCGCCTGTTTTCCAGTCGAAATTACTCTTAATAATTCCTTTCACGAAGTCCATTATCCACTCCATGAAATTTTGCATCCCAGTTGGTTTAAGCTTTAAGCTTCTCGTTGCAAAAAATGCAATTAAGAAAACGATCAGAGAAGTTACAAACAACATAAGGATGTTTGACCAGTTCCCCGTCATACCCCAAAGCACAAATTCTGGATTTGAGTGTCCCACGATTCTTTCACCTCTCTTTCACATACTCATGGCTGATTTCTAACTAACAAAATTCGTTCTACTATAAGTAGAACATAGGGAATCATTAATCCGATAACCGTACTAATTAGATGAATATCATCTGGGAAAATAAGTGCAATTGCAACTGCAGCAATACCTGAGGCAAATCGAAAACTTGTCCCTAAGCCTGCTCGTCCCTTTTCACCTAACATCACACGATCAAATTTTTCCATTCTTCGTACTAGTATCCAGAAATTATACAGACCGAATAAGGAACCTACTGCTAAGCCCGCAAAAATAGCAGGATATGGCGTAAATGCCCATCCAAGAACACATATCGCAAGCAAAAAAAATATGTACTTTTTTTGCCTCGTAAAAATACGTTGCATTTCTAGCATTGGTCTAATCTCCTGAATCATATTTTCGAATGGTAGCGATTCTCGCTGCTCTAGTCATAAGACCTGGCATAAACAAATCACTAAAAGATTGGAGTGGTTCCAAAAGTATGATCAATTCACTAAAACGTGAACGTATCTTCTATAGAACCTACAAGCTGTGAGAGAATCGCTGAAAATAGAGCTATCTCTTGTAACGGACGTCAAATGACGCATAAAAGTGTACTCACGTTTCCCCTAATATAAGTAAAAACTGTGAATCTAGTAGAAAGTTGATACATCAAGTGTTTCACGCATGAAACCCCTATCATGATTTATCCTTTGTAAGCATACAATAGGGGCTATTTGATGTCAATTGCTATCAGTGAAAAACTTCACGTAGATGACTAGATTGACAATTTATCGACAAATTTAAAAGAAAATTTCGCAACTTTTTCAAAACAAGAGTTTTCACCGTAAAAATACTTCTCTTGTTTAGCACACGTTACCATCTTACCATACATTTATGCAGCAGGTTGACCCTCCATCTGGAACTGGAAAGCCAACATACTGCAAGCATTACCTAATTATCCTAATTTTACTCTCGATAGAGAAAATGCCGTATTTTACTTTGTTCCGAATAAACGGTCTCCAGCATCTCCAAGACCAGGAACTATATACCCGTGGTCGTTTAGCTTTTCATCTAATGCAGCAATATAAATGTCAACGTCTGGGTGAGCGTCTTGAAGTGCTTTTACACCTTCAGGAGCAGCGATTAGACACATAAACTTAATGCTCATTGCACCACGCTTTTTCAGAGAGTTAACTGCTTCTATGGCAGATCCGCCAGTTGCAAGCATTGGATCTACTAGGATAAAGTCACGATCAGCAACATCTGCAGGAAGCTTAACGTAATATTCAACCGGTTTTAATGTTTCTGGATCACGATAAAGTCCGATATGTCCCACTTTTGCAGCTGGAATAAGATTTAACATACCATCGATCATGCCTATACCCGCACGAAGAATTGGAACTAGTCCTAATTTCTTTCCGGCAATTACTTTCGATTTTGTAACCTGAACAGGAGTTTCTACTTCCACCTCTTCTAAAGGTAAGTCACGTGTAATTTCAAAGGCCATTAATGTCGCTACCTCATCTACTAATTCGCGGAACTCTTTCGTACCAGTTTTCACATCACGGATATATGTAAGTTTATGTTGAATCAGTGGATGATCAAATACGTATACTTTTGCCATATTACATCTCTCCTTCTTGTTTTTTTTCATCTTTGCCATTATAACAAAAACGGTAGTAATCATACTAGTAATCACAGGGACTTAATATTGCGTCTATTTCATTTAAACGAACGATTTCTGTCGGTTACATTAACATAAGCGACACAAATACATCCGTTTGCAGACTGAAGCTACCGTCAAGACAGTTACTTTGAATAGTATGTCCGACTTCCATTGAGATCTTCAGTTAAAAAGAGACATTATTTGTTCTGCCTTCATTTATTAAGTTCCAATAAAGCTGAATGCCATAATGAAAGGAGGCTTATGACACAGTCATAGGCCTCCCACACAACAGTTAGTTATATAGAGGGAATTGATCAGTTAGAGCTTGCACTCTTTCTTTTGCTTCAGCAATTACTGTAGCATCCTCATGATTCTTTAATAGCTTAGCAATAATAGAAGCAATTTCTTTCATTTCTTCTTCTTTGAAGCCACGTGAAGTTACCGCTGGTGTTCCTACACGAACTCCTGAAGTAATGAATGGGCTAGAAGTATCGAAAGGAATTGTATTTTTGTTAGCAGTAATTCCTACTTCATCTAGTACATGCTCTGCTACTTTACCAGTTAAGCCTAGTGCAGAAACATCTAATAGCATAACGTGGTTATCCGTACCGCCAGAAACAATACGAACTCCTTCTGCTGTTAAGCTGTCAGCTAGTACCTTAGCATTTGCAACTACTTGCTGTTGATATTCTTTAAACTCAGGTTGAAGTGCTTCACCGAAAGCAACCGCTTTTGCAGCAATCACGTGCATTAATGGACCGCCTTGAATACCTGGGAAAATTGTTTTATCAATTTTCTTAGCGAATTCCTCAGTAGTTAAGATCAATCCACCACGTGGTCCACGTAACGTTTTGTGCGTTGTAGAAGTCACAAAATGAGCGTGTGGTACTGGGTTTGGATGAAGACCTGCAGCTACTAAGCCTGCTATATGAGCCATATCTACGAATAAGTATGCTCCAATTTCATCCGCAATTTCACGGAATTTAGCGAAGTCAATTGTACGTGAATATGCACTTGCACCAGCAACAATCATTTTAGGCTTGTGTTCTAGAGCGATAGAGCGAATTTCCTCGTAATCTATCATTTCAGTTTCTTTGTTTACACCATACTCAATGAAATTATATTGAATTCCACTAAAGTTTACAGGAGAACCATGCGTTAAATGCCCACCGTGTGACAAGTTCATCCCTAAAATAGTATCACCAGGCTGTAAAGCTGTCATATAAACGGCCATATTAGCCTGAGAACCAGAATGTGGTTGCACGTTTGCATGCTCTGCTCCAAAAATTTCTTTTAAGCGATCGCGAGCTATATTCTCTACTACGTCTACATGCTCACAGCCACCGTAATAGCGTTTGCCAGGATAACCCTCTGCATATTTATTTGTCAGAACAGAACCCTGTGCTTCCATTACAGCTTCTGATACAAAGTTTTCTGATGCAATAAGTTCGATGTTTGATTGTTGACGTTTTTTCTCTGATAACATTGCCTCAAATACTGCTGGATCTTGTGATTGAATCTTTTTCACTTCTAGTTCCTCCTCTAAATTCATCCGTAAAATGCTCGTACCCCGCCAATAAGTTTCGGTCGAGTATTAGCGATCGTTATAATCGCTTCCCCTACCATTTTGGTGGATACACGTATCGGTACAGCAACTGGTTGCAGCTGCATGCCAATCATGGTTTGACCAATATCAAGTCCTGCTTTAGCCTGCACATGTTCCACCACTACAGGCTCCTGAAATTGGGTATATGCGTAGGCAGACATAGAGCCTCCTGCACGAACAACTGGAATAACTGAAACCTCCGGCAGTCTATATAGCTGCTGTGTGGCTCTTTCCATTGTTAATGCACGATTGATATGTTCACAGCCTTGAAAGGCCAGAAGTATTTTATTGCGCTCGGCAAATGCTCGAATCGGTTCAAATAAAACCTCTGCTACCTCTAACCCACCGGCAGTTCCTATCTTTTTCCCGATTACTTCAGAGGTAGAGCATCCTACAACGAACAAATCATTTTCATGAAACGTTATTTGCTGCTCCACTTCCAGGAGAAGCTGTTCCATTTGCTGTTGCCACAAATTTTTTGCTTCCATCTGAAATCCCTCTATTCCATGTTATTTTTCTAAAGCTGAAATTTTTTCAATACGGCGTTCGTGACGACCGCCTTCAAATTCTTGAGCTAACCAAGTTGCCACGATTTCTCGTGCAAGGCCTGGACCAATTACTCGCTCTCCCATTGCAAGAACGTTAGAGTCATTATGACAACGTGTTGCTTTAGCAGAAAAAACATCATGCACTAAAGCACAACGAATTCCTTTAATCTTGTTGGCAGCGATGGACATTCCAATACCTGTCCCACAAATTAAAATTCCACGATCAAACTCTCCACTTGCTACACCTTCTGTTACTGGTGCTGCATAGTCAGGGTAATCGACAGAATCATTTGTCTGTGGACCAAAGTCCTTATAGGAAAGTCCGAGTTCTTCAAGCTGTTGAATAATTTCTTTACGAAGGTTATTGCCTCCGTGATCAGAAGAAATTGCAATTTTCATCTTGTTCCCTCTTTTCTGTTTAGTACTCAAATTCATCATACCACCTTTTTGAGCAAAAAAATACAACTCAAATCGTTTGAGCTGTATCCGTTTTTGACATATTCATTTTATAACATTATTGGGCAGTACGGTCAAACTGAGAGATCACCTGGAACAAATCTTCTGACTGACGTTTCAAGTCTTCTGTTAAAATATCAACTTGTTCAATAGAGCGAGCTTGTTCATCCGTAGCACTTCTTACTTCCTCTGCTCCTGCTGAAGTTTCCTCTGCAATCGCTGCCACATCCTGAGATTGTCGAGCAGTGCTTTCTATATTAGAAAGCTGTTTTTCTACAAGAGAAGAAATCTCTACTACTGATTCAGCCATTTCATGAACTTTTGTCGACATGCCTTCTACTGCTGCATTCGTTTCAGATACACGTTTGGCTTCCCCAACAGCAAAGCTTACCTGGTTCGTCATCTGTTGAACTACTGTTTGAACATCACTTTGTATCGCTAGAATAAGAGTAGAAATACCTTGTACCGCCTTCGCACTTTCATCTGCAAGTTTACGTACTTCCTCTGCTACTACTGCGAAACCTTTACCATGCTCTCCTGCACGTGCAGCTTCTATAGAAGCATTCAGTGCCAGCAGATTAGTTTGTGCTGCTATGTCTCCAACTAACTGAATAATACTTTCAACCTTGCTGGCATTCTCTTCTAACTGATGAACATTCCCTAAAGCAGATTCACTGCCAGAGGCAATTTTTTGTATGCCACTCACTAAAGATTGTATGACCTTAGTAGTTTCTGATAGCTCGGTAATCATTTCTTTTGACTGTACAGAAGATTTTTCAGCACGCTTATTTACCTCCGAAGCAAGTACTCTAACATCCTCTACTGACTCAGCTGTTTCTTGCACAGCCATAGCGGATTGCTCTGCTCCTTCGGAAATTTGAGCTATAGTAGAGGCGATTGCCTCTGCCTGATCAGATGCAACGGAAGCTTCTTCTGCAAGCTTTTGTACACTGTTGTTTGTTTTATCAAAGTTTTCTTCTATTCCTTGGACCATTTCACGAAGATTTTCTAACATCGTTTGGAAGGCAATAGCTACGGATTGAATCTCATCTTTAGAGTTTGGAACTTCTACATCCACGCCAATTTTACCTTCTGAAGCAAGTGTTGCAACCTTCTCCAAGTTAAACAGAGGCTTGATGATTAATCCACTGAAAAAGTAAGCAAGAAGGCCTGACCAGAATATACCTAAAGCATATGTAAGAATTTCAAATGGAAGGGCTCCTATATTTATATCCATCGTTTGTAAATAAGGTTGTACATAATTGATAAATAATGCACTTGTTGAATACGTAATAATTGCAAGAACCGTTACAAAAAGCACAATCTTCTTTTGAAATCCAAAGGCGTGCTTCTTTCTTTTCTCTTTCATCCATTTTTCCCCCTATAGCTTCTTGACTAATCCCTCTGTTAGCATACTAAGTTCTTCGTAAGTCCGTTCGTATATACCCAGGTTTCCTCCAAAAGGATCCATTACATCCTGTATATCGTCCGGAGTTACAAATTCTTTATACATATAAATCTTAGAAATTGCTTCGGGAAAAGCAAAAATAAGGGCCTGTTTGTGAGCAGCAGTCATCGTTAAAATTAAATCTGCCCACTCAACTATAGACGGCTGTAGGGAGGAGGATTTATGGGTAAAAGGAATGTTGTTGTCCATTAGAACTTTTTGACTATTTAGAGACATATTTTCTCCATCCATTGCATAAATACCTGCTGACTTCACATTTACTTTATCTAACTTCTTTGCTTTTAAAATTGCCTCTGCCATCGGACTTCTACAAGTATTTCCTGTACAGACAAATAAAATATTCATACTAGATCATTCCTTTATGTTAGTGTGTATAGGCTGTTTATTTTGTTATATATTTTGAAGAGTAAGCAAACCCATGACTAATAAAACTCCACCAGCCAGTTTCATAATCATACCTCTGTTCATCACAGTGTTTTTATATATAATTTTCTGTGCAACAATTACTCCTACAAAAGCGAAGATGCCTGCACTTAGAATAAAAATGAACTTTTCTACTTGGAGCATACCAAAGGAAATACTTACGGAGAAGGTATCTAGACTCGCTACTATAGCCAAGATATACGGTGGCATCATCGGTATTTCTTTTGGAGATTTTGATAATACCATTTGAAGACCTACCAAGGTTAGCAGAACTCCTGATAAATAAGGGCTTGCCTGCTGTAAATAGGTTTGTACCAAAACACCTGCATAATAACCTATTAAGGGGAAGAGCATATGTAAGGATGCAACCCAAGCAGCTAGAGTCAAAACCTGTTTTCTATATGATACAAGAGAAAATAAGATAAGTACATCTACCGACATTAAGAATCCTGCTAATATTTCTGTCCACAAAAAAATCTCTCCCGTCTATTTGCATAATTAAATGTATGCAAATGGACCGGAGAGAATACAAAATATAGACAACCTTTTTTAACTTGTTTTACTTTTCGAAAAACCATTTACCATCTGCAGCTTTTTCTAAACGATTCATAATTGCTGCTCCAACGCCATCCTTTTTGAAAACAGGGGCAAGCACGATATCTGCATCTGTATCGTCGCAGCTTCTAAGTGCCTCATATAACAAATGAGCAGCTTCTTTTACTTGTTCGTTGTTACCAAGTGAAAAATAATAGTTGGCATCTACTACTTTCAATTGATCCGTTGCAATGAGGGCAGCCTTTTTATCTTCCTTATGTATACTAGCGATAGCTTCTTGTATCGATTGTACAGATGCCTCTATTAAATAGACAGGTGCATTCGGGGCATAGTGAGCATATTTCATGCCAGGTGCTCTTGGAGCTTCTGATTTATCTACAAGCTTTGTTTCATTGACCTTGCCAATAACTTGTTCAAGCATTTCCTTTGTTACTCCACCTGGTCGTAGAATAGTTGGAATCTCGCTAGTACAGTCAAGCACCGTCGATTCAAGTCCCATCCCAGTTGCTCCGCCATCTATTATAGCAGGGATTCTACCATTTAAATCCTTGTGCACGTGTCTTGCTTTAGTTGGGCTAGGTTTTCCACTTCGGTTTGCGCTCGGAGCAGCAACCGGAAGTTTTAGTTCACGTAAAAGTTTTAAAGCTACAGGATGATTAGGCATTCTTACCCCGACAGTATCCAAGCCTGCGCTAACATTGGAAGCCAAAACAGTTTCCTTCAGCGGAAGTATTAACGTTAATGGTCCAGGCCAAAATGCATCCATACATAGCTGAGCCTTTTCCGGGATGTGAGAGATAAAATCACTAATTTCATCCTTAGATCCAATATGCACAATAAGAGGATTATCCTGGGGTCTGCCTTTTGCTTCAAAAATTTTCGCTACCGCTTTTTCATTCGTTGCGATGGCCCCTAAGCCGTAAACAGTTTCCGTTGGGAAAGCTACCACTTCACCCGAATGTAATAATTGGACGGCCTCTGTATAACTTATTTCTTCTGTGGATAAGTTACCCACAGATAAAATTTTTGTATTCATACGTAACTTCTCCTTTTTTAGAACCTTATCCACAAAATGTTAATAACTTTCAGACAATTGTGGAAAACTATGTGGAAAATTTCTTTTTTAACCATTCCCAAACAAAGAATTTAGGCTTTTCTTCTTTTACTTCTTCTTTATAGCATGCTTTAGGAAATAGACCGCACCACCAATTATCTCCTCTTCCACTACCGATAGAAACTACAATTGCCTCCACCTGCGTCTGAGCTGCAATTCCACTTTCCCATTCCTTTGGCGGAAAGATCGTTTGACCTTGTGTGATTGTCATCTTCTCCTGCAAGCTACTGGATAGACTCACAACTGTTTTCTCTAGTTCTATTATTGTAGCGTCCGGATCCTTTTCATAATTTACTAAGATTGGCGCTATTTTTTCCTGTACTTCCATTTTCACCTGCTGATCATAAGCGGTGTTGCTGTTAGCAACTAATCGAAAGCGCATCGCCTCCGTTTGTTCCGCATTATGAATAAAAACAAATAAAATCGTTTGAATAACCAATAGCATCCATACAAAGAGAATAACTGCATCTATTTTTTGTCCTACTTTACCTGCTCTTTTTATCTCGTAATCTGGTAACATGTAACATTCCTCCCTTAGGAACATTGTTACCAATAGATTCATATCTTATTCAGCATTTGTACAAAAAACAAAACGATTTTTTCCATTAATGTCTTGAATAACCTCTACATTCCCTTTAGGAAAGGCTTTTTGAAGCATTCCAGCAACAGCTGGCCCCTGCTCATAGCCAATCTCAAAACCTATTAAACTAGTTGAATTCATCAAGGAAGGAAGCTGCTCTGATAATTTACGATAAAGTAAAAGACCATCCTCATCTGCAAATAAAGCCAAATGCGGTTCATAATCTATCACTGTATCTGATAAGCTTGGCGCCTCAGAGTGTGCAATATAAGGTGGATTCGATAAAACAATATCCCATTTTTCATGTGATATAGGCTCCGCCAAATCTCCTTGTTTAAAGTCGATAGTTGCTGACAGTCTTTCTGCATTTTGAACAGCTACCTGTAACGCATTCTCAGATATATCTGTAGCAGTCACCTTTGCATTTGGCAGCTCCTTTTGAATAGTAATCGCAATGGCTCCGCTTCCCGTACCGATATCTGCAATATTTAACGGATTTTTATCCTTAAATAGATGGGGTGCACGCTTTCTTACCTCTTCTATTAGTTCCTCGGTTTCGGGGCGTGGAATTAGAACAGACTCGTTCACTAAAAATTCTCGATCATAAAAGGTTTCCTGACCAATAATATATTGATACGGTCTACCGGTTGCATGCTCCTCCACATAGCTCCAGAAAGTATTAAAAGAATCTGTTGATATCTCTTCATACATGGCCATCATAAGCTCAGAGTAATTTTTCCCTAGGACAAATTGCAAAATATAACGAGCTACTTCTTTTTCACGGTTATTTTCCTCTAAAAAAGAAGAAGCCCGGTTCAGGGCCTCATAAATGGTCTTAGACATTTGTATCATTCATTCTTTCTAGCTTTTCAGCTTGATCCTCTAAAATCAGTGCATCCACTACTTCATTTAGCTTACCTTCTAAAATTTGGTCTAGCTTTTGAATAGTTAAACCAATACGATGGTCAGTCACGCGATTTTGTGGATAATTGTATGTGCGAATTCGTTCCGAACGGTCACCAGTACCAACCGCTGATTTACGGACAGCATCATACTCTGCTTGCGCTTCTTGACGGAACTTATCCGCTACACGTGCACGAAGAATTTTCATTGCTTTTTCTCTGTTTTTAATCTGAGATTTTTCATCCTGCATGGAAACAGTGATCCCTGTAGGTAAATGGGTCATACGAACAGCTGACATAGTCGTGTTAACCGATTGTCCACCAGCACCTGATGATGCAAAAGTATCTACACGAACTTCTTTTTCGTGAATCTCTACGTCTACCTCTTCCGCTTCTGGAAGAACTGCTACTGTTGCAGTAGATGTATGAATACGGCCGCCTGACTCAGTTTCTGGAACACGTTGCACGCGGTGTGCACCATTTTCGTATTTCATCTTCGAATAGGCATTATTCCCATTAATCATGAAGATAATTTCTTTATATCCGCCTAAACCAGTTGGATTCGATTCCATAACCTCGATTTTCCAGCCTTGTGTTTCCGCAAATCTGCTGTACATACGGAAAAGATTTCCTGCAAATAAGGCTGCCTCATCTCCACCCGCAGCTCCACGAATCTCCATAATAACGTTTTTGTCATCATTCGGATCTTTCGGAATCAACAAAATACGTAAACGCTCTTCTAGCTCAGCAATCTGACCTTCTAGCTCGTTCACTTCTTCCTTTACCATTTCACGCATATCTGCATCTAGCTTCTCATCAAGCATTTGCTTTGCATCCTGGTATTGGCTTTTAACATCCTTATATTCTCTATACGCATCCACTGTCGCCTGTAGATTCGATTGTTCCTTTGAATACTCTCTTAGCTTATTCGTATCATTCACTACATCTGGATCACTAAGCAATTCATTTAAATTATTATAACGGTCTTCTACCGATTGTAATCGATCAAACATCGTGCTCACCTCGTTCATTTATATGTCTAATAGTACTATTATAAAGAAAAAGCCGAGTCCTTGCTACTTTTTCTATTTTAAAGAGCCTTTATGCTAATGAAAGAATATATACCTATTCTATTCAGTAAAGGGCTCGCGAAGATACAATTTCGCTCGCCATCCGCTACTTTACGGATTGATAGCTCAACTGCACAGGTGGGAACCGTTTGTTCAAAGTTTCGCTTCGTCTCCGCAGGGTTTTCGGCTTTCTGCAAGGTTCTTGCCCATTTCCGCAAGGTTTTTGGCTTTCTGCAAGGTTCTTGCTCATTTCCGCAAGGTTAGTCCCTGTCTCTGCAAAGTTCATCGCCATCTCTGCAAGGTTCGGCTTCGTCTCCGCAAGGTTTTTGGCTTTCTGCAAGGTTCTTGCTCATTTCCGCAAGGTTAGTCCCTGTCTCTGCAAGGTTCATCGCCGTCTCCGCAAGGTTCTCTATATTGTATTAGAAATACCTACTCGTTCACTGAGTAAGCGGTGGATTGGAGTGGCATTTGCGACAAACTGGATAATAGGAGTCATTTCCACCGATTTGAATTTGTTCTCCTGTATATACTGGTTGACCGCTCTCATCCACTCGTAAGTTCATGATTGCTTTGCGATGGCAGAACCAGCATATCGTTTTCATTTCTTCGATTTTATCAGCATAGATCAGCATATATTTACTACCCTCGAACATTTCGTTTTGGAAGTCATTCTTTAAGCCAAAGCCCATGACAGGGATATTTAGTTCATCTACAATTTGTGTAAGCTGAAGAACATGCTCTTTTTTTAAGAATTGCACCTCATCGATTAACACACAATATGGTTTCGGATCTATTTCTTTTACTACTTCATATAGGTTTGTTTCATCATAAATTGCAGTGGCCTTTCTCTTCAAACCAATTCGGCTAGAGACGTGTCCCACCTCATCACGAGTATCAATACCAGGTGTGAAAATAACGACTGGTTTGTTTTGTTCTTCATAATTATGTGCTACCTTTAGAATTTCAATTGATTTTCCACTGTTCATCGCGCCGTGCTTAAAAAATAGTTGAGCCATGATATATCTCCTTACTTATCGACTATGTATTTTGCTTCTATCTATTTATATCATACGGGTGTATTCCCCGAAACTATTTTAAAGGAATTGTCACAAGAAAAGCGCAACCGCCTATCCCTGCCCCAACAGGCAAATGGAAAAAAGCGAGGAGGCAGTTCCTCAGCCACCGGAGCTTTTATCCATTTGACCCCGAGGGGCAAGGCGGTGGAGCTAGACATCAAGAAAAGCGCAAGCGCCTATCCCTGCCCCGACAGGCAAATGGGGAAAAGCGAGGAGGCAGTTCCTCAGCCACCGGAGCTTTTATCTATTTGACCCCGAGGGGCATGGTGGTGGAGCTAGACATCAAGAAAAGCGCAACCGCCTATCTCTGCCCCGACAGGCAAATGGAGAAAAGCGAGGAGGCAGCTCCTCAGCCACCGGAGCTTTTATCCATTTGACCCCGAGGGGCATGGCGGTAGAGCTAGACACTATCCACAGATTGAGAATTTTATAATTTCCTAAACTATAAACAAAAATACCTGCAAAGCACTAAGTGCTCTGCAGGTACTTTGTTATTAGTCTTGAGTTTCTTCTTTAATTCCGTATTTTTTGTTGAAGCGATCAACACGGCCATCCGCAGCTGCGAATTTTTGACGTCCAGTATAGAATGGGTGACATTCGTTACAGAACTCGACTTTAATGTCTGATTTTACAGAACCAGTTGTGAATGTGTTACCACATGAACATGATACTGTTGCTTCTTTGTAATCGGGATGAATTCCTGCTTTCATCTCTATCTCTCCTCTCGCCCTGAACCATCTGGAACAGAGTTGGTTATGAAACTGATACCTTACACGATCCGATTGATGTCAATCGCATATGTAGCAGAAATGTATAAACTTACGTTTCATATAATAACATGTCTTCACGTTCTAGACAAGTCATTAGTTTTTGTTTAATGACTTACCTTAGAAGTTATTTTAGGAACGTGGAGTGTCTGTACAAAGTGTTTTCGTCTATATACGCTAAGGACTAAGCCTATTAAGAAAGCATTGAGTACGGTTGGCATAAATCCGTAGCTAAAAAACGGTAGTGATATCGATACAATTGGAACTAACCCAACTGTCATTCCAACGGCATAGATGAATTGTGTCGAAAAAATTGTAATACATCCTGTAATGATTAATCTTCCGAAGGAGTCCTTCACTGAAGAAGTATTGTGTAAAAAGCGCACAATCACTAAGCTTAGTATTATAAATATTCCAATCGCCATAGCTAAACCATAGGATTGAATGAGATGTCCAAAAACTAAATCTGTATGTGCTTCTGGAAGTTTATAGGTCGTTCCTGCTCCAAACCATTTAGCTCCTTGAAGTAAATCTGTAAGCAATACATTCATATATCCTGCACCTTCAGCATAACTTGCTGGATTAAAGAAGCCCAGTAGACGTGCTATCTGGTATTTTGCAATACTTCCATTTTGATAGCTGAACCATGCAAATATAATGTAGCTAATGATTAAAGCTGCCACAGCTCCAGTAACTATACTTTTTTGCTTTCTTGAAAACTTACTTTTCATGAATAACACTGCAACAAGAGCTCCGTATATTAATAAAATTGACAAGTCCGCATTAAAGCTAAATAAAATAAATGAAATTCCTACTAGTACAGTCGCTTTCCATAAGGCAAAGTTCTGTTTAGAAAACAATGCTGCCCAGGCAATACAGTAAAGTGGGATCGACATCCAAACCTTTAAACTAATAAATCCAACTTGGATCATTACTTTTCCGTTTATTTGTGCATTGTAAAAACTATATAAAAATATTATAAATAAGGAGGCAATGCCGAAAAAAACATAACCCAATTGTGCAAACTTTCGATAATCCAAAAACATTAATCCAAGAGCAACGCCAAAGCCTAAGATAATATGAATTACATGATTAGATAAAAACGCAGGAATCATATGACCATATCTGTACTCATAATGTGGCTGATTCAAAGCTATAATTGGCAAAAAGCTCAGTAATAATATTCCAATTAGTAAGGAGAGAAGCAGCCAATCTATTCTAGGCTTGTGGATTTCATTTAATGATTTACCGAGCACGGTAGGACTGCCCATTTCGGAAGCAGCTTTACCCTCTGCCTCCTTTTCCGTATATCCTTTTGTCATCCAAGACATCTTCGAGTGTTCCATATGATTAGCTAGCTCAGCTTCCACATAACTTTTTGCCTCTTTAGAGCGAATATGTGCAATAACTGACTGTAAATATTCTTTAATGCTCATCTGTAGTCACCTCGTGAAATAACTGCCTTAGTGAGAAACGAGTTGCTGTAGAAGAATGCTTTTTCTGTAATAGCTTATGTCCTTTTTTCGATAATCTATAATACTTTTCTCCTTCAGTCCAAAAGGATTCTAGCTCACCGTTTTGTTCCGCCAGATGAAGTGAGGTATATACAGCTCCTTCATTACATCTAATAGATTTTTCTCCTCTTACATGCAGAAGCTCTACTAACTCACTACCCGTCTTAGATTCTACTAAAAGAGGTAAAATCTCTTCTGTTAAAGCAGCTGGAGAGAGTTGTTTAATTTGGTCATTTACTTTTTGATGTACCTCTGAAAATTGCAGATGCTCAAATGTAGTACTTTTCATAGCTTTTTTTAAGCCCTTCAATCGTTCTTCCACTCAGACCCCTCCAATATATTCTTTAATAGAAGTTTTCCTTTGCGCAGCCTCGTCTTAATGGTGTTTTCATTAAGCTGCAAAACGGCTGCTGCTTCCCTCATGGTCAGTTCTTCAAAATAAGCTAAGTAAATTACTTCACGATATTTAATAGGTAAGCTCATGACTGCCGCTGCAAGCGATGCATCCTCATCTTGCTGGACAATGATTTGTTCTACACTTGAAGACAATGTAGCTCTATTTAGAAACGCATCTTCTGTTATCCTAACATTTTGGTTATACCAGCTTTTTAAATAGTCCTTGGCATGATTGATGGCAATGCGCCATAACCATGTTTTAATAGATGATCGGCCTCTATAGCTCGGTAACCCTTTGTAGCACTTCACAAAAATCTCTTGTGTTAAATCCTCAGCAATCGTTTCGTTATGTACGTAAGCATAGACTAGCTGCAATATATCCTGACCATGTGTACTCATCAGTTCATCGATGAGCTGCTCATAATTCTCGGATTTAGTATCCCCCATTAGCATTCGCTCCACCGTTGTCCCCCCTTTTGCACATTAGACGAGTGTGCAGTTAGAAAAGTTTTCATTTATGAAATCATTATTTAAAAACATCAAAAAAGGAGACTCAGGACTGTTGTCTTGAGTCTCCATTTAAAGTTATTAGTTCAATTATAGTGACACTTTACCACTACGATGTGCTTTCATTTCCTCGCTCAATTGCTCGAAGAAACCTTCGTTCGTTTTCGTTAAACGTAGTTTTTTCAAGAAACGCTCTCCAAAATCGGAAGAATCAGAGAAAGTTTTGCGAATAGCCCATAGTTTATCCAATTGGTCTTTAGGAATTAACAATTCTTCTTTTCTTGTTCCTGAACGACGGATGTCAATGGCCGGGAAGATACGGCGCTCTGCTAGACTACGGTCTAGGTGAAGCTCTAGGTTTCCTGTACCTTTGAATTCTTCGTAAATAACTTCATCCATTCGTGAACCAGTATCTACTAAAGCAGTGGCTAAAATAGTTAAGCTTCCACCCTCTTCGATATTACGCGCAGCACCGAAGAAGCGTTTTGGACGATGGAATGCAGCAGGGTCAATACCACCTGACAAAGTACGCCCACTTGGCGGTATTACAAGATTGTAAGCACGTGCTAAACGAGTGATAGAATCCATTAGGATAATAACATCACGCTTATGCTCTACAAGGCGCATAGCTCTTTCCAAGACAAGCTCTGCTACCTTGACGTGATTTTCTGGTACCTCATCAAATGTGGAGCTTACTACATCAGCTTTTACAGAACGCTCGATGTCTGTTACTTCCTCCGGGCGCTCATCTATTAATAATACAATTAGCTCTGCATTTGGATGGTTCGTTGTAATAGCATTAGCAATTTCTTTTATTAATAAAGTTTTACCAGCCTTCGGTGGAGCAACAATTAAACCACGCTGACCATAACCTACTGGAGCTACTAAATCCATAATTCTAGTAGATAGCTTCTCTGGAACAGTTTCCAATTTAATATGGCGATCTGGATACAAAGGTGTTAGTCCTGGGAAATGAACTCGCTCTTTAGCAATTTCAGGATCTTCTCCATTTACTAGCTCTACATGCAGAAGACCGTAATAACGTTCGCTTTCCTTTGGTGGTCGTACTTTCCCTGTTACTTTGTCTCCGTTACGCAAATCAAATCTTCTAATTTGTGACGCGGAAATATAAATATCTTCGGAGCTAGGAGAATAGTTAATCGGTCGTAGGAAGCCAAAGCCCTCCTGCTGAATGATCTCTAAAACACCTTCCATAAAGAAAAAGCCTTCTTGCTCTGCACGAGATTTTAAGATTGCAAAAATAAGTTCTTTTTTTGATAATTTACTATAAGCAGCTATTTTATACTTGCGCGCAAGAGTATAGAGCTCTTTTAAGGTCATATTCTCTAGCTCATTGATCGTTGTTTGTGTCATTAGCACGCACCACTCTTTACTATATTTTGTTGTTTACTTATTGAAACTGGATAAAAGGAAAGAAGTTTTATTAGAGGATACCCGATAGAGAACTATCGGGTATACAAAGAAGTTTAGTTTTATAGTACTAAATTCGGTTTTTTGTTTAAGCTGTGACGGCCTTCTACGAAACGAATAGTTCCGGATTTGGCGCGCATTACGATAGAATGCGTGGAACCAAAAGCGCCTTTGAATTGTACTCCACGAAGAAGCTCTCCATCTGTAACTCCAGTTGCAGCAAAGATTGCATCATCGCCTTTAACAAGATCCTCCATACGTAAAATCTTGTTAACATCTAGTCCCATTTTTTTACATCTTTCAAGTTCTGCCTCATCCTGAGGAACAAGCTTCCCTTGAATTTCTCCACCTAAGCATTTTAATCCAACTGCTGAGATAACTCCTTCTGGAGCTCCTCCCATGCCGAATAAAATATCAACACCAGTATTATCAAAAGCAGTGTTAATCGCCCCAGCTACATCGCCATCGGTAATTAGCTTGATGCGAGCGCCTGCTGCTCTAATTTCTTCAATAATTTTTTCATGGCGCTGACGACCTAGGATAGTCGCAACAACATCTTCAATATCTTTGTTTTTTGCACGAGCAACAGCACGTAAATTATCAAGTACAGACGCATTTATGTCCACTTGGCCAACGGATTCAGGTCCTACTGCCAGTTTTTCCATATACATATCTGGTGCATGAAGTAAATTTCCGCGATCTGCAATTGCTAGAACTGCCAATGCATTCCAGCCACCAGAAGCTACAATATTAGTACCTTCTAAAGGGTCTACTGCTACATCTACTTGAGGACCTCCTGTGCCATGGCCAAGCTTTTCTCCGATATATAGCATCGGTGCCTCGTCCATTTCACCTTCCCCAATTACTACAACACCCTCCATAGGGATAGTGTCAAATACTGTACGCATTGCAGTAGTTGCTGCATCATCTGCTTCATTTTTTAATCCTCGTCCCATCCAGCGAGCAGATGCAATAGCGGCTGCTTCAGTCACTCGGACTAATTCCATTGATAAACTACGTTCCATTTCGTTTGTGCCTCCCGTATTACGGATTGTATATAAATACATACGAATTTGTTTCTTCCGATATCATTGTAGCATATTTGTCAAATAAGAAAAGCGCAATCGCCTGTCTTTGCCTCGACAGGCAAATGGAGAAAAGCGAGGAGGCAGCTCTTCAGCCACCGCTGCTTTTATCCATTTGACCCCGAGGGGCAAGGCGATGGAGCTAGACAGATAGAAAAGCGCAATCGCCTATGTCTGCCCCGACAGGCAAATGGAGAAAAGCGAGGAGGCAGCTCCTCAGCCACCGCTGCTTTTATCCATTTGACCCCGAGGGGCAAGGCGATGGAGCTGGACAAATAGAAAAGCGCAATCGCCTGTCTCTCAATCGACAGAAATCACCTAAGTTATGTCTAGTTTCTAAAAAAATGGAGAAAATACCCTCCATTTTTCTAGCTATTATTTTGTTCGATTTCCAGTACTTCCACTCTTCTAATATCTGCCCCTATACCTTGTAGCTTCTCGATTAATGAGCTATATCCTCGGTCTATATGGTAGATATCTTGAATTTCGGTTTCACCGTCTGCTATTAAGCCTGCCAGTACAAGAGCAGCCCCTGCGCGAAGATCACTCGCTCGAACGGTTGCAGCCTCTAGCTTAACAGGTCCAGTTAGCACAGCAGTTCTACCATCTACTCTTCCATTTGCATTCATGCGGCGTAACTCATCAATATGTTTAAACCGCGCTGAGTAAATAGAATCAGTAATGACCGAAGTTCCGGTAGCTTGTGTCAATAAAACAGAAAAAGGTTGCTGAAGATCCGTGGCAAACCCAGGATAAACAAGTGTCTTAACGTCAACAGCTTGTAAATTTGTCGTTTTAGGAATAAATACCTTCTCTTCAAACTCTTCTACAGCTACTCCCATTTCTCGAAGCTTTGCAGTTAAAGCTTCCACGTGAAATGGAATGAC
Source organism: Psychrobacillus sp. MER TA 171 (assembly GCF_023713305.1). Lineage (NCBI taxonomy): Bacteria > Bacillati > Bacillota > Bacilli > Caryophanales > Bacillaceae > Psychrobacillus > Psychrobacillus sp. MER TA 171. The sequence continues at coordinate 48,641 of NZ_JAMAWN010000001.1, read as the reverse complement.
ATTATCAATGGTTACTCCATCACCGGCAAGTGCAGCCATAATCATAAAAGTGCCAGCCTCTATACGGTCCGGAATAATCGTGTGCTTTGTACCGTGCAGCTCTTCTACCCCATCAATACGAATCACGTTTGTTCCTGCACCTTTAATATTAGCTCCCATATTTGAAAGTAACGTTGCCACATCAATGATTTCTGGCTCTTTTGCGGCATTTTCGATAATAGTTCTACCTTTTGCTAGGACGGCAGCAAGCATGATGTTAATTGTGGCGCCCACACTTACAACATCTAGATATATTTTTGATCCAACTAGCTCGTCTGCTCTCAAATAGATTGCTCCGTGCTCATTGCTCACTTCTGCACCTAACGCTTCAAACCCTTTAATATGCTGGTCAATTGGTCGAGGGCCTAAATGACAGCCGCCCGGCAGCCCAATAGCTGCTTTTTTGAATTTCCCTAGCATAACACCCATTAAGTAATAAGATGCTCGTAACTTTTTAATATTACCATTAGGCATAGGCATATCTACAACATTTGTCGGATCTATCACCATAGTCCCCTCAGAGAAGGTTACTTTTGCACCAACCTCTTCTAAAATTTCCTTTAGGGTGAAAACATCCAATATTTCAGGTAAGCCTTCTATTGTAACGGGAGAATTAGCCATCAACGAAGCGGGAATAAGAGCTACTGCACTATTTTTTGCCCCACTTACTTTAATCGTGCCACGGAGGGTGTTTCCTCCTTTTATTTTATAAACTTCCATACCGTTCTCCTTCGTGTTGGTTACTCGCTTTTTCTATTGTTCCAATCCGCTAGGAAACCTTCAATTCCTTTATCAGTTAAAGGATGATTGAATAATTGTTTTAAAACTTTAAATGGAGTAGTAGAGATATGTGCACCATTTAATGCTGCATCCGTAATATGCTGTGGATGTCTGATTGAAGCAGCGATGATTTCTGTGTCAATGTTATGGATAGAGAATATAGTTGAGATTTTAGCAATCAATTCCATACCATCATGGCCAATATCATCTAAACGTCCTAAGAAAGGAGAAACATATGTAGCACCAGCACGTGCTGCCATTAATGCTTGGTTTGCACTGAAGATTAAAGTTACGTTAGTTTTAATACCTTCTGCACGGAAAACCGAACATGCTTTTAAGCCTTCTGGTGTCATTGGAAGCTTAACTGTGATGTTTGGTGCAATTGCAGCTAGCTCTCTACCTTCTTTAATCATACCTTCTGCATCTAAAGCTATAACCTCTGCACTTACTGAACCATCTACTAAAGCTGTGATTTCACGTAAACGATCGTGAAAAGAAATATTTTCTTTTGCTACTAAAGATGGATTTGTAGTAACACCTGAGATTACTCCCCATGAGTGTGCTTCTTTTATTTCGTCAAAGTTTGCTGTATCGATAAAAAATTTCATATTAATAATATCCTCCTCTTGATGGAAAAACAGGAGAAGTCCCTCTTGTCACTCTACTTAAGAGCCAAAGAGCACTTCTCCTTTATAGCTATTTATATTACTTATGCTTTATTAGAACTTCCGAATTCACGCATTTTTCCAATCACAGTTGCTTTTATTGCATCACGTGCTGGGATTAAATACTTACGTGGATCGTATTGTTCTTCGTTAGCTGCTAGGTATTCACGAATTGCTTTTGTTGCAGCAATTTGGTTTTCTGTATTTACATTAATTTTAGCTGTACCTAATGAAATAGCTCTTGTAATGTCTTTTGTTGGAATACCAGTTCCGCCATGTAGTACTAACGGTAAATCAGCTAACTTAGAAATTTCTTCCATTTCTTCAAAACCTAAGTTTGGTTCACCTTTATACGGACCATGAACGGATCCAAGAGCAGGTGCAAGACAGTCAATTGCAGTGCGTTTTACAAGCTCTGCACATTCTGCTGGGTCGGCATAAATAACGCCATCTGCTATTACATCGTCTTCTTGACCGCCAACAGTCCCTAGCTCTGCTTCTACGGAAACACTGTGAGCATGAGCATACTCTACCACTTTTGAAGTAATTTCTACATTTTCTTCGAAAGGATGATGTGATGCGTCAATCATGACAGAAGTAAATCCAGCATCAATTGCAGCCTTACATTTATCAAAGCTTGAACCATGATCTAAATGAATTGCTACCGGAACTGTAATATTATAGTCCGCCATTAATCCTTTAACCATATGTACAACTGTTGTAAATCCGCCCATGTATTTTGCAGCGCCTTCAGAAACACCTAGAATAACTGGTGACTTTTCTTCTTCAGCTGCTTGTAAAATAGCCTGCGTGAATTCCAAGTTATTAATGTTGAATTGTCCAACTGCATAGCCTTCTTTTTTACCTTTTTCAAGCATTTCTTTCATAGAAACTAAAGCCATTTAAAAGGACCTCCTATATTTTAATTGGTACATCGCAAATAATTAATCAAATGCTTAAGCAGGACACACATCTAAACGTTCCACATAATAAAATACCCTATATTTTGTCCAAATAAACTGTTTAGAGTTAGCCTACTCATTTCCTACACAATCATAACAAAAACAGGCGATGTTTTCCACTGCCTGCTCATACCCTCATTATTTTAGTAAATTGTTCACAGCATCCCTTACTTCAAAAATATCAAAGGGCTTTGTAAAATAGAGAGATGCGCCTAAGCCCATCGCCTCTTGAATTAGATTTAACTCACCATAAGCAGTCATCATCATCACTGGTAACTCAGGTGATTGTTCTTTTATTTTTTTTAAAATTTGAATCCCATCCATACCTGGTATTTTCATGTCTAATAATACACCAGCAATCGGCTTTTCTTCTAATTGCTTCAATGCCTCATAACCATTTGAAGCTAGGCTAATCTCGTACCCTTCTTGAGCGAAAACTTCTTTTAAGAGCATCCGTATCCCAAGTTGATCATCTACAATTAGTAACTGTTTCATGAAGGAAGACCCCTTTTTACCGTATTTTCTAGTAATGTAATATTCGCTACAAACATTCCTCTTTCCTCCTTTTACCGTTGAAAATATTATGATAAAAAGGATAAAATTTCATAAAAATAGAAACTATTTTATGATTGCTATACAAGTTACTACAATGATTATCCAAATTCTTATATAATAATTTGGAGGTGAAAAGAATGAAAATGTTAACAACACAACTTTCCGGGCTGCTCCAAAGAATTGCTAGCTCCGAGGAAGAAAGCATAGAAGAAACTGCTCGCCTCCTTGCACAAGCGGCTGCAGGGGAAGGGAAAATCTATTTTGCAACGTTTGATGAAATGCATAGCATTGCGATAAATGCACAGTATGCTACTGAGCCATTTCCAAAAATGGAAAGATGGAGTCCTGATGTAGAGTTTACTAGCGCAGACAGAGTTTGGATCATTACTCGCTCCGCTCTTAATGATGAGGCAATTTCGCTCGCTAAAAGCTTAAGTGAGCAGTTTATCCCTTTTGGCGTTTTAACTAGCGAGCCGGCTGGGGACGATAATTTGTTATTTGATCTTGCATATACATATATATCCTTAAAGATTTCTAAAGGATTACTTCCTGCTGAAGATGGCTCTAGAGTAGTTTTCCCACACGCACTAGCTGGATTGTTCGTATATGAGGCTGTTAAATTACAAATCGACGAAATACTTAAAAGTGAGGAATAAATATTAGGTATAAAAGGCTAGCTGCCAAAAGCTAGCTTTTTTTAATGATAAAAATATACAAACATTATTCACTAGAATCGGCGCCTGCCTCGTGACTTTAACAGTTGTTTGTTTCTGAAAGAAACTTCCTTCCGCTAGTTCGCTCTGACTAGTTTTACGACAATAGAACGGTATTTTACTACAATCACCCGCTACTTTACGACAATGAGCCCACTTTTTACTACAATCCCTTGCCTGCTAACTCGCTCTCACCAAAAAAACCTTTATGAATAGTAGACTTATTATCTTACATCAAAGTTTCATATGTAATTGGAATATTTAAAATTTGTATGATTTTTAATAGAATTACTACTTGGCGCTTCCTTCCCTACCTCACTAATCCTATTATAACCTATACTGTATAATAATTACATTGCTGTTTATGTGAAAGATTATCACTTTTGTGTACAAAAAAAGCATCGAACATTTTACAAAAGAGTAAAGTGCTCGATGCTATCTTTTCATTTTTCTATCTTCAATTATTCTCCAACGGAAGCTTTAATGAATTCACGGAATAATGGTTGTGGACGCTGCGGGCGAGACACAAACTCCGGATGGAACTGAGATGCTACGAAGAAAGGATGCTCAGGAAGCTCAACGATTTCGATTAATCGACCATTTGGGCTTGTCCCAGAGAACATAAATCCAGCAGCCTCGAATTGCTCACGGAACTCATTGTTGAATTCATAGCGGTGACGGTGACGCTCATAAACAAGCTCTTCGCCGTATGCTTCTTGTGCTTTAGAGCCAGGAGTTAATTTACATGGATATAATCCTAGACGAAGTGTACCACCAAGGTCCTCTACGTCTTTTTGTTCTGGCAATAGATCAATAATAGAGTGTGGTGTGCTTGGATCTAACTCAGTTGAGTGTGCTCCTTCTAGGTTTAACACGTTACGAGCATATTCAACTGTTGCTAATTGCATACCTAGGCAGATTCCGAAGAAAGGTACTTTGTTTTCTCGAGCAAATTTAATCGCTGCAATTTTACCTTCTACTCCACGATCTCCAAATCCACCAGGAACAAGGATACCATCTACGTCAGAAAGAATTTCAGCAACATTTTCATTGCTTACGTGCTCTGCGTTTACCCATTTAATCTCTACATCTGCATCAAATGCATATCCTGCATGTTTCATTGCTTCTACAACAGAAATGTATGCATCTTGAAGCTCTACGTATTTACCTACTAGACCAATACGAACTTTTTTCGATAATGATTTTACTTGATCTACTAATCCTATCCAGTCCGTCATATCTGCTTCTGGCGTAGTAAGCTGGAAGTGATCTACAACGATTTGGTCTAAATGCTGAGCTTGTAGGTTTAAAGGAATTTCATATAAAGAATCAGCATCGATACATTCAATTACTTCTTCTGGTTTGATATCACAGAATAACGCGATTTTATCTTTCATATCTTGTGGTACAGGCATTTCAGAGCGAACAACAATGACATTTGGTTGAATACCTAAGCTTCTAAGCTCTTTAACACTGTGCTGAGTTGGTTTTGTTTTCATCTCACCAGCAGCTTTGATAAATGGTACTAGCGTACAGTGGATGTACATGACATTATTACTTCCAACATCGCGCTTCATTTGGCGGATTGTTTCTAGGAAAGGAAGTGATTCTATATCCCCTACTGTTCCACCAATCTCCGTAATCACGATGTCCGCTTGAGTTTCTCTCGCAGCAAGGAATAATCTTTCTTTTATTTCATTTGTAATATGAGGAATGACTTGTACAGTTCCGCCGTTATAATCTCCACGACGTTCTTTTCTTAAAACGGACGAATACACTTTACCTGTCGTGATATTAGAGTATTTGTTCAGATTGATGTCGATGAAACGCTCATAGTGACCTAAGTCTAAGTCTGTTTCTGCACCATCGTCTGTTACAAAAACTTCCCCATGTTGATATGGACTCATTGTTCCAGGGTCTAGATTGATGTAAGGATCGAATTTTTGAATCGTTACTTTCAATCCTCTATTTTTTAATAAACGTCCAAGAGACGCAGCTGTAATACCTTTACCAAGCGAAGATACAACCCCACCAGTAACAAAAATAAATTTAGTCATTGTCGTTCCTCCTATTTATCGTGTTCCAATAATAAAAAGCGCTCCTCCTGCTGGTTTTAGCAGGGGAGCGCGTATGCACATGAGTATGTCTCTTCAAAAAGAGCCCAATAAAATCTTATAGCGTTTGCTAGTAGAAGTCAAGAATTATTCTTCTTCGTCTAATTCTTCATCATCATCTAGATCTTCATCATCAATGATTTCAAAGTCTTCATCGTCTTCGTCGATTAAATCTTCCTCGATTACGTCTACTTCATCAATTTCCGCTTCCACGAAATCGATTGCTACTACATCATCGTCATCGTCGTCGTCATCGTCATCGTCGTCATCTTCAGTAAATTCATCGAATTCTTCTTCAAAGATAATTTCATCCTCATCCAAATCATCCAAATCGTCTAAATCATCTACTGCTTTTGTTTTCTTCTTACGTACTTTTACAGTTGGAGCAGTTTCTTCTTCAATTTGTTCCACTGGATACCACTCTCTAAGGCCCCATTGGTTTTCAGCAATTGCTAGGAAACGTCCATCAATATTCATGTCTGTATAGAATTGTGGCTTACGATCTGCCATCTCTTCATCTGTAAAGCCGTTCAACTTTTGAATCTCATCAAATAATTCTGTTAATGTTAAAGAATTTTTCTTGTCTTCTAGTATGGCAAATCCAAGATCTATTAGTGATTCTTCTTGTAATTGTGCTGTTGTCATTTCACGAAAATTCAAATCGTGCACGTCCTTTCTATGTCCGCTTGCATACTTTCCATTATATACAAACAATTAAGTTATATGCTACATTCATTTATTCTTTTTGAAAAGAGATATTTTCCTACCAACTATAGAAAATAAATAAAAAGAAAGCAAGAGTAACGGTATGGAAGCGAGTCTTTTATTATACAACCAAACTGTCGTTAAAAGGAGAACAATTATAACCATAATTTGAACAGGCTTTTTCATCACACTTCTCCTCTACGACTTTATATATACATTATACAAAAAATATAATAAAAAAGTGCCTCTAATATACCTAGAGACACTAATATTTTTACATATTTCTTCGATATTGACCGCCGACCTCATAAAGAGCATTAGTAATTTGACCTAAGCTAGCAATTTGGACTGTGCTCATGAGCTCTTCGAAGATATTGCCACCACTCATTGCAACTTGCTTCAAGCGCTCTAAAGCATGCTCCACTTTAGCTTCATGCTTAGCTTGGAAGTCTCTTAAATTATTAATTTGAGTTTCTTTTTCCTCTTTGGATGCACGGGCAAGTTCCATATTGTCTATATCATCTTCAGAAGCAGGGTTTGGATTTAAGTAGGTGTTAACTCCTATAATCGGAAGTTCCCCTGTATGCTTCTTCATCTCATAATACATAGACTCTTCTTGAATTTTGCCACGCTGATACTGAGTTTCCATGGCTCCAAGAACACCGCCGCGGTCATTGATCCGATCAAATTCGGTTAGAACCGCTTCTTCTACAAGGTCAGTCAGCTCTTCCACTACATAGGAGCCTTGTAAAGAGTTTTCGTTTTTTGATAAACCATGCTCTTTTGTAATAATCATCTGGATAGCCATGGCACGACGTACAGATTCCTCTGTAGGAGTGGTGATTGCCTCGTCATACGCGTTTGTATGGAGCGAGTTACAGTTATCCTGCAATGCCATCAAGGCTTGAAGCGTTGTACGTATATCATTGAAATCTATCTCTTGGGCATGAAGACTTCTTCCCGATGTTTGTACATGGTACTTTAACTTCTGGCTTCTCTCATTTGCCCCATACTTTTCACGCATAACCACAGCCCATATACGACGGGCAACGCGACCAATCACCGTATATTCTGGATCTAGCCCGTTTGAGAAGAAGAATGATAGATTAGGTGCAAATTCATCAATATTCATCCCACGGCTTAAATAATACTCAACATAAGTAAAACCGTTTGCCATCGTAAATGCCAGCTGGGAAATAGGATTTGCCCCTGCCTCTGCAATATGGTAACCAGAAATAGAAACAGAATAGTAATTTCTAACCTTATGGTCAATAAAGTATTGTTGGATGTCCCCCATCATTCGAAGTGCGAATTCTGTCGAAAAGATACACGTATTTTGTCCTTGATCTTCTTTTAGGATGTCTGCCTGTACGGTACCTCGAACGACTTGCAATGTTGCTTCCTTCACATGAGTGAATTCTTCTACCGTCAATGTTCTACCTAGCTCTTCTTCCTTTAGGCGTACCTGCTGGTCAATTGCCGTGTTCATAAACATTGCTAAAATAATCGGAGCCGGACCGTTGATGGTCATCGACACAGACGTGGATGGCGCACATAAGTCAAAGCCAGCATATAGCTTTTTCATATCCTCTAATGTACAAATGCTAACACCAGATTCCCCGACCTTGCCGTAAATATCTGGACGATAATCCGGATCTTCTCCGTAAAGCGTTACGGAGTCAAACGCTGTAGACAATCGCTTTGCGTCGTCATCCTTAGATAAATAATGGAAACGACGGTTAGTACGCTCTGGAGTTCCTTCTCCTGCAAACTGACGCTTAGGGTCCTCTCCTTCTCTACGGAAAGGGAATACCCCTGCAGTATAAGGGAACGATCCTGGTACATTCTCTTTATAAACCCATTTCAAAATCTCCCCGTAATCGACAAATTTCGGTAGAGCGACTTTTGGGATTTTCAAGCCAGACAAGCTTTCCGTACGTAGAATTGTACGAATTTCTTTATCCCGAATTTTTGTGACAAACTCATCGCCTGCATACGCATCTTTTAGTGCCTGCCAGTTGTCTAGAATACGTTTTGATTCTGCCGTTAATTCATCTTTAACGCCCTCGGCTAGAGATTCTAATGATTGAATTAAAGCATCGTCTGCTGTTTTTTTCTTAACCTCATCAATTGCACCCTCTAGTTGGAACAATCGTCTTGCAAACTCTACCTGCTCTTGAGACTTGTTATGATATCCTCTAACTGTGTCCGTAATTTCACGAAGGTAGTACCTGCGATCGTTAGGGATAATGACATTTTGCTTTTGCGTTTTCACAAACTGATCGTAAGAAGTTGCCCAATCTGTGCCCAATTTTTTATTCAGCGTATCGATTAACGCTGCAAATAATGAGTTAGTCCCTTTGTCATTGAACTGGCTAGCAATTGTACCGTAAACTGGCATTTTGTCCAGCTCCACATCCCATAGCTCCCGGCTGCGTTGATACTGCTTTTGCACCTGTCTTAATGCATCCTCAGAGCCTTTTCGTTCGAATTTATTGATAACGATTAAGTCTGCATAGTCAATCATATCAATTTTTTCTAGTTGAGACGGTGCTCCAAACTCACTAGTCATGACGTACATAGAGAGGTCAGAAACATTCGTAATTTCGGCATCCCCTTGACCGATTCCACTTGTCTCTACGACAATCAGATCATAGCCGGCAACCTTCACAACATCTAATACATCTGCAATTGCGCCTGATAATTCTGTCCGTGATCCACGAGTAGCTAAGCTTCTCATAAATACTCGTTTATTAAAAATAGCATTCATACGGATACGGTCTCCAAGCAGAGCCCCACCAGTTTTTTGCTTTGTAGGGTCAATCGATAAAACCGCTATTTTTTTATCTGGCAATTCCTGAAGAAAGCGACGGATCAATTCATCCGTTAAGGAGCTTTTCCCTGCACCACCTGTACCCGTGATCCCTAGCACGGGAGTATTCTTAGACAAGCCTTGTGCCAGCTCAAGCATACTCTTTGTTTCGGAATCCTTGGTGTGATGTGCCTCTTCTGCTAGTGTAATCAGATGAGCGAGTACCTCCGGATTTTCAGTTGTAACCTTCTCAATTGTTTCTTTTGCTCCTGAAGGCTCTGTTGGAACGTCGCACTCCATTAGCATTTTGTTGATCATCCCTTGCAGTCCTAACTTTCGACCGTCTTCAGGTGAAAATATTCCGGAAATACCATATTCCTGCAGCTCTTTAATTTCTTTTGGGATAATTACTCCACCGCCACCACCATATATACGAATGTGAGGTGCTCCCCTTTCGGCAAGTAAGTCCTTCATATATTTAAAATACTCGACATGTCCTCCTTGATAGGAAGAGATGGCAATCCCTTGAACATCCTCTTGTATAGCAGCATTAACAACCTCTTCAACCGAACGATTGTGGCCTAGGTGGATCACCTCTGCTCCGCTCGCCTGTAAAATGCGGCGCATAATATTGATGGATGCATCATGACCGTCAAAAAGACTCGACGCCGTTACAAAACGAACATGATTTTTTGGACGATATACTTCTACCTTAGACATGTTGTTCCTCCTTGTTTGTGTGAACATTTATTCCAAACCCTGGACTAATTTAAAGAACGTCCTTCGCTTTACCCATCCCACTGAGTAATAACTGCACTTGTAGATCTGTAAATTGCTCGATGGTAAATTCCTTGCGCAAGGCCCATCTTCTAAATGCCCACATTTGCCCTTGGACAGCCAAGGTATGAGCATAGAGTTTAGCCTGCTCCGCAGTTAGCTTCAGCTCCCCAGCCTCAATACAGCCAACCATGATTTTATGGAATATATCCACCATTTCTAGCTCTTTCGTTAATACATATTCGAGTGCTTTTTTTGGTAACGATTTGGATTCCTGGTACATGACGACAAACTCATCCGACATATCATCTATCACCCCATAATAGTGATATATCGCATTTTTCAAATCCTCCATCGTCGTGCCTTTTTCAGGCTGAAATTCTGAAAGCCTTCCATGAACCTCATGATAAATACTATCGCAAACTAAATAGAGTACATCCTCTTTGGTGCGGATATATTCATAAAGCGTGCCTATACTAAAGCCCGCTTCCTTCGCGATCTCTCTTGTAGTAGTACGGTGAAAGCCCTTTTGTTTGAATAAAGTGACAGCTGCTCGAATCATTTGCTGACGTCTTTTTTCAATTAAGTTTCCGTCCTTTACAGAGGTCAATACTTCGTGTTTTTTGTCCATGTTACTTAGTAAGCATACGAGAGATAACAAGACGTTGAATTTCTTGTGTACCCTCATAAATTTGAGTTATTTTAGCATCACGCATAAAACGTTCCACTGGATAGTCCTTCGTATACCCGTATCCACCATATACCTGCACTGCTTCTGTTGTAACTTTCATAGCTGTATCTCCAGCCATTAGCTTAGCCATTGCAGATTCCTTCCCGTAGGAAAGTCCATTAGACTCTAACCAAGCTGCTTGATAAGTAAGTAATCGTGAAGCTTCAATTGATGTGGCCATATCTGCTAGCTTAAAGGAAACTCCTTGGTTCGCAGCAATTGGCTTGCCAAACTGTACACGCTCTTTCGCATAGCTAACGGAAGCATCCAAAGCACCTTGAGCAATACCGACCGCTTGTGCAGCGATACCGTTACGACCGCCATCTAACGTTTTCATAGCGATGATGAATCCTTCGCCTTCTTGACCTAATAGATTTTCCTTAGGCACACGGCAGTTTTCAAAGATGATTTCTGTTGTAGGCGACGAACGAATTCCTAGCTTTTTCTCTTTTTTCCCAACTGAGAATCCTTCAAATCCAGCTTCTACGATAAATGCACTTGTTCCTTTATGCTTAGATTCTGGATCTGTTACAGCAAACACTACATAAATGTCTGCAATCCCACCGTTCGTAATAAAGATTTTAGAGCCATTTAGCACATAATGATCTCCATCTAATTTAGCAGTTGTTCTCATGCCACCTGCATCGGAACCAGACCCCGCTTCTGTTAATCCGTAACCACCAATTTTTGTTCCTTCTGCCATTGGACGAAGATATTTTTGCTTTTGCTCTTCATTTCCATATTTGAATATTGGCCATCCAGCTAAAGATGTGTGTGCAGAAAGCGTTACTCCTGTAGATGCACAAACTCGTGACAGCTCTTCTACTGCGATACAGTAAGCTAAATAATCTGATCCAATTCCGCCGTACTCTTCAGGCCACGGAATTCCTGTTAGTCCAAGCTCTGCCATTTTATCGAAAATTTCACGATCAAAACGCTCCTCTTCATCACGTTCAGCAGCTGTTGGTGCTACTTCATTCACAGCAAAGTCACGTACCATTTTACGAATCATTTCATGCTCTTCTGTTAGTTGAAAATTCATTTGTACATTCCGCCTTTTTGTCATATTTATTTTTGTCTGCTATAGATCGTTCTGATAGACATATCTCTTAATTCATCAAATGCTTACTAATAACGATTCGTTGGATTTCACTTGTGCCCTCGTAAATTTCGGTAATCTTTGCGTCGCGGAAATAGCGTTCTACTGGATAATCCTCTGTGTATCCATAGCCGCCAAATACTTGAACCGCCTCAATTGCTACGTCTACCGCTGTTTTAGAAGCGAATAGCTTAGCCATCGATGCTTCTTTCCCACAAGGAAGTCCTCTATCTCGCATATTGGCTGCTCGGTAAACTAGTAATCTAGCTGCCTCTACTGCTGTCCCCATGTCTGCAAGCTTGAATCCAACTCCTTGGTTTGCAGCAATTGGCTTACCAAATTGGACGCGCTCCTTTGCATATCCTACCGCTGCTTCGAAAGCAGCTTCGGCTATACCTAGAGCTTGAGTTGCAATTCCAATACGTCCCGTGTTTAAGTTGGCCATAGCAATCTTAAAGCCCTCGCCCTCTTCTCCAAGAAGGTTCTCTACTGGAATTTTCATATCCTCGAAGGTGATTTGGACTGTTCTCGATCCATGCAAGCCCATCTTGTGTTCGTCTTTTCCAATGATAAAACCTGGTGTGTCCTTCTCCACGATAAAGGCGGAGATTCCGCGAGAGCCCTGCGAAGCATCTGTCGAAGCAAATACGATGTAAACATCTGCCTCTCCACCATTTGTAATAAACACCTTGGATCCATTCAGCACATACTGATCGTCTTTTTTGATTGCCTTCGTTTTAAGAGCACCTGCATCCGACCCGGCAGATGGCTCTGTTAAACAAAATGCTCCAAGATACTCGCCAGATGCAAGCTTTGGGATGTACTTCTGTTTTTGATCTTCATTACCAAAGTAAAGAATTGGATTCGTCCCTACCGATGTATGTACAGAAAGGATAACCCCTACAACCGCACTTACCTTGGATAATTCATGGATGGCAATCACATAGCTAGTAAAGTCCATCTCCGATCCACCGTACTTCTCTGGTATCGTGATCCCCATTAAACCTAGCTCACCCATTTTTTTTATAATTTCACGAGGGAACTCCCCTTGCTCCATCCGTTCAATAAAAGGCTCTATTTCGGCTTTTGCAAAATCACGAACCATGCTGCGCATCATTAGCTGCTCTTCAGTGAATGTTAACTCCATTAATAAATCCCCTTTGTTGGTTATTCGTAGATATAGAAGCCTCTTCCAGTTTTCTTCCCTAGCCATCCAGCCTTCACGTATTTACGCAATAACGGACAAGGTCTATACTTGCTGTCACCAAATCCTTCATGAAGCACTTCCATAATATATAGACATGTGTCTAGACCAATAAAGTCAGCTAGCTGAAGAGGTCCCATCGGATGGTTCATACCCATTTTCATGACATCATCGATTGCTTCTTTCGTTGCTACCCCTTCGTATAATGTATAAATTGCCTCATTGATCATTGGCATTAATACACGGTTTGCAACAAATCCTGGGAAGTCATTTACTTCAACAGGAACCTTACTTAACTTTTTCGTCATTTCCTCAATCGCTGCATAAACTTCATCATTAGTTGCAAGACCTCTAATAATTTCAACGAGCTTCATCACGGGAACTGGATTCATAAAATGCATGCCAATTACTTGCTCTGGACGATTGGTAGCCGCTGCAATTTCTGTGATTGGAAGTGATGACGTATTCGTTGCTAAAATAGCATGAGCTGGTGCAATAGCATCTAGTTGTTTAAAAATAGATTGTTTGATTTCCATGTTTTCTACAGCTGCTTCGATGACAAGATCTACGTCATTTGCATCGTCAATTGATAGTGACTTACTGATTTTATTTAAAACCGCTTGTTTGTCGTCCTCGGTCATTCTTCCCTTTTCTACATTTCTAGAAAGATTTTTGGAGATTGTTTGAAAGCCTCGGTCAAAGAATTTTTCTTCTCGATCATTTAGCTTCACTTCATAGCCTGCCTGTGCACAGACTTGTGCAATTCCAGAACCCATTTGCCCTGCGCCTATTACCATTACCTTTTGAATGTTCATGCTAGATTTCCCCCTGTTTTTGGAACTTCAATCATGATGGCATCTCCTTGGCCTCCACCTGAACAGATGGCAGCTATTCCGATGCCTCCCCCTCTACGCTTCAATTCATACGCAAGCGTAAGTATAATTCGTGCACCAGATGCTCCAATTGGATGACCTAATGCAACAGCCCCACCGTTCACGTTCACTTTGTCCTCTGATAAACCAGCAATTTGACTGCTCACTAACGCAACTGCTGCAAAAGCCTCGTTGATCTCAAACAAATCAATTTCATCAATAGTTTTCCCTGTTTTCTCAAGTAGCTTGTTAATAACTAGCCCCGGAGTTTGTGGAAAGTTTTCTGGCTCAATTGCAATGGCAGTGTGGCCAACTATATATGCTAGTGGCTCTTTTCCAAGCTCTTTTGCTTTTTCTTCATTTGTCAGTACAAGTGCACAAGCACCATCATTTACCCCAGGTGCATTTCCAGCTGTAATAGTGCCCTCTTTACCAAATGCAGGTTTCAGCTTAGCAAGTGATTCAACCGAAGTATCCGTCCGAGGAGCCTCATCCTGAGTCACAACAATCGGATCACCTTTCCGTTGGGGAATCTCAACCGGAACAATTTCTTCTGCAAATATTCCAGATTCAATCGCTTTCAACGCACGGCTGTGACTTCTATATGACCATTCATCTTGTTTTTCACGTGATAACTCAAACGTCTCAGCAGTCGAATTTCCGTAAGTTCCCATATGAACACGCTTCGGATGGAATGAACAAGAAAGACCATCGTAAATCATTCCGTCGACCATTTGGCCATCTCCCATTCTTAAACCAAATCTACCTTTCGGCAAATAGTATGGAGCGTTGGACATAGATTCCATTCCCCCAGCTACGATTACCTCTTCGTCCCCTAAACGAATGATTTGATCTGCCATCGTTACACTTCTCATCCCTGAAGCACAAACTTTGTTGATCGTTTCTGTTTGGACATTCCAAGGAATTCCAGCCTTGTTAGCTGCCTGTCTAGAAGGAATTTGACCTTGCCCGGCTTGTAGAACTGTCCCCATAATCACTTCATCTACCTGCTCGGGATTTACACCTGCTTTTGCAAGTGCTTCTTTTATAGCAACTCCTCCCAAATCGGAAGCTGTTAAGTTACTAAGTGCTCCACCGAACTTACCAAAAGCTGTACGTGCCCCATCCAAAATTACTGTTTTCGTCAATACAGTCACCCCTTTGATTTGTATACGCTTTCAAGATTATTTAAATAAAATATTACTGACTGAACGCTCGCTCGATTCATACTGTTAAGAAAAGGGAGTATTTCCACTCCCTTCCTCATTAGTTTAAGTTTACTTAATGTAATTTGTGATTGCAATTATTATTGAACATTCTGTTCTTCGTTAACCTCTTCTATTTCAGTCACTGACTCACCGAAGATGGATTTTTCTAGAAGCTCAGCAATATCATATGTTCCTACTGTATCTTCTACTTCTTTCGCTTTCGTACCATCTGACAGCATCGTTAAGCAGTACGGACATCCAGAAGAAATAACGGTTGGTTTTACTTCTAACGCTTGTTCTGTACGAGCAACATTTACGCGGTTACCAACATGCTCCTCCATCCACATCAAGCCTCCACCAGCGCCACAGCACATCCCGTTTTCACGGTTACGCGCCATTTCTACTAGCTGAACTCCTGGAATCGATTTTAATATTTCACGAGGTGCATCATACACATCGTTATAACGTCCCAAGTAGCAGGAATCATGGAAGGTAATTGTTTCATTTACCGCATGCTTAGGTTTTAAGCGACCAGCCATTACTAAGTCATATAGTAACTCTGTATGATGAAGAACTTCTCCACTCCAACCAAAATCGCCATATTCATTTTTGAAAATATTATATGCATGAGGATCGATTGTAACAATCTTCGTTATCTCTGCTTTTTCAAATTCTTTAATATTTGCTGCAGCTAATTCTTGGAACATAAATTCGTTTCCTAGACGTCGCGGTGTGTCTCCAGAATTCTTTTCCTTGTTACCTAAAATTGCGAATTTCACTCCTGCTTCATTCATCAGATGAGCAAACGATAAAGCAATTTTTTGAGAACGGTTGTCGAAGGATCCCATAGACCC
The DNA here is from genome assembly GCF_023713305.1 of Psychrobacillus sp. MER TA 171. Taxonomy (NCBI): domain Bacteria; kingdom Bacillati; phylum Bacillota; class Bacilli; order Caryophanales; family Bacillaceae; genus Psychrobacillus; species Psychrobacillus sp. MER TA 171. Next base: position 32,552 of record NZ_JAMAWN010000001.1, on the reverse strand, counting down.
AACCCAGAATAGATATTCAATTTCTTCCCCAGCTTTAGAAGCTTCTTTTACAGTAGGAATATGAAGATCTGGGCGAGCATCTCTCCAGTTTTCTTTCTCTTTACGGTTAAGACCCCAAGGATTGCCTTGACGTTCAATGTTTGTCATTGCACGTTGTGCATCCGGGTTTACTTTGCCTTCTGTCATTACTAAATAACGGCGAAGGTCTATAATTTTATCTACATGCTCGTTCATAACTGGACATTGGTCCTCACAGTTACGGCAAGTTGTACAAGCCCAAATCTCTTCCTCAGTGATTACATCACCGATTAATGAAGGACTGTAAATATCTTCAATGACTGCACCTTCTGCACCAGCTGCCATCGCTAGTTGATTTCCTTTTGTTCCTTGGAATGCTAGTGAAGGTACCCATGGTTTTTGTTTCGTTTCTACTGCTCCAGTAAATGTTAAGTGATCACGAAGCTTCACAATTAAGTCCATTGGAGAAAGCATTTTACCAGTTCCTGTCGCTGGACACATATTCGTACAACGACCACATTCTACACACGCGTAGAAGTCTATCATCTGTGCTTGTGTAAAGTCTTGGACGCGACCGACACCGAAGACTGGCATTTCCTCTTCATCCGCTTCCTCGTCCTCTTCTTCTTCAAAATTAATAGGACGTAATCTACCTACTTTATCTAGACGGTGAAAATATACGTTTGCAGGTCCAGTGATTAAATGGAAATGCTTAGATTGTGGTATATAAACTAAGAATGATAATAGGAACAATAAGTGAATCCACCACATAACAAAGAATACAGTGATTGCGGCTGCCTCAGGTATCCCTTGGAAAACGGTTGCAACAGCAGATGCTACAGGCTCACTCCAGGTTGCCTCATGTCCATGCCAAATCATTCCCATACCGTTACCGACTAATACAGACACCATTAGTCCACCGATGAAAATCAGTACTAGGCCATTTTTCCATCCACGTTTTAAACGAACTAGCTTTTCTACGTAACGGCGGTAGAATGCCCAGATTACTGCTACTAAAATAACTAAAGTTACGATTTCTTGGAAGAATGTAAATGCTGGATATAGTGGTCCTAGCGGTAAATGTGAATCAGGTGCTAGTCCCTTCCAGATAAAATCAATTGCTCCAAACTGTACTAAGATAAATCCATAAAAGAACATGACGTGAATAGATCCACTCTTCTTGTCTTTTAATAATTTCTTTTGTCCAAATACATACACCCAGATTTTGCGAAGTCTTTCCTTCACATTATCTTCAAACTCAACTTTTTTCCCCAATTTAATGTATGCGTATCTCGTTCGTAGTAGATATACAAATAGATATACCGCATACAGTACAACACCTATGAATAACACCCAGTTTGCGATTAACAATGGATTCATTCCTTTTCCCCCTCTAAGATGTGCCTAATTACTAATAGAATAACATTATAATAGAATTATATGAATTAATACAATATTAAAACTGAATGAGCATTCAGTCAATAGGGAAATATATATTCTTTTCAAAAATGTTATTTTTTTAAAATAATTTAATCTTCTAGGCTTTGCGTTAAAGTATTATATTAAATGCAGATGGTATTTAGGAATTATAGATATAAATTTAATAATGAAACTCGCATTGTTAAGTAGATTTAGAAATGACAGATTTCCGCTTTCGGCGGGCGCTTTCCTGGGGCACGGGTCGAGCCTGTAGTCTCTCCCTCGTGCTGTTCCCCTAGGAGTCGCCGCCTGTCGCTTCAATCATATAGGATGAGGAAAGGATTTTAGATATTGGAATCGAGTTTTACATAAATTAATTTATTTATAATAAGCTACACATTTAAGTAGATTTAGAAATCACAGATTTCCGCTTTTGGCGGGCGCTTTCCTGGGGGCACGGGTCGAGCCTGTAGTCTCTCCCTCGTGCTGTTCCCCTAGGAGTCGCCGCCTGTCGCTTCAATCATATAGGATGGGGAAAGGATTTTAGATATTGGAATCGAGTTTTACATAGATTAATTAATAATAAGTTCCACATAATTAAGTAGATTTAGAAATCACAGATTTCCGCTTTCGGCGGGCGCTTTCCTGGGGGCACGGGTCGAGCCTGTAGTCTCTCCCTCGTGCTGTTCCCCTAGGAGTCGCCGCCTGTCGCTTCAATCACCAAGCATGCTGCAATGTTAAAGAGTAGTAATGTGACCTAAACTCAGAAAGCGCCCATAAAAATCTTTATATGGCCCATAACCTTCTAAGAAACATCCCATAAACTTAGAAGAAGTGACCCATATAAGTCTTGAAATGGCCCATAAACTCAGAAAGCGCCCGTAAAAATCTTTATATGGCCCATAACCTTCTAAGAAACATCCCATAAACCTAGAAGAAGTGGCCCATAAAAGTCTTGAAATGGCCCATAAACTCGCAAAGCGCGAGAACGTATAAAATTTTGTGTAAATGACCATAACTTTCCTATAGGAGATGATCATTATGCAAAATTACGAAAATATGAGAATCAAGGATTTAGCTAGAGAGTGTCAATCTGTTGATGACATCATCGAGATGATGAAAAATCTTTTTAAAGAAACATTACAGCTTGTATTTGAGGCCGAAATCGAAGACCACCTTGGCTACTCCAAACATAGCCCGACAGGAAATAATACCGGAAACAGTAGAAATGGCTATCGTTCAAAGGTGATTCGAACAAAGTTTGGAAATACAGAATTAAATATACCTAGAGACCGCAATGGTGAATATGAACCGCAAATCGTGAAGAATTACGAGTCGTCCATCAATGGCTTAGAAGAACAGATTTTAGCTTTGTATTCCAAAGGAATGTCCACAAGAGATATCGAGTCACATATGAAAGATATATATGGTGTCGAAGTATCTCCTAGCTTGGTTAGTAAGGTAACAGATAAAATTTTACCTCAGATTTTCGAATGGCACTCCCGCCCTTTAGACCGTGTGTATCCAATTGTTTATTTGGATGCGGTCCACTTCAAGGTGAAGCACGAGAACCGTATTATTAATAAAGCTGCTTATACTGTTCTCGGCATTAATTCCGATGGAATTAAGGATATCCTTGGTATATGGGTAGGTGAAAATGAAAGCGCGAGCTTTTGGCTAGGTGTCTGTACAGACCTTAAAAGTCGTGGTGTAGAAGATATCTTTATTGCGTGTAAGGACGGACTTTCTGGCTTTACAGAAGCGATCCAGAGCACCTTTCCAAAGACGCATATTCAGTTGTGTGTGATCCATCAATTACGAAATACCATGAAGTATGTGCCTTCAAGGGAACGAAACCCGTTTATGACCGATTTAAAGAAGGTATACAAGGCTTCTACTTTGGAGCAAGCTGAACTTGAGTTTGGAAAAGTAAAGGCATCATGGAAAGATAAATATCCGAAGGTTATTGGTTCTTGGGAGGAACATTGGTTGGAGCTTACAGCTTACTTTTCCTACCCGACGGAGATACAGAAAATCATTTATACGACCAATACAGTGGAAGGATTCCATCGCCAACTGAGAAAGGTAACAAAGACAAAAACAGCCTATCCTACGGACAATTCACTAAAGAAGATTCTTTATTTGGCCACGATGGATGCCATAAAAAAATGGAATAAGCCTATTCCAGGATGGCTAGAGTGTGAGGGACAATTCAAAATTATTTTTGAGGGGCGGATTTAGTAGGATTATCCCTTGTTCATGTACAGTCGTGTTGGGCTCCGCTACGCTACACCCAAAAGTTTTACGCTTTATTTAGACCAAAAAGATAAGAAAAAGAGAGAGAAAAACCCTCTCCTTTTTGGCCATCGGTTAAGTGCTCAGGTTGCTCTTCAGCAGAGCCTTATCCCCTTAACGGATAAAGTAAGTATGTGTTTAGAATAAAGATAGTAATACATTTACACAAAATATTTTACATTCCCCAAAGCGCCTATAAAAGTTTTGATATGACCCATAACCTTAAAAGAAACGCCCATAAACATATAAGAAGTGACCCATTAAAGTCTTGAAATAGCCCATAAACTCAGAAAGCGCCCGTAAAAGTCTTTATATGGCCCATAACCTTAGAAGAAACGTCCTATAAAAATCTTTATTTGCCTCATAACCTCATAAAATCTCCTCATATAAATGCTCCCCTTGTATCATTTAGATTTAATTTTTGAAAGGTGTGTTAATAATTGAAAAGTTCTACTAAAGTTAAACTGACCTAGCTATTAAGAATCTTGCTAGAGTCAAACAGCGTCATTATAAAAGGTAGATCATACTGATAAGTAATCTATACCAAATGTCGATGGAGGGATGTGTTCCAATGGATACAGCAATTATTTTTGACATGGATGGCACGTTGTTTCAAACAAACCTAATATTAGAGCCTGCTCTTGAGGCTACTTTTGAGCAACTGCGAAATAAAGGCCTGTGGAGCGGCGAGACTCCGATTGAGACTTACAGAGAGATTATGGGGGTACCTTTACCCGTTGTTTGGGAAACTTTATGTCCAGCTCATAGCGATGCAGTTCGTGAGGAGAGTAATCAATTGTTTCAAATGGCTCTTATCGAACAGATTCAAAACGATCGAGGTGCATTATATGAGGGTGTAGAATCTACTCTCGCGGAGCTTGCAACTCAATTTCCCATGTATATTGCAAGTAATGGTCAAGCTGCCTATCTAGAGGCAATTATGGAGCATTACACTCTAAATAGGTGGATAAAGGATATGTATAGCATTGATTTAGTTAAATCTGGGAATAAATCTGAATTAGTGTCGTTACTTATGAAAGAGAATGGAGTAAAGCGAGGGTATGTAGTTGGGGACCGTTCCTCAGATATTAAGGCTGCTTCAGATAACAATCTACTCTCTATTGGTGTACGATTTGATTTTTCACAGGAAGCTGAGCTGATTCATGCTGATTATATTCTTGATAGCTTTTCTAATATCCATGACGTGTTAATAAAAACTAGCCTTTCTCAGAAATAACTCTCCTCTTTTTAAAGCGGAACCGGTTAGCTACTAAGATTTATCTTTTCCTAATTTGAAAAAAGCATCGAGTCTCACTCGATGCTTTCTATGCCAATCCTTTAGATGTCGCTAAGTGGACTTGATTCCACAACACTATTTCTTCACTGGATTGTGGCTTTGAGTAATAATATCCTTGTACAACCGGCTTGATGCAAGTGTTTCGTAGGAACTCTATTTGCTCCTTTGTTTCTACACCTTCAAACACAATCGTTAGTTTTAGCGATTGACCAAGCCCAATCATTGCTTCCAGTATGGATGAATCCTTTTCTGATGTCGGAATTTCATCTATAAAAGATTTGTCTATCTTTAACGTGGAAATAGGCATTTTTTTTAAATAGGACAAAGAAGAAACACCTGTGCCAAAATCATCTAAAGCTACGGATAGCCCTTCCTTTCGAAAAGCGATGACAGCTTGGATTGCTTTTTCTATGTTTCTAACAAAGCTCGTTTCCGTTATTTCAAGCTCCAGCTGAGAGGCTAATACCTCATAATTCCGCATATTAGCTTGTAGTACTTGGAGAAGTTTTGGTGAGGTTACATAGTCTCCAGGTATATTAATAGAAAGTTGCCCGAAAGAGATCCCCTCTTCCCTCCAACTTGCGATTTGTTTACAGACTTCCTCAATTATCCAGTCCGTAACTCTCTCCATTCGATTATGTGCTTCGAGTATAGGAATAAACAAAGCCGGAGATAGTAGTCCATGAATGGGGTGTTTCCATCTGAGTAAGGTTTCTAAACCTTCCACCTGATTCCCTTTAAGAGAAACTTTCGGCTGATAGACTAAGAACAGTTCCCCCGTTTTAATGGCACGACCTATTCCATCCACTATCTCACGCTCAAAAGCATGTGTGTGAATTGATGGATCAAAGAAAATTACCTCATTTTCAAACTTAGTAGAGGAGTGGCGGATAACAGCTAAAGCGTTAGCATACAAGGTTGCTGCCTCGGTTTTATTGTTAGCTTCTGCAACTGCACAAACGGAAGAAAGATATATTTTTTCCCCATCAATAAAGAATGGCGTTTGTAGATATTCAGAAATTCTCTGCATAGCTTCTTTTACATGTGAGCTTTCCTTAACATCCTTCATCAAAAAAGCGAAGCGGTTCTCTTCAATTCTATATAGTTCAGAGGATGGAGGTCGCATTGTTTGAAATCTTTGAGCTGTTAGCTTAATCACTTCATCAACGAATTGATAACTATATTCTTTATTGAGTTCCTCTAATCCATGAAGCTGCCATATGATTAAGTACTCCGGAAATAAATGCTTTCGAAGATCTTGCTCAAATAGTCGCCGGTTTGGTAGTTTTGTAAAGGAATCAAAAAAATTCGTGTGGTACGCCACATAACGATCTATTTGACCCAATAAAAAAAGTATACCAAGCAGTAACGCCATTCCTGCAGTGACAATGATAACTAAACCACCTATATTCCCCATGTCATGTGCTAGTGCGTGTGCATGAAAATCACTTGGCACATAAAAAGTGACTGCTGACATACCTGTATAATGCATACTAGACACTGCTAAACCCATAATTAGAGCAGTAAATAATTGAATCCAACGATTTTTCATATAAAGTTGCAGGTTTGAAAAAATATAGACGGCTAACATCGAGATTGCCACTGATATACCAATAGAAACTATAAATATTAAGTAGTTATAAGAATAAAAGATATCCATTTTCATGGCATACATTCCCATATAGTGCATGGAAGAGATGCCAGCTCCCATCGAAACTCCAGCTAGGATATAAACCCAAAGCCCTCTTTTCGGCAGGTTAGATAAATAAAAGGCTATAAACGATGCTACCATTGCTGGCACAATAGATAAAACAGTCAGTGTAACATTGTATGTCATATGGACAGGCAAGGAGAATGCACTCATCCCAACAAAATGCATAGACCATATTCCAAATCCCATCGCAATAGAAGCAAACATTAACCATAGATTTCGATGAAAAAACCCAATCCTTTGCGCTCTTCCATTCATCGTCAAGGCTGAATATGAGGCTATTACGGCTATTAAAATGGACAATATAACAACAGAAGTAGCATAGTCACCTTGAATGACGACCATATCCTCTTCCAAATAATTTTCAAACATTCAATTGATCTCCTTTTACATTTTCGTGTCTATAAACGTAAAATCCATGTTTCTATAGTAATCACCCTCCTTTTATCGGCAGTGAGTACTACAAATTAACTCATCTTGAAGCTCTACGGAAACTTTCTTTTGAAGGTGATACCGGTCTCTTAATATACCTCAATTGGGAGTGATAAAGATACCAAAATCGTAAGACGAGAAAAATAGCTTCATTTCCATTAGATTTTACGAGTTGTACCATCCAGTAAGACTTGGCTATACAAGTAATATAATATTCTTTTAAGGGGGAGATTATATGTCTTTAAAGATTGGAGATATAGTTAGGTTTGAAAGAACTTTTACATTAAATGATGTGGAATTATTTATAAAGATCTCAGGGGATGAAGGTATTCATCATATGTATCTCAGGGGTAATATTATAATCACTAAAAAAAGCAGTCTGTTCCAACTAGGAAATGGACTGCTTTTTATAAGGCTAAGTAAGCTAAATGATTGCTTGAAAGTATTCGCCAAAGTATAGTTTTGCTTCCTGCTGTCTCGAATTATTAATACCTACTAGTACCGTCGTTGCTGGACCAGCAGATTTTTCGACTTCCCAGCCTTTCATATTGCACTCGAGCTCTAGTTGCTTACATTCACCTGCTATCCCTTTAGAGCCGACCGGCCAAACTTCATGAACCAATCCAGACCTCATTGCCTCCCAAACTTTTTTTAGGTCTGCGATTTTGTCTGCTTCTTTAATAACCTCTTCCCCTATACATGGCTTTCCGTAGGCATACCATTGAACATCTTGATCGTGTTTTAGCTGTTGCTGACCAAGCATCGTAATAGCCACGGCTGATTGCATGGTTTCTATATTCGTTTCGCTGCTACCTGTAATGGTTGGACATTCCTCTGCAATCTCATTAAACAATTTCTTTATTCCTTTTATATACTTGTTCCAGCTGTCATTCCCTGAAAAATTATGAACCACTATCGTTTGTGGGTACGCGCTAGCTGCCCACTGCTCCAAGATAGAGACTCGAGCGGCAAAGTAGGCTACTGCCTCATCTGATATAGACACTACATCGTTTTCCTTTTTACCTATCGCTGCCGAATTATCCGTGGTTAGTACTATTCCATTTGGCAATAATATAGCATTACGCATGTGTCTTCACTCGTTCGATTACCTTTTCAACAACAGGTGAAACAATCATAGCAATGGAAGCATTAAGTATAGTTGCCAGCGTGATACCCGGTAAAGCACCTATGAAGAACGCAGGTGAAATAATCCAGTAGAAAGGTAAGGTTGCTAGTACACTATTTGCAAAGATAAAGAAAACCCATTTCCAAAAGTGATATCCCTTTTGATGGAGCTTTGTAAAAACAAATAGAATGACAAACATCTCCAGGGCTATGATTATATGTAATGGACCTAGTGGGAACCCAGCTGATAAGGAAGAGACTAGATGACCTACTAAAGAAGCCGCTCCTGCATACATTGGCGGTAAAAAAAGAGCAGAAATAAGTGCAGGCACTGTATCTAGTGCCGCACTTCCAATCCCCACTGGAATCTTGATCAACGCTCCAATTGCACAAAGAGCTGCGAACATGGCTGCAAGTGTTAATAGTCGAAGCTTCATATAGATTACTCCCCTTCTTTTTTCTCGCTTCCAACGTTTTTAAACACTTTTGCGCTTCTTACGTATTCAACATCACTTACGTTTTCCCGCACGTTTGCCACACGAGCTGCTGCAAATAAATAATCCGATAAACGATTTAAGTAACGCTGTACAACGGAAGGTACATCCTCTTGCGTTTTAGATAACGTCACAGTTAATCGCTCTGCACGACGTGTAATAGTACGCGCAATATGAAGCGTCGCCGCAGCTGGAGTTCCTCCCGGAAGGATAAATCGCTCTAATACTGGGCCTTCTTCTACTAATACATCAATGCGTTTTTCCATTGCCTCGATTGCCTCATCTGTCATTTTATAGATTCTGCGATTAGATACGTTTGCTAGATCTCCACCACAGTCAAATAGCTCGTGCTGAATCGTTTCCAAATCCTCTAGAAGATCTGCAAATTTGGTTGGATCTAGCTCTGTCACTGCTTTTCCTATAAATGAGTTTACTTCGTCAATTGTTCCGTATGCCTCTACTCGAATATCGTCTTTATCTGTTCTGCCTCCGATTAATCCTGTTTGTCCCTTGTCACCTGTTTTAGTGTAAATTTTCATTGTGAACATCTCCCTTTATAGTTTGTGGAATACCATACCAAATACGTGTAACACTCTCTGCAACAGCAAAAAGCTGCTGATAAAATCTTCCCACATCATCTCTTATCTTCCGCATACTTGCCTCCATCGGAACAATCCCTCTTCCAATTTCAGTAGCAACCACATAAACCTCTTTTTCCAGATCCCATTTCTTTAAATACGTATACCATATATTTAACTGATCTTGTTGCAGATTCTCAAACCCTGTTATCGCCAGTATTTCTTTATCGGGAAATAATGTCGTAGGGAGTTCTTCCCCTGCATTAATCCATTGAACATGACGTCCAGCTAGCTTCTTTTCTACAAAAGCTCTTTTTCCATTAAATGCTCCACCGAATATGACGTGCAATGCTTTCCCTCCAGTATTTCTTGTCTATCTTTCCAACACAGTGTATACATGCTTCCATGGGGCACATCCCAATCCCAAAACTTTTTAGAGTCATTTACAAATTTACTTAACAATGCTCGAATAGGCCCGCTGTGTGTAATGATAATAGGATGATTAGAGCTAGTAATAACTTCACAAAACCCTTTTGTTACCCTTACTTCTAGCTGTCGTAGAGATTCCCCACCTGGTGGGGCAATACATTCATAATCGTCTAGCCACGCCTGGTACTTTGCTTCATGCTTTAATTCCTCGTATGTTTTTTCTTCCCAACTACCAAAGGAGCACTCTCTGAGCTTAGCACTTTCAATATATGGAATATCTCCAAAAATTATATCGGCAGTCTGGCGGCATCGCAGTAAATCACTCCCAAACACTTGTGTTGCTTCTCCTATCTTATTAACGGTCTTTAGACCAGTAATAACGGGCTCATCTGTCCATCCAATATACTTTCTATCAGTATTCCCTTTCGTGGGAAGATGTCTTATGAGAGTAACAGTAAAAGCGTGATCCATAGAATAACCTCCGTCAGCTCTAGGCTGGCACCGAGTAAGTCACCCGTAATGCCCCCGAAATTCTTTAACGTCCAGCTACGATATACACAGCTAAATACGACTAACACACTTAAGATTGTAATCGCAATAAGCCAATACGTCGTTAGACCAATTAAACAAATGGCTATAAACAATGAGCATGCTGTTAACGGTAATAGTAGTGGAATATGAATCCTTTGCTTAAAGAAATAGGCCAGACCGCTCTCTTTAGCATTTACTGTAGTACTAAATAGCGCCACAAGAACTATGCGTGATAAGACAGGAATAATCACTATAAATATCCAATGAAAACTTTCAGAAGACAACACCTCGGCTATGATGATTACTTTACCTACAATCAGCAAAACAATAGCGATCACACCAAAAGCACCAACTCGAGGGTCATCTAAAATTTCCATTCGCTTTTTTAAATCTCTATAGGAAAAAAAAGCATCTGAAGTATCGATAAAGCCGTCCATATGGAGTCCTCCTGACAGTAGGATTCCCAGACTGACAATCACAAATGCAGTCATTAAGGGGCTCCATTCAAAATAGAGAGCCAAACTAGCGACTGCTCCAATGCCAACTCCTACTAAAGGAAAAAAAGTATACATCCCAGTTATTTCTCTTTTTTCCATCGGCAGATTTTTTTTAACCGGAATAATGGTAAAGAATTGAAGTGCCAATAACAGGCTATTCATCATTCCACCTCATTTCCACTGATGTCCTAATCCATACTCCATTTCGTATGCAACATCGGCTTTAGCAACTAACTTTTGATGAATACGACCAATCCACTGCTGATAGAGAAGCACACTTTCATAGCTAGAAAGTTGTTCATCTAGCACTTCATTGGATACAACGACCATGACCTTTACCTTTTCTAACAATCGGTCGATTGTTTCAAATAGCCTCTTTTCCACCTTTTCCATGTCACTAACATAAAGCTCGTTTGCTAGCCAAGTCGTGACACAGTCCCAAAGGATTCCATCTGTTTCCTTGATTGCTGGCACTAGTTTCTCCAAATATCTCGGTTGCTCAATCGTAATCCAGTTTACCGGATAATTTTCCCGATCTCTTTGGTGATGTGCAATTCTTTGTTCCATTTCTCTGTCTGTTGCTACACCTGAAGCAACGTATATATTACGAGGAGCCTGCTCGTTCATCAGGTATTGCTCCGCAAAGTGGCTTTTCCCGCTCCGCACTCCCCCTGTTATAAAGACAAGCTTTCCTCGAACCATGTGGTCAACTCCTTTTTCAAGTACTGCATGTCATCTTCTTTCTTCATCCCTACTCTAAACCAATTACCATCTAGTCCTTTAAAGTTTTCCGTATGTCGGAGCACGCAGCCTTTAGCTAGTAAATATTCAAAAAAATCCTTCGACTGAACAGGGTCGGGAAGCTGAAAGCAAAGAAAATTTGTTTGAGATGGTAGCACTCTACAATTAAGCCCCTCTAAAAATTGGGTGAAGTCCGTTCGTGCCTTTCGCGCAAAATGAATAGCATGCTGTCTATACTCCTCTTCCTTGAAGCACTGTGCACCAATCGTAGTTGCCAATGCATTACTATTCCAGTGAGGCAGCCTTGAACGAATATCATCTATTGTTGCTTTCCCCGCTACTGCATAGCCAAGTCGTAGCCCTGGAATTGCATACATCTTAGTCATTGAACGGACAACGATAACATTAGGAAAATCACTTAAATACGGAATAAAAGATTCCTGTTCCTCTATAAAATCTAGGAAAGCCTCGTCCAACACTAAATCACAAACATGCCTTTTTGCAGCAGTCGCTATCTGTATGATTTCCTCTAAGGGAACCAGGTAGCCTGTAGGATTATTTGGTCTGCACATATACAGAACATCTGCGTTTTCTACGGCGCTAAGCACCTCATTCATCGGCAGCGAACTTATTGCTATAATCTCCTTGATTACTGCCCCATATGGTCTGATCGTAGCCTCGTATTCAGAGAATGTCGGATGAATTATCACTACTTTTTTATGCTGATAGCGAATGGCAATGCTTGCAAATATCTCAGCTGCACCATTGCCAATGAGTATTTGTTTTAAGCTCACACCATGATACATTGCAGCCGCGCTTAGGAATGGCTCTCCATAGGGATCTGGATATTTCGTTATTAGATTTGCATAGGATTCCCACTGCTCCCTCACAAAATTGGGGGGACCTAGTGGATTCACATTTTCGCTAAAATCAATGACCATCTCAGGTATTGGAATGTTTAGACGTTGATATAATTGGTGAGCATTTGCTCCGTGGCTAGGTAACGACAAGTATTAAACCTCCTATCCCCGTCATTCCAAACCAGAAAAGAAAGACGGCTGTGTGTAAATGGGAAATCGCTCCTAATATATGTCTTGCACTTAAAGGAACCTTACGAATTCCCATCAATGCACGATTGGAAACGACTCCTTTATATGTATTTCTTCCGCCTAACTGTATGCCTAATTGATAGGCCGTGGATGCTTCTAAAAAGCCACTATTGGGACTCGGATGCTTCTTAGCATCCATCCACCAGCCCTTCATTCTCTCCTTCAAGGGAATGTCAGTTTCCTTTCTTCCTCCCAGCATAATGGCCAACCCAGTTAATCGACTCGGGATATAATTCGCAACATCATCTAACTTTGCTGCTGTATAACCAAACTCCTCGTACTGTTCATTTTTATAACCAACCATGGAATCTAAAGTATTGATTGCTTTATATGCCCACAGACCAGGAGCGCCAAATAAGAAGGCAAAAAATAGAGGTGCAGTAACTCCATCACTTATATTCTCAGAGACGGTTTCTACTACCCCTCTAGTTATTTCCTCCTCGTCCAAATATTCCGTGTCTCTTCCTACAATCCATGAAAGCTTAACCCTTGCATTAGGTAAATCCCCCTCTATCAAAGGCTTGTATACATCCATTGCAGCGTTCTTCAAGCTTTTTTGGGCGAGGCCAGAAGCAATAAGTATACTTTCTAGCGCAATTCCTAAAACAATATGAATAGAATAAGCAACGGTTACAAGCACTAGAGCAATGCTAAATGATATGCCCACTATAACTAGGACTAGGATCAGCCCTTTAAGCTTCCTCTTACTACCTTTGTTTAATTGCTTGGTTAGCCATGAAATAAACGTGCCGATCCAGCGGACTGGATGAGGCCAATTAGGAGGATCTCCTATTAATCGATCTAGCAGAAGACCAATTGCTATTGCTATCATATGAGATGCCATCTTACACCCATCCCTTTGCCTTTTTATATATCTGAATAGCCTCCACTGTACATTCAAATACGCCTTGCCCAATCTTTTTACCGATCTCTGTTATAGGACCTGCGTATTCAATAGAAGTGCCTTTTTGTGTAGCAGCAATTAGGACGCTATCTGTCGAGGTACCGGTCGCAAGTGTACCAGTTCTTGAATCCCTCACTTGTTCATGAGCCATCGCTTTCGTTTTAGCCTCCGTTGCAGTGATAACTGATTGAATAAATGCCTCCTCTGCTAGCTCACCATTAATAACAATCCATGTATTGATCGTACCTACAGAAGGAAACATTTCAACCTCATGCGCTCTAGAGACATCCACTGCATTTCCAACCCCCGCAGTTACCATTACGACTAGATTACCAAGAGGTGTTTTGTACTCTTTTATGATAGCGTCCGTAGTTTTGACCGCTGTCATCATACCTACCGTATCTGCCTCTGATAATCCTTCGGTAGCAAGGTATTCTATCATTTCCTCCTGAACGTTATCACAATGGTAGCTCGCATCCACTCTTCGATTGACAAAGTTTCTATACCAGCCACTTCCTGCATTAATGACTGCAGATGACCACGTCTTTAATTGATTTTCTGCTCGGAAGAGAACATAATCATCCGTTACTTGAAAATTGGACACTGTAATTGGTTTATCGTCTTGTTTTTCCTTTACGTCTGGCAAAATGGTTATTTGTGGTTTAGGACGTTCTGGATGAGGACTAGTGCTAACTCTGGCTTCATAAACCGTTTCCACTAAACTCTTTTTTACTACCTCATGCGGTTCTCCAATTACTTTAATCCTCCCTTGGTCCATCAATAAAAGCCTGTCACAGTAAAGCGATGCAAGGTTAATATCATGAAAAATGCTTATAACCGTAATACCATTCTCAATTGCTTGTGTCTTAATCGTATCTAGAAGTTGTTTTTGATGAGCAATATCCAAGTGATTGGTCGGCTCATCTAACAGCAATATGGGAGCCTGCTGAGCCAATGCCTGTGCTACAAACACCCGCTGCTGTTCTCCTCCTGATAGAAGCTCTAGTAAATGCTTTTCATATTTGTCGATAGCAGTCAGCCTCATTGCTTCCTGTGTCGCTACCTCGTCCTCTTGCGACCATGTTGAAAACCAGCCCGACTGGTGAGGGTAACGACCGAGTGAAACCGTATCTCGAACGGTATGTGAAAAAGCTTGATTGTGCAGCTGCGGCAAAACGGCCAGCCTTTTCGCAAGCTCCTTTGAGGAATAGGATTTTAGTTGCTTACCTTCAATCAATACTTCTCCCGTTGCAGGGGTAAGTATGCCACTCATCAATTTTAAAAGGGTAGATTTCCCGCTGCCGTTTGGACCTAATATTCCTAGCATCTCTCCTTTAGATACCTGGAAGGATACGTCATGCACGACTAGTTTTTGATTGTAACCACCAGAAATGTTTTTGATCTCTAGCATGCTAAGCAGCTCCTTTTTTACGTTGTCGGAAGAAGATAAATGCAAATACTGGTGCACCTATAAAGGCAGTGATGACACCTATTGGTAGCTCTGTTGGAGATATAATGGTACGTGACACCAAGTCACAAATGATTAATAACGAAGCTCCGTTTATGAAGCTTAAGGGAAGAACATGCCGGTTATCGGAGCCAAATAGCAGCCTCGTCATATGAGGCACTACGAGTCCGACAAATCCAATGGTTCCCGAAACAGCTACAGCGGTCCCGGTAAGCATGGACCCTCCTATTAGAATCATCATTTTACGTTTCTTCACTTCCACACCTAAATGCTGTGCCCGTTCTTCTCCAAAGAGCATTGCATTTAGCTCCCTACGGTTCAACCATAATAAAAGTGAACCAATTATTATAAACGGCAATGCCATTTGAACATAGCTCCAGCCACGCATAGAGACACTTCCAAGTAACCAACCGATAATTTGTCTCAGCTCTTCCCCTGTTAATGCAATCATTAAGGAAATGACTGAGCCGAGAAACGAGCTAAAGATAATGCCTGTTAAAATAATAGTTTCCATTTTCATCGCTCGATCAACAAGCTTCGCAAAGGATATGACGATCAGCATAGTGATTAACGCCCCTGCCATACTGAAAACAGGCAAGGTGAACATTCCTAAAAAAGGTACTGATATTCCAAAAAAGAGTGTAGCCACTGCACCAACTGATGCTCCGGACGACACTCCCAATGTATAAGGATCGGCTAGCGGATTTTTAAGCAGACTTTGAAAAGCTGCTCCCGCTATTGCCAGGGATGCTCCGACTAATCCTGCGAGTATAACTCGCGGCATGCGAATCTTCCAGACGATATTTGTTGCAATCGCATCTGTACCCGTATCCCATAAAGTACTGATCGGTACCTTTACAGATCCGACCGACACACCTAGCCAAATGGCTACGATTAACGTAGCCAGTGACAAGATATAACCGATCATTGATTTACTCACTAAATGCCTCCGGATAAATAGCCTTAGCCACTTCCTCTAGGCCTTCTACTAAACGTGGACCTGGACGACTCGTTGCATCCTCATCCACTTGTACCACCTCATCGTTTTGAATGGCAGTCACTGTGTCAAAGCCATCACGCTGCTTCACCTTTTCTACAATTCCTTCCACGTAGTCATAGGTGATTAACATTACATCTGGGTTACGGCTTACTATTTCCTCTGGGTTAACTTGAAACCAGCCATCTTGATCGGCCATAATGTTTTCTGCATTGACCATCGTCAAAATTTCTTGCATAAATGTCCCATTACCAGGAGTATAGATTTCTGGTACATCGGAAGTTTCTACGAATACTGTTTTCTTTGTCTCTACTTTTGCAACTTTTTCTTGAATTTCATCAACCTTTGCCTTCATATCCTCTATAACGGCTTGTGATTCCTCATATTTCCCCGTTGCTCGGCCAATTTGTTCAATAGTTGTATAGGTTAAGTTAAAATCCTTTGCATCCTGTACAACATATACCTTTACACCAGCATCTCGAAGCTGCTGTAATCCTGACTCTGCCATTGAAACAATGGATTCATGAGCGAATACGATATCCGGACTTAAAGAGATAATTTTTTCAATGTTATACTCCATGCCACCAATTTTTTCTTTTTCTAAGGCTTCCTTAGGGTAGCTCTCATAATCATTTACACCGATAATTTCATCATCTAGCCCTAAAGCAAATAGAATTTCCGTGTTACTCGGAATC
Source organism: Psychrobacillus sp. MER TA 171 (assembly GCF_023713305.1). Classification (NCBI taxonomy): domain Bacteria; kingdom Bacillati; phylum Bacillota; class Bacilli; order Caryophanales; family Bacillaceae; genus Psychrobacillus; species Psychrobacillus sp. MER TA 171. The sequence continues at coordinate 15,812 of NZ_JAMAWN010000001.1, read as the reverse complement.
ATAGATATAATGGATGTCGGAGCTTCCTCTAGCGTAATTTCTTGTCCTACTGCATCCGTCAGTGTAAGTGGGAATGCCGTTTCTGAGTTACCAATTTCTTGGCTACTTTCTTTTTCTGTTGGAAGTGTCTCTTGCTCATTACAACCACCTAAAATCAGCAAGGTCATTCCAATAATTAACCACAGTTTCTTCATCCTTTATTCCTCCTAAATATAGACAACAAAAAATCCCCCATCCTAGGATGAGAGATAGATAGGTATAAATCAGCCACGAAAAACCGAAAGCGGACCTACACCAGACCTATCCGCGTAGGTAATGGGTGTGTACGTAAAGGCAGGTTTTCTGGCTTATGATGCATATGCATCACTTACAGTGGCGGGACCGCGCTGGACTTTAACCAGCTTCCCTTTTAACTCTAGTAACCGATAACTAGAGCACCTTTAAGCAAATGTTATTCTATTGTTTCTTGCATTTATTATACCTTATATTTAGATGTTGTCGAGTTGAAGTCGGTATTTGAAAAAGCATACATTTTATACATTTCAACAATACGAACGATTAATAAAGAATATTGAAGTTTATATGCTTTTAAATGTGGAAAGTAGAATAGATTTCCGCTCTGGCGGACGCTTTCCGCGGGGGGGAGCGATAAGCCCTCACCCATCGCTTACGCGCGTGGCTGTGAGGTCTTATCGCTCCGCCTGCCACTTCAATCAATAATTAGAAAAGGTTCATGGTTGATTGGTAAAGACTTCTTTATAATATATAAAACACAACTTTAACCTTAAAAAAGCTTAATATAGTAGTTTTTCATCGCGATTTTTTGTTTTCATCATTGTTTTTTTCAATCGTTTCTCGTACTTCTTTTAGTATTTTTTCGTTGCTTTTGATTGTTCTCGTGCTGTTTTCAGGATATTTGGTTTATTTTCTTCTTTCCATCCAGTCAAAAAGAACACCCTCTCTTAGTTGTGTACAACTGAAATTCGCTCCATCTTCTTAATATATCTAAAAACAAAGGGAATAATTGAATCAAAACATTTTGAGATAAATAATAATATAAAAAAACTTTTACTGAAATGAGCTTTAATCCATTACTACTTTTTTACCTGCTATTAATAAAAATCACAGTATACAATCCAATCTTGTTTGCGTTGATTAAAGAAAAAATAAAAACTACCACTATCAACTATATTGAATTGTGCCTTCGGATCGGAGCTTATTTGAAAAACAAATGGATATTCTTCACCGTATGAAACTCCACTCTGTGTATAAGTGGGGTACCCACCGATCTTATGCATAGGATAGATATCCTCCACGATGTCATCGTAATATTCAATATCCTCCTCCAATTCAAGACGTAAAATCTCATCTTGGACTTCCGTTTCTATATCTTCAGAATCCCAGGCAGGAGTATCGTTCTTAACCAATCTTGGCTGTAACGGAAAAGACTTTATCCTCGCAGATTGGTTATTTATTTTTTGTAATCCATTGAAGCTTGTATAGCAATTGATAATAAAAAAAGGCGCTAGGTTATCATCATTTAAATGATCATATACATTAAAGTCCATATAAATGGTGATTAGTTGAATATTTTCCAATTCCTCCGGTACGTAAGGGAGATTGTTTAAAAAAATTGTACTTAAAGGCTCGTACTGTGAAGGTATATTTTCTTCTTTTCCCCACATGACCTTTCCAATCCAGCTCTCTCCTAATTCTTCCGTTGGTCGATAACCACCCGTCTCAAAAATGGTAGCTTGCTTAAATAGTACTTTTTTTAATTGAGCAATGTTCATATAAATCCCCTCCTAAGCTAAGTAAGACTCCCAATCGTAATCTTCTATTTTATAGAAGACACCGTGGTCATTTCTTTCATATGCACATAGAGGTGGCTCATCAATAAAAGATAGAACAGAGTCATCTATATTTAAAATTACACCTATGGATATATACTGGAAATTATCAGAATTACTTAAAAATCTATCGTCTTCGTAACCACTTAAAACAGACCAACCAGAATCTTGACCATCTTTTGGATCGTCTTTTAACATAAAATTAAATTCTTCTCTCTAAAACATCGTTGCTTACAATTATTTTCGTATCAAAATAATAATCCCATTTAGAAGCATTTGGATCATTATACTCAGTGTCACATATATGCTCTGCACGAAATGAAATTTCTTGTCCAATTTTTAATTCACTTATATTGAATGGGTCGTTTGAAAGAACTCCCTTAAAGTTTTCCATATCCCTATGGGTAATTTTCACCCACATTCTTTCACCAGCATACCCGTCTGCTCTAGTCTCGCATTCGAAAATTAATTTGACCCGATCTCCTATTCTTAAAATATCAATTACTTCCTGGCTAGGAATATAAAAAGTATAGGGCGCTTCTTTATTTCTCTTATAAACACTCTCTAAGTACCATGACATTATATCTTCTCCTTGAACAGTTTTAACATAATTTTTACGAGTCTTTCAATACCTTAATTTTTTTTGCAACTATCTTTCCTTCCTTTTCCACAGCCCATATTTCCACTTCTTGTCCTTCTTTTAAGCTCCGCATGTTATTTATTTTACCTGTTATTTTGGTGAAATTAGAGATATGAACTTTAGGAGTAAAATGCTCGTATTCAGGGTTAACTTCCAGAGGATATAAGGTAAAGTTATTATCCGTTATATCCCCTACTTTGCCATGGTAATCAGCTCTATTTAAAAGAAAAAAAGTAAGGACAGCAATACTGATTATAGTCATTCCAATAATTAAGCCTCTACTTTTCATTTGTTATGTTCCATTCGTGTCATTGCTTCTTGTAGAAGTCTTTGTAGAACAGATGCGAAGGCTGCAATTACAAGGGAAGCAAAAATCATGCCTAGTCCGATGCCTATGATTCCAGGCGCATCATCCTTATCTGCCATAAGAAAGAATATTGGCATACCTAAAACGTATAAAGAGCTAATAGCTAATCCACAGTATTTTATTTTCTTCAAGGCTCTTACTGAAGGTTCAGAGAAGGTATTATGATGACCTATATAATTTAAAAGCTTTAGTGCTTGGTATAGAGCAAAGTAAAAAGGAATAGCTGTTGCATACAAATCGATATAAACTAGGTATTTCAAATAAGCATATTCAGGATATAATTCTACTACAAAGCTTGCTATTTCAGGTACTAGAAATATACATAAAGCAAGAACTGGGATTCCCATTAAAACAATAGCTAACTTTAAAAACAATAGAATTCCTTTTTCCATAAAAGCACCTCCCTCATTAATAATTTACATTATATTACATATTTGATTGTTTTAGAATAAATACTATTGTAAATAAAATATATTAATACTCTAGGATAACAAAAGAACCAGAATAGAATTCTGAAAGTTTTTAAATGTCTTTATTCCTGAAAGAGATCCATTTGCTGCATTTAGCACTTTTTCTGCATTATAGAATTATGGATTTTAATCTAATTTCGTCTTTTAAAAGGCAATGTGGACTGATCTCACATTTGAAAATTTCAAAAAATATTTATAATTACTTACACAAGTTACTCTTGAAAACATACTAAAAATGGGCATTTCCTCTAAGAAAGTGTGTAACAAAAAGAGCTGGACAAGGTTATCATAATATGAAAAGATTGAATTGTAAGAATAATCGGCCGATTTTCTTCCTAAGTATTTTGTTTTCTAAAAAAATAAAATTTGATACGGAGGAATATACTTTATGAAGAAATTTAAAATATTATTGTTAAGTTTTGTAATTGCTTTAAGTTTTGGATTCACAGCCCAAGCAGAAAATGTACAAGCCACTGAAAGTAAAGAAACAAAAGTTGATGTATCTTCAGAACAAATTTTTGTTTCAAGAACGGTTCGTTTTACTAGAGATCAATCTATGTGGGTAACTGAAACTAGAAATGGTAAAACGTATTCTGGGTATATTTATAATAGAGGTTTTGCAGACGGCTCTGGAAACTACTCATTTTTCTCAGGATACATTAAAACAGGTCCTTACGCACCAGTATCACGTGAACTTGATAAATAGGAAGATAGAATAGTTAAAATAAAGGCTTTCTTAGAAATCATCCCTTTACGTAGTTGTTTAACTCTGCAGTTCTCTGTAAGTTTCACTATTTAAAGGGATGTTTTCTTTTTCTAGAAAATATGCTCGATTCTACAAGCATATAATCATATATAAAGAGGAAGTGGAACAATCTACGTCTGTTTTTCAGGGGGGAACTCATGAGAGAAGTTATAAGTTTCGTTATGAAAGGAATCTTAAAAAGTAAATACATATTATTGGTACCTTTTATTATCATTCTATTTATCGTTTCTTTGATGGCTATTAATAGTAATGAATCCGGAACAACTCAACAAGAGCTACAAGACACATTTAATGATCGAAAGGAAACCATTAATTTTATCATTGGTAGCCTATTAAATAAAAAAAAGGATTTAGGCTTAACCGAGGAACAACAACTAGCACTAGACAGTTTACTCATCCAAGAAGTGTATTTAAAAGAAATATCAACTAAGCTGATTCGAGGAGATTTAAATATTTCCAACGAAAACCTCGCCTACTTAAAAGCATATAGTGAGTATGAAAGCTATGACTTTATAAGTTATATTAATCCTGAGGTTTTAAAAGTTGAGCAACAAAAAGCAGCCGCATTAACGAAACAAGGCCTACCTTTTACGGAACAAGAGACCCCTTTTAATACAGCACTATTTTCTAAGCAGTTATTCCAGCTATTATTCAGTCCCTTTACTGCATTTCTATTTTTTCTCATCTTCATTTATAAAATTATTTCGGATGAACAAAATAGGACGTTCGAGTTCTTTAAAGTTAACTCACTTTCAAATACAGCAATCTATTACGGGTATCTCATACCTTTTTTAATGCTTGTGATTGTATATACGATTTTAGTAGCATTCTTTACCTTATTGCCACCTCTTTTGACTGGGAATTTAGAGACGATACACTATCCAATAGATATGCTTATTGGTGCAGGAACAGTTATGGTGCCAGTATGGAAATGGCTACTCTTCCTACCAATTGGTTGGGCAATTTTTGTGGCACTTATGCTGACGATTGCAATATGTTTGTTTAAACAGCGGCTTTCATTTAGTGTACTTTTAGCAATCATTACCGTCCTGGTCGTGTGTGGCTATATTTGTTCTGTTCTATTTGGATTTCATATGTTTAATCCTATCCATCTAATTGTTTCTTATGAGATGCATTTACTACCTACCAATCGTTTTGTAACGTATTTAACTGGAATGCTCCTCTTGCTCATTCTAGGTATACTTGCATGCTTTCCGGTATTTAAATCGAAGAATGTGGTATTCACCTCCCCCCTCCCTGCTTATGCTCGCAAGCGATTTTATCCGAAACTAGAGGGGAGGATGCAGTTGCTTCAATTTGAACATATTAAAAAGAAGCGCAAAGGTCATGTGTTGCTTACCATTATTCTGTTAACTGGGATTATCGGTAGTACATTTATTATCGTCAATCAAACCTATCAAAAGCTGCCAACCATATACTTGAATGTTATGGAAGATTTACAAAACCTCCTTATTGAAGAACAAGTACAGTGGAGGGTCCATGAAGAAGATTTTAATAGAGAAGTTGAAGCGAATCGCATGTCGGAGGATTCAGGAGACGGGACGACAGACTTTCCCGAGGAAAACCCATTCACCATGATGATTAGACACGCTGAAAACGAATACAACGTATTGGATGAGTTAAAATATAATATTGGTTCGAAAGATTTCGCTCAAAAATATAATGAAATTACGAAGCCCGACCAATCCTATAAAGAGTTAGATTCACCCATGTGGAACGTTACTGTAATGGCTTCTGAGGAGCAACAGCATATATTAGATAAGAAAAATATTACACCATGGCCGATCGGGTATCAGTGGATTTCTCATTTCAATGATCCTAGTTATGCTTTAGGTAACGAACACTACACCTTACTAAAATCATCTCAAGAAAGAAACACGAAATATGGAAATAGTAGCTTGTTCACTATGTATAAATTTTTAGATTGGAACATAATGTTGGTGGTCTTATGTGTGTTTATACTTCTGCTATGGACATGTCTTTCCGAGGAACAGCGACCAACATCATCCATTCATTTTTTGGCTACCAAGCCCATTACTTTCCAATCTATTTATGCAAGCAAATGGGCCTACAATCTATTAATTGCTTATGGGGCAATTCTAATTAGCGGAGGAATTACATTTATTGTCAGTTCAATTATAGGTGGATTCGGTGAACCGGACTATCCGATTTTAGTTTATGCTCTTAAAAATGCGAGCGAAAATACGTTTTTTTCTCCTGTCGATAATAGTTATTTTTACTTTGAGAGTTTACTAGTGTTACTCGTTAAAAGTGGATTTCTTATCGTTGCCCAAATTTTCTTTCTGAACAGCTTATTTAGTTTAATTGGGAGATGGATTAAAAACTATTATGTTTCTTTAGTTATCACATTATTAGTTTCCGTATTGGGTTATTACTTCGCAAATCAATACATTACTACTTCCTTTATGTATCTTAATCCATTTGTTTATTTTGATACATGGAACATTGTAGATGGCTGGAAATCCGTATTAGCGAGCTCGTCCTCCGTCAATTTCCGTAATGGGTCGATGATTCTGTTACTTAGTGGTTTGCTATTGTTCCTAATAGGCTTCATACCAAGAAGGAAGAGGGTGTCATGATGTCAGTATTAGAAGTTCGCCAGCTTAGAAAAAAGTATGGGAAAAAAATTGTTTTGCGAGATATTTCATTTGAAATTTATGAAGGCGATGTTATCGGTCTAGTAGGCCCAAATGGAGCAGGTAAATCCACTCTTTTACGATCCATTCTAGCAATTGAAGAGTTTGAATATGGAACGGTGAAGGTCAAAAACGTCTCTAATCAGAGTCCTGACTTTTATAAACACGTTACCTTCTTACCGAGCGATAACTATTTATATATGCAGCTAACTGGATTCGACCATTTAGCATTTGTTGCAAACATCTATAGGTTGGAGAAAACGGCAATTGAAGAAGTTATTGAGCAAATTGGAATTCGATCCTATGTCGACCAGCCCGTAAAATCCTACTCGTTCGGGATGAGACAGCATTTACTTATTGCATTATGCATTCTAACAAAGCCTTCTGTCATTTTAATGGATGAACCTTTTAATGGACTGGACCCTACAAGTACGATCGAATTGAAGGAGCTGATTCGCACCTTACATGCGCAAGGAATTAGCTTTCTCATTTCCACACATAACCTGGATATTTTGGAGGATCTGACGAAAAAAATATGGTTTATCAAAGACGGAACATTGTTTAAAGACGACAAAACATTAGTAGTAAATCTCCCTTATCAAATTGAAGTTTTAGTTCCCAAGGATACCGTGTTAGAAAAGCTGATGACCGACAGTTCATTACCTTATCAGGTGTGGGAAAACCGAATTATTACAGATCAAAATCATGATGTAGGAGAATATTTGGAGTGGCTACTAAAGAATAAAGTACAAATTCTATCCGTCAACCAAAGGAAGCCTAATCTGGAGGAAAGGTATAAGCATTTTTACGAGGTGTAGCCCCTACCTATTGCTTGATTATATTAACGGTCATACAGGTAAGTAAAAGCTTTAGCATAAAATGAGCTTGGAGTATATTTCCTAAATCATTTATTATGTGAATATATACAGAATGGGAACGTTAACTAAAAAGAAAAGAGGAGGTAATAATTTGAAGTATTTTCTATTATTTTTTGGGGGCATTATTACCATTATTTTTGGTGGAGGATTTTTGATTCGTTTGGTGCGAGATGGAGATTTTTATATTGCTGAATTTATCGGAGGTATTATAGGTATTATTGTTTTAACTACAGGTTTTTTTATCAAGGGCTCAATGAAGCAAGATAATATCTTCTTAAAGTAACGGGGTGCGTTAAGAAATATAAAATGAGCTTGGCAATGCTTCCTCAAGCTCAATTTCTATACTTATCAACCATTAACTTTAACATAGCATAAAAAAGGCATTAAGAAGCGAATTCTTAATGCCTTTAGAGGTTTAATTACATTTTTTCTGGAGCAGATACACCAATTAGTTTCAATGCATTTGCAATCGTTTGACGTGCAGATGTCACTAATGCTAGACGTGCCTCTGAAAGTGGCATATTGTCTGCATTTAATACTTTGTCTGCATTGTAGAAGCTATGGAATGTTGCTGCAAGCTCTTGAATATAGGTTGCAACTCGGTGAGGTGCACGAAGTTTTGCAGCGTCTGCTACCACTTGTGGGAAGTCACCAATTTTTTTCAATAAATCTAATTCTTTTTCACTTTGCAGTAAATCCAAGGAATCAGTAGTAGCCTTCATACCTTGTGTTTCTGCTGAGCGTAAAATAGAGCAAATGCGAGCATGTGCGTATTGTGCATAATATACTGGGTTTTCATTTGATTGGGAAACAGCTAAATCTAAGTCAAAGTCCATGTGAGAGTCACCTGAACGCATACCGAAGAAATAACGAACTGCGTCTAGTCCTACTTCTTCTACAAGCTCACGCATCGTTACCGCTTTACCCGTACGCTTACTCATTTTCATCTTTTCGCCGTCTTTATATAACTGAACCATTTGAATAACAGATACTTCTAGTTTTTCACGGTTATATCCAAGTGCTTCAAACGCAGCTTTCATACGTGGGATATATCCGTGATGGTCTGCTCCCCAAATATTAATAAGCTGATCGAAGCCACGAGCTAGCTTATTCTCATGATAAGCGATGTCCGGTAATAAATACGTGAAGGAGCCGTCACTTTTGATAAGTACACGATCCTTGTCATCTCCGAATGTAGTAGAGCGTAACCAAGTTGCCCCCTCTTCTTCAAAAATATGACCATTTTCACGTAATTTGTTTAACGCAATATCAATTTTACCGCCTTCATATAAGGAAGTTTCAGAGAACCAGTTATCAAAGTTAACACGGAAGTCTGCTAAATCCTTTTGAAGCTTCGCCAATTCTACCTTTAACCCGTGAGTACGGAATGCTTGGAAACGCTCCTCATCAGACATATGAACAAATTTGTCTCCATGTTCTTTTGCAATGTCAGCAGCAATATCAATAATATCTTGACCACGATATCCATCTTCAGGCATATCCTTTTCCATACCTAATGCTTCAAAATAACGCACTTCAATAGAAACGGCTAAGTTATTGATTTGATTTCCTGCATCGTTTATATAATATTCACGAGAAACATCGTAGCCAGCAAAGTCTAATACGTTACATAAGGAATCTCCAACAGAAGCTCCACGTGCATGTCCTAAATGTAAATCACCTGTTGGGTTGGCAGAAACGAATTCTACTTGAATTTTTTCGTTACCACCAGATGTTGTGCGGCCGTAATTTTCTTTTTCTGAAAGTACTGCTTTTACTACATCCTGCAAGTAATCTTTACGTACAGTAATGTTCATGAAGCCTGGTCCAGCGATGTCTACTTTCTCCATCATTGTTCCGTCCATATTAAGGTTTTCAATAATTGCCTCTGCGATTTGACGAGGGTTTTTCTTCGCAATTTTAGTTAATTGCATAGCAATGTTTGTTGCATAGTCACCATTTGCTTTATCTTTTGGTGTCTCAAGATGAACTGATGGCAGTTGCTCCTCGGTTACAAGTTCTGCTTTAAAGATTGCTTGCTGCAAAGCTTCCTTAATGGATTGTTGGACTTTTTCTACTGCATTCATTTTATTCCGCCTCCGTATATGTTAGTTCTAATTTATATGTACCGACCACTTCTTCGTCCACTATAAGCTCATAATGTACTAGGAATTGACCATCTGTGAATTGCAATTTCTTTGTATTGGTTGTAATCATGAATGTGCCGTAGCCTGTGTCATAGCTACCGGTCTGCTGTTCTCCTCTTTGAAATGGCAGGCGCATTTTGACACCACCACTTCTAAGTATTAACGCAGATTCAGCATTTAATTTTACTGTTGTTCGAACTACCTTTTCGTTCTGTACTTCCTCATAAACTAAATAAGGCTGCTCTCCCTTTAAGGTTAGAACGCCAGATGTACGAATGTCAAAGGATTCTTTTTTAGACTTCGGGTGTTGGATTGTTGATCGCAACCGAACAGTAACTTGTTTTTTTAATGGTTCAGACATGGACTTCATCCTTTAAAGCATTTTATATTAATTTATTTATGTAAAAATATAACCTTCATATTATAGCTTAAAAACAGCTTAAGTTACAACGTTTCTCTCTATTTCTAACGTAAGCCATCCAAAATTTCTTCTAATTCACCTATAAACCAGATATCTTTTTTATAAGCATTTCCAGCTTCGTCTCTTATGCTTTCTTCAAAGCCTAATGTTTTCATATTTTGTGGAATATCTAATCTCCAAGTTTGGCTTTTTTCTTTGCTCAAAGGAAGCCATTTTTGAGAATCATTGTTTCGATTAAAGAACTGTTTGAAGTATGATTCTTCCGCAAACACTATGATTTGAGCATCAAATAATGCTTTAAAATCAATATAAACAACTACTCGATAGTACCCTAAAGAATTTGACTTCTTTTCAATTAAATGAACAGCCTGTTTCAATAAGGTTTGAACACAGGTCTTCTTTACTCCTATGGGCGTTCTGTTTGAATCGATAAACCCTTCTGAAGTTGGTAAATGGAGATGCCAATACCCATTATAAAAGTCCGAGGGAAATTCCGAGGTTTCCTCCAAAATTCTTTTTATCATATTTCTAGTTTTTCTTCTTATTCCTCTTTGTTTCTTATTAGACATGTTTGACTCCTCTCTTTTTTTCTATTCATTCGATTCACCTTTTTAATTACAAGTAAGAAATGAGTTTGGAAATATCTACAAGCCCATTGTATTACTTTATCTATTCTTCTGCTCAGACTTTTATATTCACTTCATTGTTTTAGAAAATATCCTAAAAAAGCTCTTAAAATTTTACTGGTTGTAAAATTTTAAGAGCTTATCTAATTCAACTTTTTTAGTACATAGGACTGGGCATTTACCTGCGATTGCTCGTCGCAGAACATTAGAGACCACTTTCTATTTAACCCATCCTAGTAGCATTTCTCGTATGAGCTTCGACGCTGTGTTTGCGGTTTGGCTTCCGCTTCACTTCGTTCAGCTCCGCAGAACACTATAGACTGCTTTCTACTTGATCCAGCCTAAGATCATTTCGCGTAGTAGTTTCGACGCTGTGTTTGCTATTGTGCTTCCGCTTCACTTCGTTCAGCTCCGCAGAACATTAGAGACCACTTTCTATTTAACCCATCCTAGTAGCATTTCGCGTAGTAGTTTCGATGCTGTGTTTGCGGTTTGCTCCGACTGGTCGTAGATTGGGGCTACTTCTACTAGGTCGAAGCCTACTACGTTGACACCTGAGTTTGCGATTGCGTGGATGGAGGCTAGTAGTTCGCGACTTGTGATTCCTCCGCAGTCTACTGTTCCTGTACCAGGTGCATGTGCTGGGTCTAGTACATCGATGTCAATTGTCACATAAACAGGGCGTCCCTCAAGTGTTGGAAGTACCTTTTTCAAAGGCTCCAGCACTTCGAACTTAGCAATTTGCATGCCATTTTCTTTTGCCCAATCGAATTCTTCCTTCATTCCAGAACGAATTCCAAATGAGTAGACGTTTTTAGGTCCTATATGCTCTGCAATTTTACGAATTGGAGTGGAGTGAGATAGTGGTTCTCCTTCATATTCCACCCGTAAATCTGTATGTGCATCCATGTGAATGATTGCCAAGTTATCATATTTGTTCGCCACCGTCTTCATTACTGGCCAAGAAACTAAATGCTCTCCACCCATGCCGACCGGAATTTTTCCGTCCTGCAAAAGCTGGCGGATGAACCCTTCAATTAAGTCTAGACTTTTCGCTGCATTTCCAAATGGAAGTGGAATATCTCCTGCATCAAAATAGTTCACATCATCTAGTTCTCTATCAAGATATGGAGAATATTCCTCTAGACCAATAGATACTTCACGAATACGCTGGGGACCGAAACGAGATCCAGGACGATAGCTTACTGTCCAATCCATCGGCATGCCATAAATGACAGCCTGTGCTTCGTCGTAATTCTTCTTACTTTTAATAAATACATTACCTGAGTATGCTTCATCGAATCTCATAATTTACTCTCCTGCAAGGTCTTTCACAAATTTCGGTAAAACAAATGCAGCCTTGTGAAGCTCTTTTGTGTAATATTTAGTATCTATATCGAAGAATTGCTCATCTGGAACTTGTAGTGGATCATATTTTTTAGATCCAATTGTAAAGCACCATAAACCACTTGGATACGTTGGGATATTAGCCAAATACATATTTGTAATTGGGAATATTTCCTTCACATCTTTTTGTACTTGGCGGATTAAATCCGCTTTAAACCAAGGGTTGTCCGATTGTGCAACAAACAATCCGTCTTCTTTTAAAGCTTTGGAGATTCCAGCGTAAAAGCCCTTCGTAAATAGATTTACTGCAGGTCCTACCGGCTCTGTTGAATCTACCATAATGACATCATATTCATTTTCAGATTCAGCAATATGCATAAACCCGTCTCCTACTTGCACATCTACTCTTGGGTTTTCTAATTCACAAGCAATCTCTGGTAAATATTTTTTTGAGTACTCAATTACTTTTCCATCTATATCAACTAATGTCGCTTTTTTAACCTTCGGATGCTTCATAATCTCACGAATTACTCCACCGTCTCCCCCACCAACTACTAATACATTTTCTGGGTTAGGGTGCGTGAATAAAGGAACGTGTGCAACCATTTCATGATAAACAAACTCGTCCTTTTGGGAAGTCATAACCATGCCATCTAAAAAGAGCATGTTACCCCATTCCTCTGTTTCAGCCATTTCCAACAGTTGAAAATCCGTTTGTTCTGTATGAAGTGTGCGTTTCACCTTCATTGTGATGCCAAAGTTCTCGGTTTGCTTTTCTGTAAACCAAAATCCAGCCATTTATCTATCTCCTTCCAAAATATGATTCTTTTACTTTACCTAAAAAGTAAATACAAAGAAAGTATAGTGGTTTTTGGCAAAAGTGCAATAGTTTTTTAATTCTCGGTTTAATTTGTTTCTATAGTTCTCATACTGTTAAAAACACAGGTGAGAACGGGGTTGATTTTTTTGAAGCGCGCGCAATATAAAAAGAAGACTACTCGAAATAAAAGATTAAAAAGAGTTCTCCTAATAGGAATAGCTGCTAGCTGTGCATTTTTAAGTGCCATAGTCACCCTTCGAATATATGCGCAAATAGTTGGCGCACCGATTATTCAGGTTCCAATTTCCTCTGTATATTTAGACAATCAAGGTAATGTCATAGGAGATCGTTTTAATGAGCAGCGTAGGTACTGGATATCACTAGATGAAATGTCTCCCTTTATTCCACAAGCAACTATTTCCGTGGAGGACCAGGAGTTTTACGAGCATAATGGTTTTGATTACTCTCGAATTGCTTCCGCTCTTCTAAAGGACGTAAAGGCAGGGAAAAAAGTTGAAGGTGCCAGCACTATTACTCAGCAATATGCACGTAATGTGTTTTTAACCCACGATAAAACATGGACAAGAAAAATAAATGAAGCATTGTATGCTTATCGCTTAGAAATCTTTTATGAAAAGGATGAGCTTCTAGAGGGTTATTTGAACACTGTTTATTTTGGACATGGGATGTACGGAGTAGAGGCAGCAAGTCAGTATTATTTTGGGAAAAGTGCTAAGTCTTTAACTTTAGGAGAATCCGCTCTTTTAATGGGTATTCCAAAAGGGCCGACCCACTATTCTCCAATTGTGAACGAAGAAAAGGCCGTTAATCGTCAAAAGCTAATATTGCAGTTAATGAATAACCAGCAATTCATTACTTCGGAACAAAAGGAACGTGCTAACCTAGAGCATTTAGCTCTAAAGACAGAAGAATCAAGAGTAGCCAAAAAGACAGCACCTTATTTCTTAGAGGAAGTTTGGAAGGAAGCTACAAAAATAGTGGAGAGCAAAGGCCGTCGCATCGAAGAAGGTGGGTGGACGATTACTACTACGTTAAATAAACAGCATCAGCAGGTAGCAGAAGAAACCATTGAAAAGTGGATGCCTAAAGGGGAACTGCAAATTGGTTTCGTCAGTATGGAGCCCAAAACAGGTTATATAACAGCTATGGTTGGAGGAAGAAGCTTTACCGAAAGTCCCTTTAACCGAGTTACACAAGCAAAAAGACAAACTGGATCAACAATCAAGCCTTTACTGTTTGCAGCAGCACTAGAGAATGGCTTCTCACCCCTTACTTACTTAAAAAGTGAGCGAACGATTTTCACCTATGACAATGGACGAAGAGAATACGAGCCTAAAAACGTAAATGGAGAGTTTGCTAATCATCCAATCTCGATGGCGCAGGCCTTAGCAATCTCCGACAATATATATGCAGTGAAAACATTGGAGCATATAGGCTATAAACCATTTGAACAACTGGTGGAACGCTTTAATATCAACATGAAGGTCGATCAAACACCTGCTACCGCGTTAGGTACACCAGAGGCTTCCTTACTGGATATGACGAAGGCATACAATACGATATCAGATAAAGGAATCCAAATGAAACCAACGTATATTACGAAAATCTCAGACAATGAGGGCAAAGTTATATATGACATCAGTGAGGAAAAAAGAAAAGGCAAGAAAGTATTGTTAGAAGAAGATGCTTTCTTATTATCACATTTGATGACTGGAACTTTTGACCCTACTTTTAATGATTACTCTCCTGCTACCGGTATTAGTATACGCGCAAAGCAAACACGTCCTTACGCAGCTAAATCGGGAACAACGAATACAGACCAGTACCTGATAGGATTCTCACCACAGCTAACTACTGGGGTTTGGAATGGCTATGACCAAGGCAAGGCAGTGAGTGATGCAGAAGCGAAGCAGGTAACGAAACAAGTATGGATTGAATTCATGGAGCAAGTGCATCGTGGACTACCCGAGGAGCCATTTATCGCTCCTGCAGGTGTACGCGGGGTTATCGTAGATATAGAAACAGGAGGACTTGCAACCTCTGATTGTGAAAAGCAGCGTCTTGTTTATCTGAAAGAAAAAGATATTCCAACTAAGCTTTGTACAGATCCACGACTAAAACAGCACACATTCGAGGATTTATCGGAACAACAAAAAGAAGATGAATCCTGGTCCATCTTCCCTTTCAACTTCTTTGGAAACTAAGCATTTAAAACAGTTAAAAGGCTGGGTCAAGACTATCTTCTAAATAAAATGGAGTTGTTTTCCGTTTCGGCGGACGCCTGCCGCTACAATCAATCATATAAATTGTTCGTGTTTTAATTGGTAAATTGCTATTTATGAAATTGATAACTTTAAAAAATTGAGCTAGGGAGAATAATTTCAAGCTCAATTTACTTTTATATTGTTTTTACCGAAAACCAGTTAGTTTTTTCATTTAACTTTTGAAACCGTGAATCGGCAACTTGATTTTACGGTTTTATTTCTTTTTAAAGCTGCTAATTTCTTGTAAGACATCTATCCATTCCTATTGTTTGGAGTGGAGGCGGCGACTCCTGGGGGAATAGCTCGAGCTGAAAGCCCCGCAGGAGCAAAGCGAGGGCACTGAAAAACTTACGTTTTTATAATAATTTTGTTTTTGAAAATTAAAAAAGGGTACTTTTTGTTCAAACTGAACAGAAAATACCCTTTTTCATTGCCTTATTCTTGCTCTCATTCGTTAAGTAACTTTAGGATTCGCTTCAAGTTGACCGCAAATATGGTTGTGGCTCCTTGTATTTCC